>NZ_AP024897.1:0-316763 GCF_024529975.1 Vibrio quintilis | reverse complement strand
GGATTTGGGTTGAACGTCGCCTTTCATCGGCCCGTAGTCCGAACAGATTTTAAACGTCCGCCCGGTGTGCATCCATTGAAGTAATGTTTTTTGCTCTTTGGTCAGTTCAGACATCAAGCCACCTCCTGAACAAGGTGGTCAAGTTTGGTGTGGTTATCCAGCCACAGATCTAAATCTTCTTTGAGGTAGCGAACCGAACGCCCGATTTTGATAAACGGGGGCGCATCGGTGCGGTTAGTGCGCAATCCTTCCATGCGGGACTGCCTGAGAAATGATCGGCTCATGCCGATATATGCGGAAGTTTCCTGCTCTGTGTATACGCGTTTTTCAATGGTGGTATGTGTCATGTTTTTATCTCCGTGTGTTGATGGAGACTCAAGACTAACCACCGCAAACGTCATATGACGTTATCAATGACGCTGACAATGACGTTTTGTTTTAATCGACCTTAATCAGCTTACGAACCTTATAAACCGTGTTCTTTCTGAAAGCGTCATAACCCATTTCATTTTCAGTATGCACGCCTTTACCAAACCAGCGGATATCATCAGCGGTCATGGATTCAATCACACCATCGATATCATATTGGCGGCCAGCTTGCCGGAACTCTGAACGAATGATATTCCATACTTTATCGGCTCTGGCCGTCGGATTTTCCTGTAAGACCCGATACACAATTTGTTCAACCGGATGGATCAGCGCTCCACCATCATGAGCAACAGAAGCAGACGGAGCGGGTAAAACTGTTTCTGAACGGGTGAGCTGTTCAATTTCCTGTAAATCAATCCGTAAAGTATGCGGTTCAATGGTCAGTTTTCGTTTTTGCAGATAACGGGTATTCAGCCTGTTCAGCTCGTCACCCATTTTTTCTTTCATTTCAGCTGTAAACATGTCAGTGATCATTTGGCCGAAACTTTGAGCACCAGTGACATCATAAACCACTTCAGGGTAAGCCCAGAAAGGATTTTCCCGCCGTGCGGGTAAGCTGTTCTGATAAGCGACTATGTGTTTTTCTATGGTTCCGAAAGCATCTGTCACAGATTGCCAGCCTGATACTTTTTCCGGCTCAAGGATCTGAAACATCTCCACCGCTTTCTCTTTGTCATAAGCGGCAAAATGCTTTGAATCATCCCGGCCTAACCGGACAAATCCCCGGTAACCAAACACCGCACCAATCACAGGCTTTTCTTTAACTGCGAACAATGCCCCTGCGTGCTTCACCTCAACCTTTGCACACAGATTGAGCTCACCATCATCAATTGAATCAAGCACTTCTTCTTTTGTCAGGGGTGTTCTTTTTTCGATTTCTTCTAACCGGATAAACCGGCGTTTGTTGAGCGCCATGTGTACAACCTGCCCGGAGTTATTCGCGTGAGATTATTCTGAATGATTGGCAAAACATTCACAATTATTGCCAATCGGATTGTGAATCCGGTTGGTAACCATTGGCAATATGGATTGTAAATCAATGGCAATCCGAACCGCTTGGGATTGTGAATAGGTTGCCTGTTGGAAGTGGTATTCTAGCGGGTTTGTACTATACATATAAATACATTGCTACAAATTTTATATTTATAGATAAGGGGGTCGATGGGTGATTGCTATGGATAGGGGATCTGGAAGGACATGATTGTAAATTGTTTTTGCCCCTATTCTTGTTAGTGCTTTTACTCATTCATATTTGGTTAATGCGCGTTTACCCTAGCTGGACTTATAGATTATTAATGTAGGATACTCATCGACTAATAGATGCCTCCAAACTTACATATGCTGTTTGGCCGTATCTTAATTACCTTTCATCGCTTCAAGAAACGTGTTAGTAATAGTCCCTATGAACAGAATTTACCTAAACGCAATTACCACCCCTACCACCATGAGGATACTCAGGGGGTAGTTTTTTACGTCTATAAAAACCTCTGAGTGAGTCATCGCCAGAGGTTTTTTTGTATCTAGGCTTTGTATTTCACTCAGAATAAACTGGAGTGAAATATGAAACCACATCGCGAAATTGCAGAGCAACTAGACTTATTCTATTCAGAACCGCAAGCACCGAGGATGATGTTCAGAATAGATCATCTGATGGTTGAAGTAGATGACCCGCTTAAAATGGCTAATGACGTATCAGAAATATTAGGCTTACCATTTGCGTGGCCGTTGACGGAGAAAGAAGAGTATACAAGTGTTGGTGTAAATTTTGGCTCCATAAATATTGAATTTATTAGTTTTAGAGTTAGATTTGGCATTGATGGGGAGAAGTTTAAAGGGTTTAGCGGTATCGCGTTTAAGGCTACTAATTCTTTAGATGAATCCATGGATATGCTAACTACTGAAAAGTTAAACTATAGGATTGGGGAGCATTGTGATGCCCATACTACTATCACAGTTGAGGAAAAACAGGTTTTCCCCACAGTATTCTTAGTCGAGTATCACTTTGACACTAGCGGTTGGGAGCAGCGTTTAAAAGAAGAGTTTGTCGAGTGTTTGGGGGGCAAGTTAAATATAGGAAAGTTTAAATCTATATCAATTAACAACAGTATGGCAGTCAATTTGACAGACATGTTTGATATAGCTGTAGGCAGTAAGAATCAAATATGTTTTGAATCAACAACAAACGAACATACCATTATTTCTGACTTAATCCCAAATTTAGAGATAGTAATTGCCTAACAAAAGGCTAAGCTTTCAACATACTTTTACTAAGCTGACAGAAGCGTTTTGGAGTAACAAACCCAACTCGTTTCTGTCCGTGCGACCTGAAGTCGTATGAAGCGTTGTTCACCGCTTTATGAGTGAACCGTCTGTATCACCAGATGAACCTACGAGCCTGAATAAAGCAGCGGCTCGGACAATGTAACGAAACTTGGCCGTTGGGCTGAGTGGGAACAGAATCGTGAGAGGACGTTTCTCCTGAAAACCACAATTCGGGTAAGTGCTAGGTAGTCAGTATGATGAACGTATGTGAATCCATTCAAGGTGCGTTATATGATGAAGCAGCGGAAGTGGTTAATACGCTGTGGCCAAAAGGCAATGAGAGTTGGAAAGAGGTTGGACAGTACTCTTTCGTGGTCACTGCACTCTCCGCACTATAGTGGGCATCTAACCTGACATTTTACGTAACATACGGAACAGGGTAAGCCTGTATCACTCCCTTTGGGAAAGCCTTTGTGGCCGATAGTGATGCAGGTATAGGAGGTCGGAAAAAGCGAAAGCTACATTGTAATGATGCAGATACAGACTTATGTCTGATCACGAAAGTGAGCCCACTTCCGACTGGTCTCCCATTGCGAGAGAATTTGAAGAACTTTATTCAAGGAGGAAAGCAAATGGTGATCTCGAAAGAGATTGGTGCATCTTCTGACGGCGCTCAATGGCAGTCCATCGACTGGAAATCCATTGAAGCACACGTATTGAAGCTTCAAATGCGTATCGCAAAAGCAACGAGAGAAAAGAAATACGGTAAGGTGAAGTCCTTACAGTGGCTCTTGACTCATTCTCGCTCAGCCAAGCTTCTTGCAGTTAAGCGAGTCTCTCAGAATAAAGGCAGTAAAACGCCTGGAATAGACGGTGTCACCTGGACCACAGATGCACGCCGTATGAAAGCAGTCAATCAACTGAGCCGCAAGGCTTACTCTGCAAAACCACTTAAACGTATCTACATTCCCAAAAAGAACGGTAAGCTCAGGCCATTGGGTATTCCATGCATGATTGATAGAGCGCAACAAGCCCTCCATCTTCTAGCATTCGAACCAGTGTCCGAAACGCTTGCCGACCTCAATAGCTATGGGTTTAGGACAAATCGCAGCACGGCTGACGCCGTCAGTCAGTGTTTCAAATGTTTGGCTCTAAAGCGATCAGCGAAATGGGTTCTTGAGGGAGATATTAAGGCTTGCTTCGACAAAATCGGGCATCAATGGCTTATGGACAATATCACGGTAGATAAACGTATGTTAGAGCAATGGTTAAAGTCTGGCTATGTGGATAAGGGTCTGTTCTATGATACCGATGAAGGTACACCTCAAGGTGGAATAATCTCTCCAACCTTGATGCTAATGACTCTCGCGGGAATAGAGCAACAAATAAAATCTACAGCCCTGAAAAAGGGGGCTAGAGCCAACTTTATCGGTTATGCGGATGATTTCGTGGTTACTTGCTCTTCAAAGGAAGTGCTAGTGAACGACATCAAACCGTTGGTAGCTGGCTTTTTGGCAGAAAGAGGGTTAGCCCTCTCCGAAGAGAAAACGAAGATCACTCATATTGATGATGGCTTTAACTTTCTAGGCTTCAATCACAGGAAGTACAAAGGCAAATTGCTCATCAAACCGAGCAAATCCAACACGCTGTTATTCTTGAGAAATCTACGAGAACTCATTAAAAAGCACGCAACCATCCCTGTTAACGATCTTATCAAGTTGATAAATCCGAAACTCAGGGGATGGGCGAATTACTATCGCCACTGTGTTGCTAAACAAATATTCGGGTATGTCGGCCACAAACTATTCCAAGCGCTATGGCACTGGGCAGTTAGGCGTCATCCAACCAAGTCCAAAGACTGGGTTGTTCATAAGTACTTTCTCAATCGTAAAGGCCAATGGCAATTTCACGGTTGGCAGAAAATCATGAACATGGACTGTCACTTCAATCTGTTCCAAATAGCGAAAGTGCCTATCGAAAGACACGTGAAAATTAGGAGTGCTGCTACCCCTTTTGACCCTCAATACCAAGAATACTTGGCGAAGAGAAAACCCAAAAGGCTAGCTCGTAACTCTTGGAACGAACCTGCTTCGACTGCTTTATAAGTTGCTGGGTATCAATGATGCCTTAGTGGAGGCTTGAGCCGTATGCAGTGAAAGTTGCACGTACGGTTCTTAGAGGGGCGGCACTTGGTAACAAGTGTCGTCTACTCGACAGAAGTGAGTTACATCGTTTAGCGAGAAATAACATGGACAGACACAATTAAAGAGTCTGTCCCAAAGGCTTAAACTACCCCTTCACGCTGCCCCAAAGAAACACTTTCCTCAAACCCAAGATAATCAACCCAAATCCTTAACGCTTCTGATTTCTCGGTTAAATACTGACTGCGGTTATAAATTCCGGATACCCCGGCGACTGTATGCCCTAGCAGGTGATCAACCACATGCGGCGCAACGCCTAAATCATTGAGCTTGGTGGCAATCGTCCGGCGCAAGTCGTGGATTGACCATGATTCCTGATGTTTAAGTTTCTTCCACAAAATCCGGCAATACTGGCTGACAGATTCCGGTGCTTTTTCTCCGCCAAGCACAAAACCGGTTTTCTGCGTTTCAAACTTCAGTTCCAGCAACCAAGGAATGATTGCATCCGGAATCGGGCGGATAATCATTTCAGAGGTTTTACTGTTGGCTTTTGGCACCGTCCAAAGTTGTTGATGAAAATCCCATTCATCCCAAGTGGATAAGCGCACTTCCTGAGTCCGGGCACCAAAGATGATGAGTAACAAGATCAGCCGTTGATAGTATGGAAGCACCTTGTCACCCTGAATCAGTTCAAGCAATTGCGTGAGTTCTTCATCATTCAACACGCGATCCCGTTTCGCTTGCTTTTTACCCACATCACTGATAATCAGATCATCTAAAGCATGGCTGAGAGCAAAACCGCGTTTACGGCAGAAAATCAGCGCCTGTTTACAATTCTGGAAAATGTACCCGGCGGCAACCGGTGCCGCTTTCCGTTTTCCCGAACCCCGGCGGATTTTATCAAAGCAGGAACACCATAATGAAGTGGAAACATCAGCAAGGGGGAACTTGCCAAGCGCAGGGAAAATATGCCGTTCAAACTGTGCCTGATGCCGCTTATAGTTTTTGCGGTTTTCTTTCGCGTAGTTTTCCAGCCAGTACTCAAGCGCTTCCTTGACTGTCACCGGGTTTTGTCGGCTTGCTTTTAACAGATTCATTTCAACTGCGGGGTCTTTACCATTATCCAGCCATTCCCGGCAGCGATCACGCTTTTCTCTGGCCTGCTTTAATGAGGTTTCCGGATACGAACCTAAACCTAATAATTTTGGATTCGTCTCCCGTCCACCTAACCGATAACGATAAATCCAGCCAATGACACCATTTTTAGAAATCCGGGCAGATAATCCAGAGCCATCAGAAAGAACACTTTTACCCTCGTAAGGTTTCCCATCAATTGATTTTAAAAACCTATCATTAATTTTATTTGTTGTTGCCATACAAGCACCTGGCTGGATAAATTATAGACTTCTGTGATACACACCGTGATACACACATTTATTTGTGTAACGATAATACACGACGAACAAAAAAGAACAAACATAAAAATAAATACAATATTTTCAACAAGTTAAAATAACATCCATGAATTTTAAAGAACAACAATAAACCATATAGTTATAATACGGCATGAACTAAGCCATTTTTCATAAAATTGATTTGAAAGCACTAACAGAGCAATTTGTTAGTGCTTTTTTTGTTGTGTGTCGATGAAAACGGATTGAACCAGGCATACTCACCGGTTTCCCGGCTAGACTTGTAAGGGTATTGATTTGCTCCGTGGTTTGATGTCAGTGGTTCATGTTTGGGGGCAAACTCATACGATTGATTCTATCTGAATTGCATAGAACTAAGAAACATTTCACAGACACAACGCGAGGAAAAATCCATGCGATACTTCAAACTCTGTTTCATGTGGACGATCTTGTTGTTTGGTATGACATCGACATTCGCTTTTGCCGGAAACACAGATCCTTTGTTTATCAATTTAACCAGTGAGAATAGTCACCGTTCACTCATGGCGATTGGCTTTGGCCGCGCCCAGCAGGAACGCGGTCATCCGGTCACTATTTTTTTAAATGATACCGGCGTGAAGCTTGCCTCAAAGCAGTATTCAGCGACCTATAAAAAGCAGCAAGAGATACTCCGTAAAATTGTTGCCGATAATGGCAAGGTCATCGTTTGCCCGACCTGTATGAATTATTACAAAGTGAGCGAAGCTGATCTGGTTACCGGGCTGAAAAAAGGGAATCCGGACATGACGGGGTCTCAGCTCTTTCAGGATCATACAAAGACAATGGCCTGGTAAGCTTTCAGTCGTAAGTTTAAAAAGCTTTTCTGACTCATATTGGGTTATCAGGATGAACCCGCACAGGAAAATCAAAAAGAGCCACAGACCAGTGGCTCTGGGTTAACTTAGTTTCGAACAAGATCTTATTCCGGCACTTCCACTTTCATCGTCGTCACTTCCCCGATTGAAGCATGAATGGTGATCAGCTTATTCAGGTAAAGTAACACGTCACGCGCATTCTGATTATTCTGGCCTGACTCATTGAGTGCGTCTTCCAGCTGAATCAGATATTCGCGGGATTTTTGAGAAAGATGTGGATCGTAAGGGATTGTTACTGGCATAAGTGCCTCCGTGTGAAAGTTAAACATTAATCCAAAACCCAGAGGTCTCAAGAATGGGTGGTGGACCGGACAAGGTTGAGACTACCGCACACACGGACACGGCCTGACCGAAGTCAGCCTTAACCAGCCCACCATGATTTGGAGCAGTTGAGTTTACAAATCAAACAAAACCACAAAATTCAGGTGCGCAAGATCGCCATATAAAAAGCCAGCATAAAATACTGGCATCTGTTTATATGCCGTGTGCTATGTTCGGGGTCTCAAACCCGTCACCGGATTTTGCCGGTGAGCGGGTAGCATAGTCCTGGTGGGGGCTGGGTGTCAATTGGGAGAAGCCGCGAGCATGAAGAAGTCAACAGACAAATCAGGCAACCTATGCCACGAAGGCTGAAGCTATTTTTTAAATTAAATAACTTCAGTCCTCACTGACACACACAAACCAGTGTGGGTGATCCGCTGGTTCACAGAAATGGTAAATACTTTTATCTCTCAGCTGCTCGATCGCTTGCTTAATCGAGGGCACTTTTGTCTCTTCTGTATAATCATCAGCAGAATAAATATAGAACCAGTCTTTCAGGTAGTAATAGAAGTCCGGATAATAGGTAAGCGAATATGGTTTCTTTTGGTTGAAGAAAATCCGTTGAATATCAGCATCATCAGCAAGATTTACTATCTCTTTTTCAACCATTGTTGGTTGTGCTTTATCTCTCATCTTATCCAGCCAATAATCGTCTTTTAGCTCAGGCATATTGACCGTTTTTTCAATAAGCACCTGATTTAAACGTAGCAATGACTTGGGTAATTCAGGGTCAAAATTTGAGAGAGGCAGATAATAAACAGCAGCGATTAATCCGGCAAAAAAATCAGCCATAAATATTTTTTCATCGTTGACCTTTGCATTTATGGGGCAGTTTTGAATACTTACGAATTGGGTAACTCGCTTTCTCAATATAACTCATCAATATCTCCGGCGTGATTTGAACACCCATCTTTTTAAACGCAAATGAAAAAACTTTATCTCCCAATTTAATTAACGTCTATTGCTAACAGAAATAATTGTCAGTAACCAGATATACAATCCAAATCTGATTCAGGTTAAAAGGTTATTTATCAGTTGTGGTTTTCATTTCTGCAAATGAAGCGATATCCGCTGGCTTCACTGAAACGGAAGCCAGACATATGAAATACAATATAATTCGTTATCAAAGTGGCAGCCCAGCTGCCACTTTTTCCCTGAAATTTTACGAGAAAGTTTTACGAGGACAGACATTTCATACTTTGGTGCTGACGTTGAGCAGCTTCCCATTCAGTTTTAACAATATTTTTGAACTTGATAAAACTCATATCTGAATTGGGGTAAAACTGCTCAATCTTATCGTCTTGATCATTAATAAAGTCGAAGTATTCATAGTGAAGCGTATTGCTATCGCTGTATTGATAACATTGAATTGTAATACAGGCTTGATCTTTTTGCTCATTAGTAAGCTGGTGGATTTGGTTCATTCCCGGGCTTATCCAGGTCACATCCTCTTGGGTGAAGGTGGCTGTCTTAAATGGGGTTTGGTTGGTCTTAACACTGGATAACATGCTGTACAGATTAACCGTGATAGCGCCAGACAAGACGCGGATAATCGCATTGGCATCGCCGTGGTTATGGATGGGCGACTGGTGTCCAATCGGCCATATCTCCATCACAAAAGGAATACCGGGTGAATTACCATAGTTTTCCCCCAGAGTGATGCGTAAATAAGTTTCTTTTTCCCCACCGCCAAATTCATCGGCTTTTGCTTTTTCTATCAACTTGTCATGGCACCAGCAGCCTTCAGTGATAATGTTATGGTTGATCGCTTCGGCAAAATCAGGGAAATCCTGCGTATTGAGCTGAAAGCTTTGTCCTGCGACATTTGCATAAAGCTGCTGACAAGCAGCGGGTAAGTTATTGATAATAGTTACTTTGGTTTTTTCAGAATTTGGCCCGGTCAATTGATCTGGATCTGAGACATCAGCGATATCCATCATTGTGAGTTTATTGGCCGGGATAATCGCCAGAGGCAATTGAATGGTGACAGGAAAACGGAAGGCACTGGCTTCAAAAGCCTCTTCGTCAAAAAAAACCTCAATGGTCTCGATGCTATGAAACATATCGTGAATAATCTTCTCGTCTTCGCCGCTGTCGGCTTTGAAACGATAGGAGAGCGTCTCGGTCTCTTTCCGAATTTCACCGATGCCCGTGCTGATAGATCTATTGCTGGTATCGAGACTGACCCAATACTGGCAACCAGGGTCTGGGTTGATTCCAATATTGGTTTGTGTAAACCGTTGAACAACCTGCCATGTTATCGTATTGAAAATCACAATTTGTGTTTCATCAGGCCAGACAATGACACGTAGTTCCACACCTGTAGCCTTTACCGGACAAGCAAACTGGATAAAATCTGCTGGTCTTTTCCCTTGACCAGCAGCACTAACTCCGCCTTGCCCGGCAACTTGTAGCTTAACAACTTCAGTTTGCCTTATTCTCTTCGGGATCTGTTGGTTATTTTGAGCATTTTTCATCACTTCACTTCCTTTTTATAACTGCCGTTATTGTTGTCGCATTCGTGCTACAAAAAGAATAGTCAATACGATTATTTGTGCATATAAAATCTGATGTGAATGCTAATAATAAAAACTATCACAGCCACTGTTACTAATGGCTAAACTCTTACTAATTACTAAAAGGGCAGACACCACCTTCCCCAAACCCAAGATACTCAACCCAAATATTCAAAGTCTCTGATTTCTCATACAAATACTGACCGCAGTTATACCCGGGCAACTGTATGCTCTGGCAGGTGTTCGCCCACATGCGGCGCAATTCGTGGACTGGCGAAAGGAGACATGATTCAAACAAAGCTTGTTTGATTTTTTTATGCAAATTATATTGATAACCGGAATATTAAGGAGCCTTCAGTGGAAACAGCAAAGATATGGCAAAACGAATATTTTTCAGGTGTTGAGTTGTTGTCCGCCAGCTACAACAAATTTAAGTTCGCTAAACACTGGCATGATGAACTCGCTATTGGTTTGATCGAAGACGGGGCGGAAGGCCTTTTCTATCGCGGTCAAAACATTGTGGTGCCTAAAAACCATATCATTGCTATCAACCCTTCTGAGATTCATACTGGTTATGCAAGTTGCGATGAAGGTTGGCGATATCGTATGTTTTACTTCGATTTAGCGACTATCTATCAGAAATTTGATAAATCAGGGCTTCCCGTTGACCCGGTTCTGGATGCATCGGTTATTCACGATTTTGAATTATTAACCGAGCTCAAGCAACTGCACTTAGCCCTTGAAAATACCAGCTTTGATTTAACTAAAGACTCCCTGTTTGCCGTGGTATTAGAGAAGCTTTTTACTCGTTATGGCTCGATCAAATCAAACTATAATTCTGGTAAAACTGATGATAGAAGTGCATGGATAACCAGAGAGTATCTGTTGGACAACTGGCACCTCAACGTGTCACTTGAACAACTGGAAGGTGAGACCGGGCAATCTAAGTTTAAGTTGATCCGTGCCTTCAAACAGGCTTATGGCATCACTCCCCATCAATTTCTGCTATTAGTCAAAACCCATAAAGCCAAACAATTATTAGCCCGTGGCAATAGTTGTGTCGAAACGTCGCTGGCATGTGGTTTTTACGACCAAAGTCACTTCAATCGCAACTTCAAACGCGCCTTCGGTATCACACCTAAAAACTACATTTTTCGTTGATTACAATTTTGTACAAGAGACATAAAAGTCAATGCCATATCCTCCTTTCATAGTCCGGAGGAGGTGATGCAATGAGTTTATTTTTGATTTGGTTAGGCGTGATGTTTCCTTTAGTTTTTAGTCCGGGGCCAGCGAACATTATATTCGCAGCATCAGGTGCGAAAGCCGGAGTTAAGAAATCACTACCGCTTTTGATTGGCGTGGATCTTGTTTTCTTCATCAAGTCACTCATCATTGGCTTAGGGTTAGGTCAGGCCAGTCAGAGTTACCCGAACGCAATGAATGTAGTACAACTTATTGGGGCTGGTTACTTGATTTATTTAGCCACCACTTTTCTAAAAAGCACAGGTATTGACGCCGAAAGAGAAGAGAAAGTATTTGGGTTCATTGATGGTTTAATCATTCAGCTTCTTAACAGTAAGGGCTGGTTGATGGTATTCCTGATGTTTTCGCTATTCAGCGAACAAGCTCAACATACGTTTGGTGAACACGGTGTTTTTGCCTTGGTTATTTGGCTCGCGATATTAAACATATCGATGCACTTGGTTTGGATAAAAATGGGCTTTTGGTTGTCCAGAGTCAGTCGTAGTGAATGCTATGCTAAAAGTTTGAATTTCTTCTATTCCGGATGCTTACTCATGGTTGCCTTAGGATTAATCATTAATAACCCTGTCTGGGCTTAAAAAAGGCGCGGATTTAATCTGCACCTTTTTGTCCATAAGCGAAAAGTGATGTTTTGAGCGGTTTGTGGAACCAGACAATCATGACAAAAATTGAAAGACCCGGACTTGATGCTCACCCTGAAAAACTTCACTGACTAACTTTTTATACCTCAGCCTTGTCTCCCTGAACATCATATGCTTCAGATATGATGCGCCCTGATATTATTGTTGTCATTTGTTTTCATGTTGCTCGCGAGCGGCCGGCGTTTCCTCTGCCGCTTCCACCCAGAAAACGCTCACTTCCGTTCTGACCACCCGTACCATCTGGCCTTGTCTGAGTGGCTTGTCACTTCTGACTTTCCAGTCAATACCTGAATACGGATAAACCACATCATCTGACGCCATATCCACATCACCGGAGAGCCGGAACGTGAGCTGCGCAAAATCCGACTGCGGTGACTGTGATGAAGCGCGGTTTTGAAGCAGATGAAGCGGTTTCCACAACACCAGTGCTAAGCCTAATGAGAGTAAAGCGCTGGACCAGAGGGCAACATTCATCGTCACATCCAGCCACCCAAATTGCATCATCAGGCCGGTCAGGAAAACAGCCAGGCCAATGAAGAACAGAATGAAAGTCGCGAAACCAAACACCGCAACTTCAATCACCAGTAACAACACCCCGAGAGTCATCAGCACCTCAGGAAAATGCGCTATCACCCAGACCATGATTTAGCTGCCCGCTTTTGAGTTGAGTGTATTAATAATCGACATGCCCTGCGCAACCAGCGCAGTCGCATCGGTGGCATGATCAGGCAGCAGCACCACAGAAGATTCTTTGGCAATCGCCTGTTTCGCTTCAATCGCTTTGGTTGCCAGGTCGAGCTGAATCGCTTTCTGTCCCCGCTCGGTATTTGCTGCGTCACCGACCACTTCTAAGGCTTTGGCCTGTGCATCGGCCACAGCAATAATGGCTTTGGCTTCCCCTTCTGCCCGGAGAATCTGTTCTGCTTTATCCGCTTCAGCCGCCAGTACCTGCGCCTGTTTTTTCCCTTCTGCGACATTGATTGCTGCCTGACGATCCCCTTCCGATTCCAGAATCTGCGCCCTTTTCACCCGTTCTGCTTTCATCTGGGCTTCCATCGATTCCATAATCGAACTTGGCGGCACAATATCTTTCACTTCATAACGCAGTACCTGAATTCCCCACGGTTCCGCGGCAACATTAATTGCACTGACAATATTGGTGTTCAGCATATCCCGTTCTTCAAAAGTGCGATCCAGTTCCATCTTACCCAGCTCAGAACGCATCGTGGTTTGCGCCAGTTGCGTGACAGCAAACACATAATCATCCACACCATAAGTTGCTTTGTATGGATCCAGCACCCGGAAATACAATACGCCATCGACGACCAGCGAAATATTGTCTTTGGTAATCGCAGACTGGGAAGGGACATCCTGTGCCTGTTCTTTCAGGCTTCTCTGCGCTGCCACTTTATCAATAAATGGAATAATGAAGTTCATGCCCGCCAGTTTGGTTGACTGGAATTTACCGAACCGTTCCACCAGATAGGCCTGATTCTGTGGCACGAACTTAATCGCAGAACGAAGCAAAATGATAATGAGCAGTAAAATCCCCACAGGCAAGATATTGTCCTGCAAGATATAAATAAAATATTCCATCTGATTTTCCTGTTGTGATGTCAGATTAAAAAGTGATGACTGCTTTGCCGTCATCTGCGTTATCGTGCGGCGAATATGTGAAACAAAATTATTATATACCCTGGCAACCAGAAGATGCATGATTCATGCGTGAAGCTGTAAGCGACTGCGCAAAGAAAACGAATACTCAAGATGCATTCCGGCTCATATCTTCCAGGTAAAAGAGTCAGTTTATCGCGTCAGGATATGGTCGAAAATATAGAATGATGAGACAAAATTCCTTGCCTGATGAATTTTTTAATACACTGTTTAAAATACCAATTGAACTTTGTTCAAAAAGAGGGCAATCTCTTAACAGATAAAGGTAATACAAAGTCTGAGACTATCGTCCGTCAACTCAAACAGATGAAAGAATATATTAGATGACCATTCCAAAAAAAATTCACTATTGCTGGTTCGGTGGTAATGAACTGCCTGAAATGACGCTTCAATGTATTGAAAGCTGGAAAAAATTCTGTCCTGACTATGAAATTATCCGCTGGGATGAAAGCAATGTTGACCTGAATGAATGCCAGTTTGTAAAAGAGGCTTATGCTGCAAAAAAATGGGCGTTTGTTTCTGATTACATCAGGCTGAAAGTCGTCGAAGAATATGGCGGAATCTATCTCGATACGGATGTGGAATTACTCGCCGGTCTGGATTCTTTTTTAGATATGGATGCATTTATCGGCTTTCAGCTTGATGACCATCACCTGGTCAATACGGGGCAGGGTTTTGGAGCGATTCCGCATCATCCGGTTCTGAAAGCATTGATGTCAACTTATGAGCAAAGACCATTTATTAAAGCCGGGGGCGATTACGATACAACGCCATGTCCGAATCGCGATACGGTCGTTCTGGAACATTTAGGGCTCAACCGCAATGGTATGACACAGACACTCGAAACAGAACAACATCAGGTCACTATTTTTTCATCGGATTATTTTTGTCCCAAATCTTATGATGGAGAGATGAACTTTACTGAGAATACCGTTTCTGTTCATCATTACGATGCATCCTGGCTTCCCGGAGAAGAGAGAGAAAAACTCAGGCTAAAGGTAAAATATAAGCAAAATTATGGCCCGAAACTGGGTAAATTTCTTTATAAAAAACACCGGCAGCTGTCTAAAATTAAACGATTTTTCACGCAAACTCATAATATCTTGTGATCGTTCGTCTGACATTGAATACCTGACAGAGAATATGAATAAAAATATAAAGGGCATGACACTGTGAATCACTCACCAGAAAACAATCACATCATCAGCGTGATTATTCCCGTTTATCAGGTTGAGGCATATCTTG
Source organism: Vibrio quintilis (assembly GCF_024529975.1). Taxonomy (GTDB): domain Bacteria; phylum Pseudomonadota; class Gammaproteobacteria; order Enterobacterales; family Vibrionaceae; genus Vibrio; species Vibrio quintilis. The sequence goes on along the minus strand of NZ_AP024897.1, from coordinate 301,942 downwards.
CTGAATGTTTACTTTCAGTGATGACTCAAACGTTTAAGAGGCTTGAAATCATTTGTATTATCGATGGTTCAAAAGATAACAGCTATAATATTGCCCGATATTATCAGGTGTGTGATTCCAGAATTAAAATTATCTGGCAGGAAAATCAGGGGCTATCCGGTGCCAGAAATACAGGACTGGAAGCAGCTCAGGGCGATTTTATTTTCTTTCTTGATTCAGATGACTACCTTGATAAAAACGCCCTGACTTCGTTATATCAGTATATTGACCAATATGATGTCGTGAGTGGCGGCATTCTGAATTATCTACAGGACAAAGGCATCACAGAACCTTTTTGTGAAAACCGGAAAACCGGCTCAATCGATATTGAGGATAGTTTTTACTCGCTTGAAACCGTTGTATGGAACAAATTGTACAGATCTGAGGTTGTGAATCATCTGCGTTTCATCCCCGGGCTAATCCACGAAGATGAAGATTTTTACTGGAAAGTCTTTTCACAGCCATTAAAGGTTTATGCGATTGAAGATAATATTCTTTATTACCGGATAAGAAGTAACTCGATCATGTCGAGCTTAAATCTGGGTCATCAGTATCAATATAACTATATTCAGATTATTGATTCAGCTCACCAACATGTAGTGCAAAGGCCAACCTTAAAATATCACTTCTACAAATCAGCACTCCGGTTTTTAAAGATTTTGCAATCGGGTGGCGCGCCATATCAGGACTATGAAAATTACATTCTGACCCGATATAAAATCAAAAAATCCCGGTTATCCAAGCTTCGTTATAAATACTTTTAATCAAACCACCCCCGGTTCATTGCAATCCGGGGAAAGTTAACAACCGAACAGATGAAACATCTTATAGCACTTCATAAGCAATAAACATGTCACGCTTCTGCTGATTTTATATTGTTCGTAAATAAATTGTTCATACTTCTCTTTGGGTGAGTCTTTCTGGTCCAGATCATTTAAAAACTTCATACACAACTTATAGAACAGGTATCTTTTCCTGCGGTCTTTTTCTGAGACGGAATGGGCGACCTGAGTGATGTGAATATGATGTTCCTGATGTGTATAGTCGCCGCGGTAACTCCTGGTCATAATAGAATTTTCACGAATCCGGTAATGATGAATATCCTCCGCAATACTATACACGCGGACCGGACGACTATATAACCGCCAGTACAACTCCAGATCTTCATAGATGAGTCCACGGGTAAATTTCATCTCCCTGAAAAGTTCTGTTCTGTATAACTTATTCCAGACCGCGATCTCAACCGCGTAGAATTTCCGGCTGAAATCAATTTCGCCAATGGTTCTGTTCTTTTTATAGGGATATCTGACACCGGTATGTTCTTCCACACACGAAATACCGCCACAGACAATGTCATAAGAGTCAATGTGTTGACAGAGTAATTCGATTGCATCGGGCTCAATAAAATCATCAGAATCCAGAAAGAAAATAAAATCCCCCTGAGCTGCATCAATGCCGGTATTTCTGGCACCGGATAACCCCTGATTTTCCTGCCAGATAATTTTAATTCTGGAATCAAACACCTGATAATATCGGGCAATATTATAGCTATTATCTTTTGAGCCATCGATAACACAAACAATCTCAATATGCGTATAGCTTTGCGCCATCACTGAAAGTAAACACTCTGCAAGATATGCTTCAACCTGATAAACAGGAATGACAACGCTGATGAGATCACGGTTCTCACCCTCAGTTAATCTCATCTTATTCATTTGTATATCGCTTTTTTCCTGATGTTGAAAATCTTTCTCCGGTACTGCTTCATCAACCGGGTGATTTCGATATTTAGCTTACTTATCAGGCTGATATCCGCTTTTATTTTTCGCTGTCCAATCGTAGATTTTGCATCACTGCGACGGAGTAATGGCGGAGAATAACTGTAAATGATCTGCCCGGTTCGCCATTCATTGTCCATGAAATCATCAACCGGCTCAAAGAAACCATTCACCTTGTTCAAATACAAAGAAGCGACGGCCGGAGTGATGGCGTAGGCTGATGTTCCACATGCACCTTTCAGGTTAGAAATAAGATTATATGTTTCATCAATCTTACAGACGGTTATATATTTACGTTCGAAAATATTACCTAATTTCACAATGCCATACTGAGACACGAGTGATTCAATATTTTCAAGTTGAGCAGACAAATCACCTGCAAGCTCGATATTGTCTTCAAGAATCAGGTATGGCTCATTATCTTCAACGCATTGTTTCCACAGGGATATATGACTCGCAAAGCACCCAAGCTCAGGTATTGTAAGCTCATAACCCTTCTTCCTTTTTACTTTCTCGCGGCTATATAACGAGAATATAAAATGGTGAGGATCTGTCTTAACATTTTCTGCATCAAAAAAAGTGAATGGGATATGATTCAGTATGGCAGACATATATGCCCGCCGGTCATGAGAATCTTTTAAACTAATAGCAACAACTTTCATAATCAAAATACTATTAAAATTATTATAAACCAAATGGCTTTGATAAATTTATCTTTAAAAATAAAAAACACCGTTCAAATCAGGCATAGATATACTTATAATTAACTCAAGTGTCAATAAAATTATGAATGGTGTTCGATTGATTCATACAGGCAATCTGGTTTTATACCCCCTACCACAAGGATAAGTCGTCTGACATAAGCGATGAAAAAACGAATGAGTCAGGAATGACGACAAATCAGGGAAAAAACCGGTCTGCCTGTATAGATATCACCCTCAATCTGTGACACACCAATCAACAAATTAATCCAATTATTTTCATGAATGTATCTATGGTTTATAAATCAATACTCATATGGAAGTAATATGTCGCGGTTTTCCATCAATATCCTTCAGGGAGAAGAATATGAGCTTTCAAAGCGACAGATATTTACAACCACACTTTGCTGCCATCAACATTTCAGAAGAAGCAACTACCATTGCCCGGTTTTTTAGCCACCCCGTTGATGAAACCAACAGCGATAAGCAGCAAAAAGAAAAAAACACTTAAATGCAGCCTGTTATGGGCATTCAAAGCCCTTCAAATTCCAATCAGCAGACATTCAGTTAAGCATCCGGCTGCATCAGTAAACAATTTAAAAATCGATCCAATACGTATCAAAAGACTTAAAAATATAATTTCCAAGAGGAATATCAGCATGGAAAACATGATTTATAATCTGTCCCTATATGGTGCGAATGAAAAAAAAGCGATGGGTGCACTCTGCTTTGATATTGCAGCAAAAGATGCGCTTCCGGATGTCAGTAATCTCGCTGACATCTGGACACGATCATCCGGCAATGATGAGATATCATTCGACGTGGTTCCCATTGAAGCGAGCTTTATCTGTACTAATATTCTTGGCAACATCAAATGCCTGCTGAACGGCTGTATGTTTACCTCGGATTCAGGGCCAACCCTGACGACTACACTGGATGGCGGTCAGGGGCAGCATGACATCACCATTCAGTTTAACTTTATGGACTCACCTGCGGATAATATCGGCGGCATTCTGCGGGTTGACGACCACCAGTCCTGGTGTTTTCTGGGTAGCCGGGAGAAGTAGCGAATCACTCATATCATCCACCCGCCTGAGGCGGTGTGATAACACAAAAAAACAGAGATAACACAAAAAATGACGTGGGCTTTCCGCTCACGTCATCTGTAACCCGGTCAGAGAATCCGGACAATCACCAACGCTGTACTTTCCTGCTTAAATCCTGAATTGACTCAAATCTGAATTTAACGCCACCACATGAACAGAAATTTCATCATTGGCTTCTTCAACATCAGTCGCATCTTTACTGGTATGAATCGCGATATCACTGATATTCTGAATCGCTTTCTGGATCATGCCTGACGTGGTATTTTGCTCATCTGTCGCGGCTGCGATCTGTGTATTTAAGTCAGAAATCTGGTCCACTGCATCGACGGCTTCATCAAAAATTCGTGCCGTTTCTTCCCCAAGAGCCAAAGCATCCTGAGTCACACTTAAGCCTTTATTCATCTTATCTGTTGCCTGCACCGATCCACCCTGCAAGGATTCAACCAGTTTCTGAATATCTCCCGTCGAGCTTTGCGTCCGCTGCGCCAGAGAGCGGACTTCGTCGGCTACAACGGCAAACCCGCGACCATTATCTCCCGCTCTGGCAGCCTCAATGGCAGCATTCAGCGCGAGCAAATTCGTCTGTTCCGCAATACCCTGAATGGTATCCACAACTACACTGATATTATTGGTTTGCTGACCAAGCGCATGAATACTTTCAGAAGTCGCAGCCACATCTTCAGCAAGCTGGCGGACGATCTCCTGGGTTTTATCAGCCGACTGCTGTCCCTGTCTGACCTTATCCTTCACAACACCAGCCACCTGAGATGCTTCTCTGGTATATTGGGCAACTTCAGCAGTTGCATGAGACATCTCAAGAATTGCAGAGGCAACCTGTTCCGTTTCCTGCCGCTGTTTCTCAATATTCACCAAAGTGTTTTGTACAACTTTTGATGCCGACTCAGAGCAAAGATTTAAATTAGAGGAGGAATGAGTCACATTGCCCAGAATGGACTGAAGTTTCTCCATAAACTGATCCATTTTTCCTGACAGCAACCCCAGTTCATCTTTCCGGCTGACCTGCATTCTGATCGTCAGGTCGCCATCGCCGTTCACTAAGTCATCCAGCCGGGAAGACACAAATCCTAACGGACGGATAATCGACAGGCCAATGAAACTTAAAATCAGGATACTGACAGCCAGGGAGATGACAAAAATCGTCATCACGCCATTCAAAGCATACGCTTCATCTTCTTTTGCCTGCCTCACAGAACGAAGCGTCAGATTCTGGATATCGTCCAGTGTGCTGATCAGGTGATGATCAAGGTCTTCATTGAGTTTTTCGAGTGTGTTGATTTGCTGCAGTGATGATTCAATCCCGCCTTGCTGAACTTTGGCTAAAAAACGCTTTGTCGCTTGTTTCAGTGTGAGAAATTCCTTTTCAACTTTGGCAAATTCATCCTGTAAATCCTGATAAGCTATTTTGGCGTCCGGCAAATGAACGTCTTTTTCAAGCCGGATCAGCATCTCTCTCGCATGAGAAATTTCCGTATGTAATGCGTCGATTTTTTTATCAGTCTCTTGCTGTAATTTCAGACTCAGTGGCGATAGAACAGAGTGGCCCTGAACCACATCCAGCAAGGCATGAGAAATAAACTTTTCAAACGTCAGCGCCTGCTGTAGCTGATGCTCGGTAATGTAGGTGATTGATTGGGTCAGTGGCATATGATCATCAGCAATGTCTTTGAGCTCATTGCCGACTTTAGTCATCTGAACCGTTGAAAAGATACCGAGGATTGCGAGCGCAACAACCTGAAACAGGCCAATAAAAATAAGCTTGTGAGAAATTTTCAGTGAGGACAACATGTATAAAGACTCCTTATTTACCCTGTTGACACTTTTTACCTATGACACAGGGCTGATAACATCAGTTATTGATTTTTCCGAGCCTCACTGATACGAAGAATTATATACCCAAGCAACCTGAAGATGCATGATTCAGCGCGCAGCCGAAAGGTGCAGTTCAAGGAAAGGGAATGCAGGAATGTACCCACCTTTCAAATTCTCTTGACGTAGAAATGTGCCTTTCAGCTCACGCCCTTCGGGTGAGTTTGTCTGGCTGTGAGACAAATCTCACTGAACCCTGCATCTTCAGGTTGTTTGGGTATAATCATTAATATTTAGTTATTAATGTATAGATAAGCAAAACCGATAAATCAACATCGCCAGCCAACATCCTACTGACAACCAATGAAAACTTCTGGCGCTGGTGAGAAATAAACAGCTTTAATAGCTCACCCGCCAACCAATAATTAACAACAATAAAATTGTTGTATTTTTCATCGCTAACCATGTAGAATCCGCGCCGTTTTCCACTCTTTCTGACATGACAACTGGAAGGTAACTATTTATGTCAACAAAATTAGCCAACCCGGCTCCGCTTGGTTTAATGGGATTCGGGATGACGACCATCCTGCTCAACATTCATAACGCCGGATTTTTCCCACTCGATTCAATGATTTTAGCAATGGGTATTTTTTATGGCGGTCTGAGTCAGGTGATTGTTGGGATCATGTGTTTCAAACGTGGTGATACGTTTGGTACAACAGCATTTACATCATATGGATTATTCTGGCTCACACTGGTCGGATTGATTGTCATGCCAAAAATGGGTCTGCCAGCCAGCCCGGCGAAATTTATGGCGTGTTACCTTGCACTGTGGGGTATTTTTACCGGCTTTATGTTTATTGGTTCTCTGCGCTACCCGGTCGCAAAGCAGGTTGTATTCGGTTCTCTGACAGTACTGTTTGCACTGCTGGCCATTAAAGACTTTACCGGTAATGAAGAACTGGGTGTTATCGCCGGGTTTGAAGGAATTTTCTGTGGTGCAAGTGCAGTCTATTTCGCAATGGCTCAGGTACTGAACAACGAATACGGTCGCGTGATTCTGCCTGTCGGTGAGAAGCGTCCGTCAACAACAGCGAAACCTCTGACTGCATAACGTTCTTTTACTGACAGAACCTGGCCGCAGATAAAACATTCTGAACGCTGTATCAACAGGAGCCGCAAATCATTGCGGCTCTTTTTCCTTCTGCTGCCCCGCCCGCCATTTCTTCATTTTGTGAGCTGTAAACAACAAAAATTGATTCAAAACCGCACGTCCAATGATAAATTAAACTGATTGCATATTAATTCTGTTCTATTTGTATTCCTTTAGTCAGAAATTCATCTATCAGAGATTTATCAACTCACGCAGGTCAATCTATGAAAACAACTCTTTTCACCATTCTCGCAGCTTGCACTGTTGCTGGCTGTAGTCTTTATCCTCCCACATCTCATGCACAGAACCCGTTAGATTTTGGCAGCGATATCCTGACTGCTGATCCATCCGGGCATGTCTGGAACGATGGAAAAATGTACCTTTATACATCGCATGATGAGAAGTGCCAGAAAGATTTCTGGATGAAAGACTGGCACGCATTTTCGTCAGACGATCTGGTGCACTGGACTGATCATGGTGCCATTCTCTCCGTCAAGGATCTGAGCTGGGCAGATAATTATGCCTGGGCGCCTGATGCAGCCTATAAAAACGGTAAATATTATTTTGTCTTCCCGGCCGGGACCGGATACAAAGACCGGGAAAATCCGGAGAACAGTACCAAGTGGATGGGCATCGGTATTGCGGAGAGTGACTCACCCACCGGCCCGTTCAAAGATATGATTGGCGCACCGTTATGGACTTCTCCTTATGCCAATGATCCGGCTTTATTTGTCGACGATGATGACAGAGCTTATCTGTATTTCCATGGCAGCGGTATGGACTATCATGTGGTCGAAATGGCGGATGACATGCGTGCGATTAAAGGCAACTTCATCAAAATGGATATGGGGGGTTATGAACCCAAAATGGAAGGTCCGTGGGTATTCAAACGCCGGGGGATTTACTACTTCACCATGCCAGAGAATAACCGCAAACTCACTTACTACACCGCAACCTCTCCCACCGGTCCGTGGACTTATCGTGGCCTGATCATGGACGAAGAACTCAGTTCAAATAACCATCACTCTATCGTCCGCTACAAAGGCCAGTGGATTTTGTTTTATCATATCTGGCGGAAAACACCGGGTTCAACCTGTGATAAACGCCAGCGTCACGTGGCCGCAGAGTATTTACACTTCAACCCGGACGGCACCATTCAGGAAGTGAAAAGAACCAAAAAAGGTGTTTTTCTGCCTTGGTGATACTGACCTGATCATGCCTGCAGACAAACATAACGAATCAATTTGAGTATTCAGGTTCGCAGTGCAATATTTCAAAACTGATTTGCCATGGATGGCAAATCAGAGTGACAGGGATAGATTCATGCGCTTATGAAATATAGGGCTGCGTTCCTGGGTGGCGAATGCCTGCCTTCATCCCGCCAGCAAAAGCCATTCACTTTCCGGCCTTTTTTCCCGGTTTCACACACTGTTAATCTCTTCGTCACTGAAAATTCATTCAACAGTCACTGAGCACTGTCAGCCTCTATGCCGAACATACTGTTATTTCAAGACCTTATTAACAAAAACAGATAAGCAACATGTCGCAAGAGGCACAAGGAGAGACAGAATGCAACCGACATTGTTCAGGAGAACACACATAAAAAAACTCATCGCAGCAACACTAATCACAACCGTCATTGCAGGTTGTGCTTTCGATGATGACGATAAAACCCAGGAAAACAGTGATGTAGCTTTCACACTTCAGCTGCTGCATGTCGCGGATATGGATGGCTCAAATGCAGTCGCACTGGCAAATGCAGGCAACTTTGCCAGCAATGTTGCTGCGCTGCGCAGCCAATACCCCAATAACACACTTTTCCTCAGCTCCGGGGACAATTACATTCCGGGCTCCCGCTACAAAGCGGCTGCGGATGACTCAATGACCAATGTGGCCGGCATCGGCACACCAGGCGTTGGCCGGGCAGATATTGCCATGCTCAATGCAATGGGCGTTGAAGCATCCGCGGTCGGTAACCACGAACTGGATGGCGGAACCGAAGAATTCGCATCAATTGTTGGTGCTGATAATGCCTATCCCGGAACCAGCTTCCCCTATCTGAGTTCAAATATGATTTTCTCAGATGACAGCAACACAGCACCTCTGGTCACAACCGATGGACAAATCGCCAGCACCATTCCACATAGCTTTGCCGCAACGACAATTATTGAGGTCAATGGTGAAAAAATCGGCATCGTGGGTGCAACAACACCGACCAACGAAGTGATTACCAGCACCGGTGATATTACAGTCTTACCAGCCAGTGACAGTACAACCGAACTGGCGGCACTGATTCAGGCTAAAGTCGATACATTAACGGCAACCGGTATTAATAAAGTCATTCTGCTGGCACATATGCAGCGAATCGATATTGAAGAAGAACTGGCAACCCTGCTCAAAGATGTGGATATTATCGTTGCAGGTGGTTCAAATACCCGCTTGTCTGACAGTACCGACCGCCTTTGGGCCGGTGACACATCTGCCGGAGATTATCCGCTGCTGTTCAAATCTGCCAGTGATGAAAATGTCGCAGTCGTCAATGTTGACGGTGATTATAAATATCTGGGTCGGCTGGTTGCTGGTTTCGATGAAAACGGTGAACTGCTCACCAATACCATCGATAAAAACGTCAGTGGTGTCTTCATCAGTGACAGCCAGATGGTTACAGAGCTTGGCGGCACTGCAAATACAGCGGTTGATAACATTGTTTCGGCTATCAATGATGTCATCGTGGCGGCAGAGAAGAATATCGTCGGCCATACCGATGTCTACCTGAACGGTATCAAATCAGAAGTCCGTTCTGAGGAAACCAACCTGGGCGATCTGACTGCCGATGCGAACCTCTGGTACGCAAAAATTGCAGATTCCGGTATTCAGATTTCAATCAAAAATGGTGGCGGCATCCGGGCATCAATTGGTTATGCTGCTTACCCTCCGGGTTCAACTAATGCGGAAGACCTACAATATCTGCCACCAGCAGCTTATCCGGCTGCGGGCAAAAATGAAGGCGATATTTCTCAGTATGATCTTCAGTCGGCGCTGGCCTTCAATAACTCACTGACCACGATGGAGCTCACAGCCGCTGAACTCAAAGATATTTTTGAACATACGGTCGCCGAAATTGATGCCAGTGACACATCCGGTTACGGCGGTGGCCGCTTCCCGCAAATTTCCGGGATGCGTTTCACTTATGATCCAACGCTGACCGCACGCACTTCAGCAGGCAATGACGGACAGCGGATCACTGAGCTGGCAGTCGACACCAACGGAGACGGCACCTATGATGACACCGTCGTCACCGGTGGCACTTTACAGGGCGATACAACCCGAACGTTCAAAGTTGTTACACTAGGTTATCTGGGCACAGGCGGAGACGGCTATCCGTTCCCTTGTACTGCCTCCGGCGACAGCTGTACCAACCAGACCGCACTGTCCGATACCATGGGAAGCAATGATCCTCAGCTGGCAACTTTTGCCGATACAGGAACAGAGCAGGATGCACTGGCCGAATACCTGCTGGCAACCTATCCGGATACAACCAGTCCATTTACCACAGCGGATGATATTGACGACACATCTGTGACGGATACACGCATCATTCGTCAAAACTAATCTGAAGCGTTGCTCTTAACGTGATACCGATCCCCGCTCGGCCGGGGATCGTTTTTTATCCCGCTATTTTATCCCGCCAGCACTCTCAGATTTCCAGTAAGTCAATTGACCAGCCGTGATTGTTCAGAGAATCTTATATACAGACAACCTGAATCATTCGGGTTGTCTGAGCAGTGCGAACCTGAACAAACGAGCATGTCGAAACCTGACGCTTTTGACGAAATCAACAATATCTGCCTGACAAACACGCTGGAGATGAGCTGAGTTACTTTTTACACTACCTTATAAAACAATCAGTTATTTAAGTTTCATTCCATCTTCAATCCTGGCATATGTTGTGCTATTTATCTGCTGAGTATTGATCTGCTCTTACGGTCACTCCGGTTTCAGCAACACGATTCTGGTTTGTGAACGTGATTAAAAACGGGTTTATGCTGGCCGGGCCGTTTCTCACCAAATCGCCCGGCCCGGCTGTCATAAACTATATGGAAAACAAAGAGGGTATGTATGAAGAAATCAATCGTGGTTTGTCCCTATTGTGGTACCGGATGTAAGCTGAACCTGGTTGTTGAAAACAACAAGGTCATCAGCGCCGAGCCCCTGAACGGACGAACAAATGAAGGTCAGCTGTGCCTGAAAGGCTATTACGGCTGGGATTTCCTGAATGACACCAACCTGTTAACACCCCGTCTGACAAAACCGATGATTCGTCGTACAAAGGATGCGAAGCTGGAAGCTGTTTCCTGGGACGAAGCGCTGGATTTTGCAGCAGAAAAACTGTTAGCAATTAAAGAGAAGTACGGCCCCGACGCCATCATGACCACAGGCTCTGCCCGCGGTCCGGGTAACGAGGCGAACTTTGTCATGCAGAAACTGGCCCGTGCTGTGATAGGGACGAATAACGTCGATCACTGCGCCAGGGTGTGACACGCGCCTTCAGTCTCCGGTCTGGAGACAACAGTAGGTAATGGTGCCATGAGCAACGCCATTCCTGAAATTCAAGACACAAAATGTTTGCTCATATTCGGTTACAACGCGGCTGACTCTCACCCGGTTGTAGCAAGACATATCATCAAAGCACGTGCAAAAGGTGCAAAAGTCATTGTATGCGACCCACGCAAAATTGAGTCTGCAAGAATTGCCGATCAATGGCTGCCACTGAAAAACGGCTCCAATATGGCGCTGGTCAATGCACTCGCTTATACACTCATAGAAGAACAACTCTATAACCGTGACTATGTTCAGCAATATACGGAAGGATTTGATCAATTCCGTCAGGTTGTGATGAACTACGCACCGGAAAAAGTTGAACACATTACCGGACTGAAAGCAGAAGACGTTCGTCTGGCTGCCCGGACTTATGCCGCAGCACCTGAAGCCATGATTTTGTGGGGAATGGGTGTGACGCAATACAGTCAGGCTGTGGATGTGGTTCGCGGGCTTGCCGGTCTGGCACTGCTGACAGGCAACTTCGGGCGCCGTGGCGTCGGATGCGGGCCGGTTCGTGGTCAGAACAACGTACAGGGCACCTGTGACCTGGGTATGTTACCGCACCAGTTTCCGGGATATCAGTCGGTTGAGAATGATGAAATCCGGGCCAAATTCGAACAGGCCTGGGGCGTGAAACTCTCATCCAAACCAGGATATCGCCTGACACAGGTTGGCCATAAAGCGGAAGAAGGCATCTGTAAAGCTTATTACATCTTCGGTGAAGATCCGGCCCAGACTGAAGCCGATCTGAACGCCATGCGCGAAACCCTGCGTAAGATGGAGCTGGTGATTGCGCAAGATATCTTCATGACCAAAACCGTTGAAATGGCAGACGTCGTCTTCCCGGCCACCAGCTGGGGTGAACATGAAGGTGTTTATTCAAGTGCTGACCGTGGTTTCCAACGCTTCTACAAAGCCGTCACACCCCCTGAAGGTGTCAAACCGGACTGGGAAATTTTCAGTTTGCTTGCGACGAAAATGGGTTATCCGATGCATTACAACAATACCAAAGAGATTTGGGATGAGCTGCGCTCATTAGCACCATTGTATGCAGGGGCAACCTACGAGAAATTGGAAGGGCTGAAGTCTGTTCAGTGGCCATGTCCGACAGAAGATCATCCGGGAACCTCTTTCCTGTTCGAAGGCAATAAGTTCTCGACACCTTCCGGAAAAGGTCAGCTGATTGCAGCTGAGTGGCGTCCGCCGCTCGAACAACCGGATGAAGCCTACCCGATGGTGCTCTCGACCGTCCGCGAAGTCGGCCACTACTCATGTCGTTCAATGACCGGCAACTGTAGTGCGTTATCGACGCTCGCCGATGAACCGGGTTATGTTCAGATGAATCCGGCCGATGCCGAAAAACTGGGGATCAAAGACCAGCAGCTGGTCTGGATTGCCTCCCGCCGGGGTAAAGTCATCTCTCGCGCTAATTGCAGTGAACGCATCAACCAAGGTGTGGTGTATATGACTTACCAGTGGTGGATTGGCGCCTGTAACGAGCTGACCATTGAGCACGTAGATCCAATTTCCAGCACACCTGAATATAAATATTGCGCGGTGAAAGTCGAAGCAATTGAAGATCAGTTGTGGGCGGAAAATTATGTGCAGACGGAATACAGCAATATGAAGTCGCGCCTGAGATCCCATGTAGAAAACGCCTGATGTGAATTTGCTGACGCAGCCAATTGATTGAGGGAATGAACCGGCGCTTTATCTTTCGCGGATAAAGCGCCTTTTTATGATTGATCCTGACTATTTATACCCAGACCACCTGAAGGTACATGATTCAGCTCACGCCCTGCGGGTGATTCTGTCTGAAAGTCAGGACTTCCAGGATTTTAAAATAATCCGGACCTCTTCATGCCGGCGCAGCCAGCCATCTTTCTCCATTTTATTCACAAACGGAATCAGGTACTTACGGCTCAGCTCAACAATACCTTTAATCTCCTGCAGGGAAATCGTATCTTCCGGCTGGCGCTCAGCAACCACAGACTTCACCAGATCAAGATAAACACCGCCATCGAAATAAATCTGTTGATCAATCGCCACCAGATACTTTTGATGCACCAGCTGACGCAGCCACTTTTTATCTTTGCCTAAATCGGTTTTATTGGTTTCTAAACCTTCTTTGCCCAAACTTCGGGCCTGCCTGAGTATCGCCTGAGCCTCCGGAGGCAAATCATCTTCACTGCTGCCTTCTCCCGCATGCCATTTAGCAAACTTCAGATGAATCTGTCCCGCAGCTTTCAATAACTTCAGTATTTCAGCGCACACAGCTTCATCGGTTTTCACGGCATAAGCCAGCTCTGCGGTGCTGTAAGTCTGCCCCGGTGCCAGCATATTCATGACAGATTGTTTCATCGTTTCAAGCCATGATGAAGCCACGATAAAGTCGCCCAGTTGTCTCTGATGTTCAGTCACGGCAACGGGGGAATCAGAGGGATGCAGCGCCACCGGATAAAATCCCTGCAATTCCAGCAAAATATCCAGCTGCGACTGTGGGGTCAGGGTTTCAGGCAGGCATTGCAGGTGATCATAAATCTGCCGCTTGCGGTGCCTGGGAATAAAATCACACCAAAGCACTTCACCCTGAATCACGAGACTGCGATTAATATCCGGGATGATGGCCATCCGCTGGCCAAAATAAACCGGCACCGGCTGAGAAAAAACCAGCCGGGCGAGATCACTGTCCGGCAGCGGAATATAACGGGCTTCGCCATGCCAGCTGCCTGATGCAACCTCAACCACCTTATTGCGTCCGGAAGGCACAGTTTCTGTGGTTAAATCAAACTGCCGGACACGCACAATACATTGTGTCTGCATCGAGACCGGCGCATCCGGCGCAAATAACAGACTCCCACGCCGGACCTGCTTGCGGGTCAGCCCTTTGATATTGACCGCAACCCGGCTGGTTGCAACCGCTTCGTCAGTTTGCTGATGATAAGTCTGCACAGAACGAATCGCGCCCGTCATTCCGGCAGGCTCACAACGCAGTTTATCGCCGGTTTTCAGAGCACCGGCGGCTAAAGTGCCGGTCACAATCGTGCCAATCCCATTGACAACAAATGCACGGTCAACATACATCAGTGCCGGACTCTTTTCCCGCTGCATACACTCTGCTGAAGCTTTTGCCTGTTGTATCAGGAGCGTTTTCAGCTGCTGGATATTTTTTCCGGTGACCGCACTGACCGGTATGATTTCCGGCACAATACCAGACGCATCCATAATGGTTTCCAGCACCAATTCTTCAGTCTCTGCCAGTTGCTCATCCGGCACTTTATCCGATTTGCTCAGACAGACGACGATATGCCGGACCCCCATGGCTCTGGCAACCAGAGTGTGCATTAAGGTCATTGGCATGCAGCCTTCTTCCGCTGAAACCACCAGCAATAACACATTAATATGCCAGACGCCCGCCACCATATTGCGCAGATAGCGTTCATGGCCCGGTACATCGACCACACCAATGGTATTGCCATCCTCATCTGAGAAATGGGCAAACCCCAGATCCTGCGTCATGCCCAGTTGCTGCTCATGGGGACGACTGGTGACGATGCCGGTTAATGCTTCAATCAAGGTGGTTTTACCATGATCGACATGCCCCGCTAACCCGATAATAGCGTGATAAGGTTCAGGTGGCGTCAGAAGGCTTGTTGGCATAATCAATAGCTCTTATGGTCAATAGTACTCATGGTCAATAGTACTCATGGTCAATATGATTTTCTTACAGGACACGATTTCGTTGCCGATCATTCAGACAGACCATCTAAATAGTCGCTGAGCTGCGCCGTAAACATCTCCCGGTCATGCGCCAGCAGGGTCGACAGATTTAAATACAGTTGCTGATGACGAATATAACCAATCACAGGGACAGGCAGTTGCCGCAGCGCAGCCAGATGTGACTGTGGCTTTCCGGGCAGATCCAGCACGAGGCCGTAAGCGGCGTAGGTTTCAGACGGAACAGAACCCCCACCGACCTGCGTTTCCAGCATGACTTTGCGGGCATAAGGTGCCCAGCGTTCAGCAAGCTCATCAGCCCAGTTTTCAAGTTCCGGTAACCGTCTGATTAGACGTTCAGCAATGCCCTCACCCGCCGGAGAACGATTCAGCTTTTCAACCAGCAGTGCTTCCAGCAAAGACAAAACAATACGTCCCGGCCGGAAGGCCCGCATCATCGGATGTTTTGCCAGAGTCCGGATCAATTCTGCTTTTCCGGCGATGATACCCGCCTGCGGTCCACCTGGAATTTTATCTCCGGAACAGCACACCAGATCAACACCCTGATTCAAATACTGCCGCAGCGATGTTTCACCTTCAGCATAGGTTTCATCAGACAGCCCGGAGCCCTGATCGACCACCAGCCGGACATGCTGCGGTAAGTTTTTCGCCACTTCACGAATATCCGGCGCTTCAGTAAAGCCCTGAATGGAGAAGTTTGACTGATGCACCATCAGCACCAGAGCAGTGTCATCTGTAACCGCATTCAGATAGTCCTCAGCCGTAGTGATATTGGTGGTCCCGACTTCCACCAGCCGACACCCGGACTGAGCGAGAATATCAGGAATTCTGAAGCCGCCGCCGATCTGTACCTGCTCCCCGCGGGAAACAATGACTTCTTTGCCAGATGCCAGAGCCGTCAGAATCAGATAAACCGCAGCAGCATTGTTATTAACAATCAGTGCATCTTCGGCACCCGTCCAGTGATGTATCAGCGTCGGTAACAGGCCATTTCGCATTCCCCTTTTACCGTCATGTAATGACATTTCCAGATTACAGTAACCGGTATTCAGTTCTGTCACCTGCTGCCATAGCTGCGGATCAACCGGAGAACGCCCGAGGTTGGTATGCACAATAATCCCCGTCGCATTCAGCACCCGGCTCTGTCGATCTCTTTTCCGGTTTTCACAGGCGCTGACAATCATGCCGGTGATATCCAGATTCTGCCCGCCCTGTGTTTTAAAATGCTCAGATCGGCGAATATCCGCCAGTACCTGCCGGATAATCCCGGTTACAACCGGGCGGCTGATCGCCTCAATACAGGGCTGTATGGTATCCTGCTGAAGCAGTTGTTCAACCTGGGGTAACCAGTATGGATGGGGAGATGCAGAGTGATTCGCTGTCATATCGTATGTCTCATATCCTGCACAGTTTAACGGAATCCGGGGGTTCAACCGAAATACGGTCATTCAGGAAAAGGGATTAATTTGGCGGAAGAGGCAGGAATCGAACCTACCAGAGCCTTTTCGGCTCACATCGGTTTTGAAGACCGGGAGGGCCACCAGACCCCATCTCATTCCACAATTCGTCATGCTAAAGAAGCCATCATTCAAATTCCTTGATATGAATCAGAGGGATGTGAGTCTTTTCATCGGCTTATTCTGATAAAGATCATCACAACCATAAGCAACCCTGTGACCGTGGCAGCAAGATGTATGTGTGATCGTTGATATCAATCAACCCGTTCAGGCTGACAAAGAATTATGTTGTTAGCTTCAAGCTCTGTCTCTGATTTATCAAAGGTCATCATCATGTCTTCAGTTCGCTTAACACAGTACAGTCACGGGGGTGGATGCGGTTGCAAGATATCCCCGAAAGTTCTTGATCAAATTCTGAAAACTCAACTGACAGCTTTTCATGACCCCCATCTGTTAGTCGGAAATGAACACAAAGACGATGCCGCCGTTTATGACTTAGGTAACGGAACATCGGTTATCAGTACCACTGACTTTTTCATGCCCATCGTTGATGACCCTGCTGATTTTGGCCGGATTGCAGCAGCCAACGCCATCAGTGATATTTACGCCATGGGTGGAAAACCCATCATGGCGATTGCGATTTTAGGCTGGCCGGTCAACACACTTTCAACAAATATCGCCCAACAGGTGATTGATGGTGGACGCAGCATGTGCCGGGAAGCGGGCATCGCACTGGCTGGAGGTCACTCGATAGATGCACCGGAGCCCATCTTTGGTCTGGCGGTTACCGGCATTGTCCCGACTGAATATATCAAACGAAACAATCAGGCTCAGGCCGGTGATAGCATCTTCTTAACCAAACCCCTTGGCATTGGTATTTTCAGTCATGCAGAGAAACAATCGAAACTGAAACCGGAACATCGTGGCATTGCAAGAAAATGGATGTGTACACTCAATCAGGCGGGCAGCGAACTTGCTCAGCTTGAAGCTGTTTCAGCCATGACCGATGTCACCGGCTTTGCCCTGCTTGGTCACTTAAGTGAAATGTGTGAGGGTGCTGATCTGGCAGCCAGAATTCAGTTTAAAGACATTCCGTCAATTCCCGGTACATTGGACTACATCGGGATGGGCTGTACACCGGGAGGCATGGATCGCAATTTCGCCAGCTATGGTCACAAAATCAGCCCACTCACTTCTGATCAAAAAGCCCTGCTTTGCGATCCTCAGACATCCGGCGGACTCATGTTCGCCGTCAAAGCAGGTCAGGAGGAGTTCATCCGGCAGTTCTTCCGGCAAAAAGACATGCAGTGCTGGTCAATCGGTCATTTTGTCCCGAAAGAAAAAACCTCTTATATGGTCGAAGTCAGAGAATAAAAACCATGATTTCCTGATTTTTTTGCGATGCCAAACGATTGCGCGAGCTTTTTTTTATTTAATTCGTTAGAATGTGCGCCACAAAATTCTGACATCAATGTCATTCGATTAACTCCGTGATTTGAGGAACAGGAAGCATGAATAACGCTCGTCCGATTCGCCGCGCGCTGATTAGCGTTTCAGATAAAACAGGTATTGTCGGGTTTGCCAAAGCTTTGGCTGACCGTGGGGTCGATATTCTTTCTACCGGTGGCACTGCCCGTCTTCTGGCTGAAGAAGGGATTTCGGTAACAGAAGTATCTGATTACACCGGATTCCCGGAAATGATGGATGGCCGTGTAAAAACACTGCACCCGAAAGTTCATGGCGGTATCTTAGGTCGCCGGGAACAGGACGACGCCATCATGGCCCAACACGACATTCAGCCGATTGATATGGTTGTCGTGAACCTTTATCCGTTTGCTGCGACGGTTTCAAACCCGGACTGCACATTAGAAGATGCGGTTGAAAACATTGATATCGGCGGCCCGACGATGGTTCGTTCAGCGGCGAAAAACCATAAAGATGTTTCGATTGTGGTCAAAGCGAATGATTACGATCGCGTCATTGCTGAAATGGATGCCAATGAGAATTCACTGACATACAAAACACGCTTCGATCTGGCAATTGCAGCTTTTGAACATACCGCAGCTTATGACGGTATGATTGCCAACTATTTCGGTACGATGGTACCTTCTTACGGTGAGAACAAAGAGGGCGATGAAGCGTCTCAGTTCCCCCGCACGTTCAACATGCAATTCAGTAAAAAACAGGATATGCGCTATGGTGAGAACAGTCATCAGGCAGCGGCATTCTATGTTGAAAGTCAGCCGGAAGAAGCTTCTGTTTCAACAGCACGGCAGATTCAGGGCAAGGCTCTGTCTTACAACAATATCGCGGATACGGATGCAGCACTTGAGTGTGTGAAAGAGTTTGATGAACCGGCCTGCGTCATCGTTAAACACGCGAACCCATGTGGTGTCGCTTTAGGCGAAGACATTCTCACTGCATATAACCGTGCTTACCAGACCGATCCAACCTCTGCATTTGGCGGTATTATTGCCTTTAACCGTGAGCTGGATGAAGCCACAGCGAAAGCGATTGTTGAGCGCCAGTTTGTGGAAGTTATTATTGCACCGGAAGTTACACCTCAGGCAGTTGAAGTTGTAGCAGCGAAGAAAAACGTCCGCTTGCTGGAGTGTGGTTACTGGCAAGGTAAAACATCCGGTTACGATGTGAAACGCGTCAATGGCGGTTTACTGGTTCAGGATCGTGATCAGGGTATGGTTGGACTGGAAGATCTTAAAATCGTCTCAAAACGCCATCCATCTGCTGAAGAAATTAAAGACGCACTGTTCTGCTGGAAAGTGGCGAAATATGTGAAATCCAATGCGATTGTTTACGCCAAAGGCGATATGACGATTGGCGTTGGCGCTGGCCAGATGAGCCGCGTTTATTCTGCCAAAATAGCGGGTATCAAAGCTGCTGATGAAGGGTTGAAAGTTGAAGGTTCTGTCATGGCCTCTGATGCATTCTTCCCGTTCCGAGATGGTATTGATGCCGCTGCTGAAGCAGGAATTACCTGTGTAATTCAGCCAGGTGGTTCCATGCGTGATGACGAAGTCATCGCTGCCGCAGATGAACATGGAATGTCCATGATCTTTACCGGTATGCGTCATTTCAGACACTAAACATTATTCTCATCCAACTTTATGGCTTACGCTTTGAGCGTAAGCCAATTTAATATGAAGGAATGCATTTTCATGAATGTACTGATTATCGGTTCAGGCGGACGAGAGCATGCGCTGGGATGGAAAGTCGCACAGAATGCTCAGGTTCAAACTGTATTCGTTGCTCCGGGCAATGCAGGCACAGCTTCGGAGCCGAAGCTGGAGAATGTCAACATTGATGTGGAAGACATTCAGTCACTGGTCGCATTTGCAAAAGAGAAATCCATCGACCTGACGATTGTTGGCCCTGAAGCACCGTTAGTGATTGGTGTGGTAGATGCCTTTCAGGAAGCCGGGCTGCCAATTTTTGGCCCGACAAAAGGCGCTGCTCAGCTGGAAGGTTCAAAAGCCTTTACCAAAGATTTTCTGGCACGTCACAATATTCCGACCGCAGCCTATGCAAACTTTACGGAAATTGAACCTGCGCTGGCGTATGTTCGTCAGCAGGGTGCGCCAATTGTCATTAAAGCTGATGGGCTTGCCGCAGGTAAGGGCGTAATTGTCGCGATGACACTGGAAGAAGCAGAAGCAGCCATCAAAGATATGCTTGCAGGCAATGCTTTCGGAGATGCGGGCAGCCGGGTTGTGATTGAAGAATTTCTGGAAGGTGAAGAAGCCAGTTTCATTGTCATGGTAGATGGGAAGAATATCCTGCCAATGGCAACCAGCCAGGACCATAAGCGGGTCGGTGATAAAGATACCGGGCCGAATACTGGTGGGATGGGCGCGTATTCACCCGCTCCGGTTGTGACGGCTGAAATTCATCAGCGCATCATGGAACAAGTGATTCAGCCCACCGTTGAAGGGATGGCTCAGGAAGGACACCCTTATACCGGATTCCTCTATGCCGGACTGATGATCGACGCAGAAGGCACACCGAAGGTGATTGAATACAACTGTCGTTTCGGCGATCCGGAAACTCAGCCGATTATGATGCGGATGCAGTCTGATCTGGTTGAACTCTGTTTTGCTGCGCTGGATAAAAAGCTTGATCAGGCAGAATCAAAATGGGATACCAGAGCTTCTGTCGGGATTGTGCTGGCTGCAGGCGGCTATCCGGGCAGTTACAACAAAGGTGATGTCATCACCGGGCTACCGGAGAGTACTTCAGCTGACGGAAAAGTCTTCCATGCAGGGACAGCACTGAAAGCAGGTCAGGTTGTCACCAATGGTGGCCGGGTACTTTGTGCCACCGCACTCGGGGGTTCTGTATCAGAAGCACAACAACGCGCTTATGCACTTGCAAAACAAATTGACTGGGACGGCGCCTTCTGCCGTAGCGACATCGGCTATCGTGCAATTGCCCGTGAACAGCAATAAGCACTGAAGCTGTCAATCATGACAGATAAGCCGGGGAATGAAGATGACCCCGGCTTTTTCATGCTCAGGATTCCGGGATTAAATCCGGACGGACAATACACTTATGATCTTCATCTGCTAATACCAGCAGTTCTTCCACATAGACCCGGTTATTTTTTACCTTGCCAAGAAAAGCCATATAATTGTCCAGATCGGATAAACGATTAATCACAAAGCTTGGTAATGTCTGGTTGAATTCAACCCGTTCATATTCATAACCAGAACAGGTTTCAAAATAATCACCATGCCATACGCCCTGAATCAGCTCTAACCCCTGCTTGTCCTGCTTTTTCACCGCAGCGACAATCGCATTTGCCTGATTTTTATATTGAGTTAACAATTCTGCCGATAGCGGCAAAACTTTGCCATTCAACCGGTACTGTTGGTAAACCGCATCCCCATTTTTATCAAACCGGATATGCACTTTAAAAGGGACTAATATATCTTCTGAAGCAACCTGTGTTCCTTCACGAAATAATTCTTTTAATACAGAGCCCTGCCAGCGGTAACTGGTTTGATACCCGCCATCAGAGTCTGACTGAATGTAATCAGATGCGGAATAAGGAGAACCTGCATGATCGCTGTACCAGAAAAGACTCACAGCATCGCCCATCCGTTCACCACCGGACAACTGCTCAAGCTTTTTCAAAGACGGAGAATTTTGAGAGGAAGAACATCCAAAAAGAAAAATTGATAAACAACTAAGAAAAATAAATCGTTTCATAAAAATACGCCAAGAAATCAAAGAGTGATGCCTTGGCGTATTATAAATTAATTCACCGATTCTTTCAGTGCTTTCCCGGCAACAAATGCAGGAACATTTGCAGCTGCAATTTGGATCTCTTCACCTGTTTTAGGATTACGACCTGTACGAGCTGCGCGATGATTAACTTTGAATGTACCAAAACCAATTAGCTGAACCTGGTCGCCTTCTTTCAGTGCTTCTTCAACTGCGCCTAAAGTTGCTTCCAGAGCGGCCTTTGCCTGCACCTTAGATAGATCTGCTTTTTCTGCAATGAAGTCTATTAATTGGGTCTTGTTCATTAGGTTTCCCTTCTACATGTTATCGAACCAGAGCCACTCTAAAGCAAAAAGACCCTGTCTGGCAAAGGTTTGTCGACGTTCTTTTGTTAATTTAAGGAAATTTTAACGATAAACTGAGCAATAACTCACAATTTTTCTCGCCGGTAATGCATAGCAGCTCATACTAACTTGAAGTATCATGACAGTTTTTACACATTTTTTACTTTTGGAGATCCGGGGGTTGATAAAGGCTCGTCAGACAAAATCAGGCGAATACGCTGGCGAATCTGCGGAAGGACTTCACACTCAAACCATGCATTTTTCCTTAGCCAGAACGTATTTCTGGGAGAAGGGTGCGGCAACGGAAAAAAGTCCGGATACCATCGCCGCCATTCATGTACCGTTTCAGTCAAAGTCTTTGGCTTGTCGTTTAAATAATATGCCTGAGCATACTGGCCGATGAGCAGCGTCAGCTGAATATTATGTAACTCATTCAGCACGCGTCCATGCCATTGTGGTGCACATTCCTTCCTTGGCGGCAAGTCACCTGAATGCCCTTTCCCCGGATAACACAACCCCATTGGCATAATGGCAATCTTTTCCGGGGTATAAAATGTTTCCCGGTCTATCTGAAGCCACTGCCTCAAACGTTCACCGCTGGGGTCATTCCACGGCACTGAAGTCCGGTGAACCCGGGTTCCGGGTGCCTGACCGACAATAAGTATCTTTGCATCCGGGTGGGCCTGAATGACCGGGTTGGCTCCCAGGGGTAACACCGGTTCACATAAACGACACTGACGTATTTCTTTCAATAGCTTCGCTAACATCTGTTCCTCTGACTTTTTTCTCCGGACATTATCAAGTACACTGCACGGTGTTTTTTGACTCATGCGTAAAATGAATATGCTAAAGAATCCGCTGCAACTCCGTCTTGAAAAATTAGCCTCCTGGCAACAAGTAACCTTTATGGCTTGTCTTTGTGAGCGCATGTATCCCAATTATGCTATGTTTTGTCATCATACACAGTATGCTGAACCAAACATTTACCGGCAAATTCTCGATACTGTTTGGGAATACCTGACTGTAAAAAACGCCCGGATCAACTTTGAACGGCAGTTAGAAAAACTGGAAGAAGTCATACCGGCGACAGAAGAATTTGATACTTATGCAGTTTATCCGGCAATCGATGCCTGTGAAGCTTTGTCAGCAACGCTACACTGCCTGCTTGATAAAGAAATTATGCCGGATACCATGCTGCAGGTCAGTACCATATCTGTTGGCACAGTGGCACAACTGGAAGAAGTTCAGAACAATTTACAAATAACCAATGAGAATCAGAAAGAGAACCCATCCATCTGTGCTGAATGGGATGTTCAATGGGCAATATTCCGCCCGTTGAAAGATGCTAATGAGCATAATGTAGATCTCATCAAAGATTTGAGAGATGAACTCAGGGAAGAAGGCACTTCAAATATTGGTGTACAGTTGCAGAAGTGAATCCCTTACCCCACCCGGGAACCGGAAACATAAATAATGTATGACAGAAATGAATTTATTTTTTAGTAACACAAGCGGGCGCGGTTGAATTTGTGATTAACGGTATTGAACTTTTATCTCTTTTCTTTATTTCGGTCATCGTACTTTTCATCTCAAGGAAAGTCGCTAAGGCCATCAGTCTTGTGGATATTCCGGACGCCCGTAAACAACACCAGGGCTCAGTACCGATTGTTGGGGGTATCGCAATTACCATTTGCTATCTTTTTTTCTTATCCCGACACACCTCATTAATTCCTGCTGCACCGGTTCATATGTTTGGTGTTACCATTCTGGCTGTAGTTGGCGCACTGGATGATAAAAAAGGACTTGGCATTAAATTCCGGTTAGCTGTACAGACTCTTATCGCATTACTGATGGTTTTTGGAGCCAATCTGAAGCTTCAGTATTTCGGTTTTTTAATCGGGGATATCTCCTTAAATTTCCCCTCCTGGTATCTCCCTGTAACGATTTTGGCTGTTATTAGTGCAATTAATGCATTTAATATGATTGATGGACTTGATGGGTTACTGGGCTCTTTATCTATTATCATCTTTTCCAGTCTCGCCATTCTGCTTCTTTACCACGGTCAGGTAAATCTGGCTTACGTTTGTCTCTCGTTAATTATAATCATGAGTGCTTACCTGCTTTTGAATATGGGATTATTGGGAAAAAGATTCCGGATTTTTATGGGAGATGCAGGAAGTATGGTGATTGGCTGGACAGTTCTCTGGTTTCTACTACAATCAACTCAGCAACCGTTACAAGTGATAAAACCGGTTACAGCGCTTTGGATTATTGCAATACCGTTAATGGATATGGTTGCAACAATAGTAAGACGCATAAGAAAGAAACAATCTCCTTTTCAGGCAGACAGAACGCATATTCATCATATTCTGCTGAAACTGGGACTATCGAAAACAAAGACGCTGCTTACATTAGCAGGGGTGTCTGTTTTACTTAGCGGAACAGGGATTGTTTGTGATATGAAAAATATTCCCGACTCAATCATGTTTTATGCTTTTTTGACAGTTTTCGGACTTTACAATGTTAGCGTCAACTTATTAATCAGCCGCATCAACAGGAAAACAGTCTTGCTCTCCGAAGTGTAGTGGTTGATAAAATCTTGCAGTCCAAGTAGAATCCCGCTTTGGGCGCAACAAAACAATTTATTCAGACAACAAATAGCCAAAAATCATGCGAATTATTGTATCCACAATTTCTCATCACCATACTGAAATGATCATTCATCTGGCATCCTTGAAAAAGCTTGCCAAGGCTGATGATATTGTTGTGCTGTGTCGGGATAATGCCAAAAGCCGCGAGCTGAGAGAATATTGTCTGGAAAATAATATTATCTATTTATCCAATAATCAGCCTCAGGGGTTTGCACGTAATAATAATTTAAATTTCCGGTACTATCTGCAAAATTTAACACCACAGAAAGATGACTATTTTCTGTTATTCAACCCTGATATAGAGCTGACACCCAATACAATTCCTGAACTCCGCATGTCATTAATGACATCGGAAAAAGAATTGATAGCAGGAAATTTATTTTTAGAGCGCTCCTGGATGGTCCCAGATGACAATATCCGTTTATATCCTCAGTTCCGTCAGTTTGTCCGGACCTACTTATTTGGCGATCGCTCAACAATGATCAACCGAAAAACCCAGAGTTTGCCAACACAGGGAACATACTGGGCAAGTGGTGCTTTTCTGGCATTAAGAGCAAGTTTGTATCAGGAACTAGGCGGCCTTGATGAAAGATTTTTTATGTATTGTGAAGACATTGATTTCAGCCGCAGAGCTTCTTCGATGGGGATATCAATTAAACTCGCAGAGAATGTGAAAGCACTGCACTGGCGTCAACGAGCCAGTAAAAAGCTATTCAGTAAATTCTTCTTCTGGCATGTAATGAGTGTTCTGAAGTTTTGCTGCATTCCCAGGAAAGGGAAAAGCACTGCGGCAAAATCTGCTTTGTATGAAGTGAAACCATTGACGACAAGAACTTCGGTAACTTATTCTGATAACACGGTGACTTCCGCGATTACACCTGATCAACTTACTTAAATATCGTCCGGCTTGATTATCTTCATCATTGCTTCATTATGAAATAGTTACTTCTACAAAAAAGGAGACATCAAATGTCTCCTTTTTTGTTTTAGCAAATCAGCTTTTATTTCGTTTCATGGTACTGAAGCTGCAAATTATTAGTACGCTTCAGATAGTTCTCATTTTCTTTCTTATCACCTAATGGTGTCGCTATAGAAATACTATCTGTGAATTTATTGCCATTATCAAATGTGTTCTCAGCTACCGCAAAACTATCAAAGTACTGACGGGTAAATATATCTTTGACTTCACTGCTTGTTGTTCCCATGAGTAAGGAAACTTCACTCACAGATAAGCTGTTACTCCAAAGGTTATCTAAATCAGAATCATTGAACGATAACATCGGTACCAGAGCTTGAGGTGTACTATATATGACCTGTTTTACTTCGGTACCCGAGCCATTATTTATAGATACATAAGTTCTTTGTGCCGTTAGTGAAGCCCCTAAATCTGAATAGGTTTGTAAGCAACTACCAACAGCAGAAGTTGAGCAGCTCACCAGCTCACTGGTTGCAACAGCTGGCAATGTTTTTGCAGATAATGCGGTTGATAAATCCAGCCCGTTAGCCGGGGAAGAGATTGCCTGTGTTTCATTGACAGTCCACTGATTATAAGTTCCCTGAGTGGAAACGTAATAGTTACTGCCGCCAACAGCACTCGCATACCCATATGTACCGGTTCCTGTCTGAGGCAGATATTGCCAGTGAAGCGCCCCAGTGCCGCTCTTATATACATTCATTTCAGCTTTCGCTGTTAAAGACATATCTTGTGGGGCAACCCATGAAATATCACCTGTCATATCACCGCTGTCAGCTGTTTTCAATTCAATGGCTGAATCTTCACTGACTTGTCCCAAAGTGATAAAACGATAGCCCTTAATTTCTCCGGCAGAGTCATCAGACTCACGAACGTGACGTGTAGCCAGGAAAGTCGAACTTGGTGACTCCATTTCAATACTCTGACCTGAGAAACCCTGGAAGATCCCTTCTAAGGTACTAAAACCAAAGATACCAAAACCATCACCATCCTGATCAATTGAACCGGTTCTCTCATAAATTTTTGACTCAGATGATCCCGTGACACAAGTCTCGGCAGTCACCTCAGAAAGCACCGTATTGATCGTCATATTTGTTTGCAGGAATGATTTCTGCAAAGTTAACGCATAAGTTGTCGTACTTCCGGGTAATTTTCTGGTAATTGTCACATAGCCATTCGCCGGAACGTCGGAAGCAACAATAGTCAGTTTACCATCGGAAGACCAATTTGAAGATGTTGCGGTATTATATGTTGCTGTCACGGCTCCGGTGTTATCCTGGATATACGCAGTCAATAATGATCCGGTTGACTTCTGAGCGACAACAACGTTAACAGAGTCTGGTTCATCTGAAGAAGAATCATCTGAAGATGAATCACTTGAAGTATCGTAGATTTCTTTACGTCCATAAATCTCGCAATTGCTATTTACTTCATCTTCATCAAGAACTTTTAGTGAAACAAACTGAAGATTGTATTTACTGACAGGAGCAGAACCAGAACTTTCACTGCCACAACCATTTAATAAAATGAGTGGGGTAGCCAGAAAAAGTGCCTTGAAATTATTCATAACATTCCTCGTTATATTCTGTAACCGAATGTTCAGTCAGCCTTTCAACATTGGTTATACAAGATGGGACCTAACTTACCGCATAAAACAACGATGTATTATTACATAAAATATTCAATGCAAATTTTGTACCACAGCAAACAAAACCTACCTTCATAGCCACTGATACAATATTCCGTCAACCAATCGAGTCAATTTATTGACTCGATTGGTATAGCTCAGACGTAATGAGCCGGGATTACACCCGGGGAACTTCAGCCAGGGAAAAGTCTTCTCTGGCCAGCGTCAGATTTGGATTATAACAAGGATCCTGAAGCAAAAGGGTTCCCCAGCGATTTTGCATATACTCCACCTCTTTCTGAAAGCGGGCAATTTTTTCCGGTGTATCTTCTAAGCCGCGGGTTTTTGACTCATAGTGGTATAACTCTGCATAAGGCGTCCAGACATTAAAGTAACCCGCTTCCTGAACCCGCAGGCAGAAATCAACATCATTAAAAGCAACACTCAGATCTTTTTCATTCAACCCGGATACCTGTTCAAAAACTTCTTTACGAATCGTCAGACAGGCTGCTGTGACAGCAGAGAAATTCTGCGGCACAATTGCCCGGCAAGAATAGCCTGGCATCCCTTTGGGCAGGTTTTTATGAGCATGTCCGGCTACACCGCCAACCAGAATCACACCACCGTGTTGCAAGGTATTATCCGGATACCACAACCGGGCACCCACTGCGCCATTTTCAGGCTGAATCGCATAACCCACCATTTCTGTCAGCCAGTCCGGTGTAATGACTTCGATATCATTATTCAGCAGTGTGATGATGTCTCCGGATGAAGCAGCAACAGCCTTATTGTTTATTGCTGAATAGTTAAACGGGCTGTCGTCCCGCATCACTTTAACCCGTGATTCTTTTTCAACTAAATCTTGTAAATAATTCAGTGTCTCTTCACAGTCTGAGCCATTATCAACAATGATTATTTCGTAATTCGGATAAGTCGTCTTCTCCAGCACGGATTCAAGACAGACAGATAAGACATCCAGACCATTCCGGGTTGGGATAACAATACTGACCAACGGTGCCGGAGCCGGGATTTGATACGCGACTCTCGCATAATGACGTTCCGGGTGTTGAGACACGACAGCGGACTTTTTCTGACGCTGTAAATGCTCCTCCACAGCTTTGAGCCCTGCTTCTAATGCATAAGGTTTTTCTTCTTCATCAACGGCGGTACTCCCTTCAATAGCCCGCCAGTGATATAAAATCCGGGGAATATGAGCAATCTGCTCCCGCTTAATTGCTTCCACAAACCGCAAAGCAAAATCCCAGTCCTGCGCGCCTTCATAGCCTTTTCTGAAGCCGCCAATCTCTCTGGCAATATCACTGCGATAAACCCCCAGGTGAGACACATAATTCTGACTCAGCAGCAACGTGGGATTCCAGTCAGGCTTAAAGTTCGGATCATAACGCGTCACACCATCGGCGGTAATTTTGTCTTCATCCGAATAGATCATCGCGACATTTTCATTATTTTGAATGGCTTCAGAAACCCAGAACAAGGCATCGGGCGCTAATTTATCATCATGATCCATCAACGCAACATACTCCCCCTCAGCCAGCGCCAGCGCACTGTTTGTCGTCAGAGAAATATGGCCGTTTTCTTCGCGCTGAACTATCTGAATTCTGGCATCTTTTGCTGCATATTCGGTCAGTGTTTTCCAGACCTGTGGATCAGTCGAGGCATCATCCGCAATACATAATTGCCAGTTTGGATAGACCTGCCCACGAACAGATTCTATGGCTTCTTTCAGATAATCAACCGGTGGGTTATAAACTGGCATCAACACAGATATCAGAGGACGATTTGCCAGACTGTCGACCCGTTTATTCATTTCAGTTATCTGCTCATCAGATAATGAGCCGTAACGGGCTAACCATTGACCATAATCAATCACAGGCTCTGTGGTCGCCTTATAACGTAATCCGCTCATCCCCTGCTGTCTGAGAACACGGACAACTTTTTTAACCAGACTGATAACACCGCCATGCTTATGCACTAATTCAGGTAAATCAGCAGCTTTTTTCAATAATTCTTTACCCTGACGAACCGGCCTGGTGATTTTCCACGATGTGGAGTGATAGACAGCGTTCAAGGCCTGCCGGTGCTGCTCTATTTCATTCTGCAGATGCAATCTCTCCTGACGGGTTTGTTCTACATATTCAGCTTTTGACTCTTTTTCTTCTTGTAAAGCGGTTTGATACAAAGCTAGCTCTTGCATCGAGTCATTTAACTGACTATGTGTCTGCTTAATATCAGAGCGAAGCTTTTCGATTGAAATTTGTAACTCAGCCTGCCGGTTCCGTGAATCAACCACGAGCTGTTCATTTCTTAACTCAGTATGTTTGATTTGATCTCTGAACTCGGTGTTCAGAACATTTTTATGAAACAGCGCCATCACAATATCGCTGACAGATAACCAGTACTGATGTTGCTCTGCCAATACTGGTGGCAGATCTTCGGTCAACAACCTGCTTTCTTCTGCATTAAACCACTGCGCTAAAGATAACTCCTGACGCGCCAACCGCTCAAGTAACTGATGAAATCCAACCACAGGATAGAAAGCTTCAGGATCATTTTGCAGTGCTTCTGTCTGAGTCATACTATGATTTAATGACCGGTCGATAAACTGCTCACAATAATCATCAATCACTTCCTGAGCGATGCCGGTAATCGATAAAAATGAGGTCAGCGCCTCAAGCATTTGATAAGGCTCAGTGATCAACTGTTCAAATGTCAGCCAGAAGACTGACTCATCCTTCAGGATAGACAACTGAGCGGCTGTATGGTAAAGCCATAGCAGGTAAGCGTGCCGGTGAGAGAAGTTATTTCTCTTGTTCAATGAGCGGCTGATATCCAGTGGATTCCGGTGAATAAAGATATAGTCAGCCTTAACATCACCCAGGCGAAACACTTCTTTCCAGAAGGGCAACAGAAACGGTGTTCTTGGGTCTTTAAATCCCCATAAAGCATAGGTCTGAATTCGCCGGGAAACTAAATCAACGGCTTGTTCAAGTAACCGGACAACAACAGGATCAGTAAAATCAATCTCCGGCTGTACCGGCGTGAACCACATCAATCCAAGATGAGAAAGCAGCTGTTCATTAATCGCAACGATATCCAGATCTTCCCAGTGACCTTTCGGGTTAAACTCCCCTTCAGGCATCAGGTTTTCACTGAGTGAAACACCCAAAACATTCAAAGCCTTGGTTAACGCACTGGTACCACTCCGGTGCATTCCCAGCACAACGACCACGCGGGCAGAAGCTGATTTCTCCGGGAGAGAAGCATTATTTTCAGTCATTAATGATTTCATAGTTCACTTTTTTAATCGTTGGATTGACGAAACTGGCGCACAAACTGTATTTCATCTTTCAATTTCCAGCGGGCATATCGCCGGGCCAGATAATCAAGCATCGTTTTTTTCCGGTAATTTCCCGAAAATACAGTTTTGGGTTCTGTTTTTAAATACTCAACATGCAGGAATTGATAGACCCGGCTGAGTGTATCATCATGACAATGGCGCAAATCATCATTATGTAGTATCAACAGCCGATCTTCAGAAAAAACGGAGCGAATCACATCCAGCTGTTGCTGAAAATACCCCCGATCCAAATAGGATGCCCAGCGGGAAGGAGACATCCATTCCTTTCTGTTTTGCTGAGCCTGCAACAAGCGCTCAGGCTCTTTAAGAAAAGCCTGAAGCATGGGTAATCGCTCATAACCTCTGTTACTTTCCATCATGTATTGTGATACGGCCCGTTCAACCGGATCTCTGACCATAAAAATAATTTTTGCATCGGGGCTATAATCCGCGATGAAAGGCAGCAAATCAGTCCAGTAACTATAAATTGGCGTCGCATCGCAATAATAGTTTTGTGACTGACCTTCCCGGAAGAAGTGACAGTATGCACTATCAAGCTGTTGATGGTCAGAAGGTTCTATCTCAGGATGATCAAAAATATGGGCTTCTTTTCCCTCAGCGATAAAAATTTCCGGATGCTGCCCAAGAAAATGAGCCAGTGCTGTGGTGCCACATTTTTGCCCACCAAGAATAAACAGATTAGGACGTTTCATGAATCACTTTACTACAAATAGATTGGATTATATCTACGGCACCGGTCATATGCGTGCTTTGCTCCATCACCGTAAACATGGCAGCATCAACACCACGATGGAGAAAACGTCTTTCACCCTCAACGAGTGCAGAGCAACCGCAGTTCAGAAAATAACTGCCATTTGGCAACTGACAGGTAAAACGAAAACGCATTTCAACTTTTTGTCCGGCAGCCACATACGGAATTCTCAATTGATGATCACGAATCGAAGTGCCTCCGGCTAATTCGAAGCCCGAGACGGTTTTAATCATCATCCCGGCCCCGACTTCAAATGCTTCTGAGTCAAAATGAATACGGTAAACATAGTCATAATCATCCCCTGCCGTCAGCAAATTAACCCGCTCTTGATTGATATTTTCGATATGCGGATCTGAAATTTGTGCGCCCTGGCTTTGATACCATACGCTGGACGCAGGCTGAAGTGACGGATCAAATGTTCCTGATGCTGCTCTTTCTTTCCGTGAATCCACCGCTTCATCTTTTGCGGCTTTTGATTGCGCCAAACCACGCTGTATCATCTCCCGGTATTCATTCCTTTCCGGGCCATGTAAGTGAAGTAATTTATGATACTGCTGTACGACGTCTTTCGGGGAGCCTTCCATTAATAATTCACCATGGTCCAGTAAAATCGCTCTGTCACATAGTTCAATCACCTGACCCGCAGAGTGAGACACAAATAACAAAGTGACACCCCGGGATTGTAACTGCTTTAATTTGGCATGACATTTACGCTGAAAGGCATCATCGCCAACCGCCAATGCTTCATCCACAATCAGGATATCCGGGTCAATGTGCATGACGACCGAAAAGGCAAGTCGTAACATCATCCCACTGGAATAACACTTTACAGGTTGCTCAATAAAATCTCCGATATCGGCAAATGCCAGAATATCCGCCAGCTTTTCATCAACCTGCTGCTGAGATAAGCCTAAAAGCTGCGCATTAAAGTAAACATTCTGTCTGCCGGTAAATTCAGGATTAAAACCAGAACCAAGTTCCAGCAATGCAGCAATACGCCCCTCGACCTGAATGTGACCAGAATCAGCTGAAAGCACACCACTAATAATTTGTAATAAAGTCGATTTACCACTGCCATTGTGACCAACAATACCCAGTGTTTCTCCAGATCTTGCGATAAAGCTGATATTTTTCAGGGCCTGAAAACGGGGTCCGGATTTTTGCGGCCAGACAGTATCCCGCAAGCGTTGCCATGGGGATGCAGCTAAAGAAAAGCTTTTATTGATTTGCTCGACAGTAATCACGGCTACTTCGTTATCATACAGAAAGGGGGAATATTATGAGGAAAAAACAGTAAAGATGCAAAAAACGCACAGAAGAAAATACATGATTTAACAGTGTGATAAAAATAAAGGAGCCCTATGGGCTCCTTTGTCATTTATATTAACTTGTTGTCTGTAATCAGAATGATTACAGAGTGAAGTCAACAACGTTGGTGTGAACACCTTTTGTACCGTTTTGGATATCGATACCGCTGCTGTCTTTCTTCTTAACAGCCACTTCACCTTGGTTCGTTTCAACTTCAAACACCATACGTGCCTGACGACCAGGATTCACAGTGATACCCAGTTGCTCTGCGATAGTTGCAGGGTTCAGAGTTACAGCACCTTTTGATGGCAGAGTTACAGAAATAACCTGACGATCAGCCAGTACAGTGCTTTCTGCACTTTCACCAGCAGCATGTGCGTCGTATTCCCAAACTGTCACATAAATCTTACCGCCAGCTTCAGGTAAAGTGCCAGAAATATCACGAATATGAATAGTGTTCGCAGAAGTTGTACCAGTCAGGATAGTATCAAACTTCATGCCATCACGAGTGAAAACAAACAGATTGCTGATTGTATCTGAGAAATCATCAAACGTAGCCTGATCATCACCATCAATAGAAGCTGTTACACTAATTGACTGAGCTGGGATTGGAGTAGTGTTATCTGATGCTTGAACGTAGATTTTACCTAAATTCGTCCATGCAGTATTTTGAGCTGTACTCACTCCACGAGCGCTTGCATCCAGAGAAGCTACACCTTCCAAAACGTCAGATGCCAAAGTAGCCGTTGCACCAGTCTTATCAGAATTAACAGTCCAACCAGTTTCAGTTCCATCCTTCAGGATCAAATCACCATCAGCATCTACACGGAACGCTGTCATATCACCAGTTAAAGATAAGTTCACTTTATTTAACTGAAGGTTTTGGTTAGAAGTTCTGTTTTTCAGATCTAAGGTATCTGCTTCAACATCTTCATCATCAGCGACCCGGTCTGTACCTGTGTCATATGCCAGGAAACCTTCCGAAACAAGAGCTGTAGCTGTACCAGAGTCTGTCAATGTTAATTCAAACAAATCACCTAGTTTGAACAGAGCAGCTGTTGATACTGGATCAGCTGAATAAGATGCATTTTTCAGAGCGCCGATTTTCATGAATACGTTGCCTGAAGTTCCAGCTAGATTAAAGATTTGGTTTGCTTCTGGTAAATTGAAGTTAACAACTGTACCAGCACCAACTAAAGTTTCATTTGTACCAGCATACACACCAGCGATACCTTCAAGGTAATCATCGATAAGACCAGCTGTGGTCGTGTTAGTTTCTGTTCTCAGGTAAGCAACACGAGCCGTTTCATCAGCCGCACCATCATAGCCAGCTTGACCAATAACAGCTAAAGTGGCACCAGTAATAGAAGCAGGTAAAGCCGCCCACGTATCAGCAACGTTTGTGGTAGCAATCGCAGCTGTATCAACATCAGCGTCAGTTACAGCAGTAGTAGCTCCAACACGAATCATCTCATTGGTAGTGCCGGTAGTTTGTTTCAAAGCCAGACGCAAACGAGTACCATCTTCATCAATATCGTGCTCGATAGTGTATTGCTGTGTACCTGTGTTAGTAAATTTAAACACATCATTCAGATCTGCAGCAGTTGGCGTGCCACCTGTAGTCTTGATCACACCATCAGCAGCAAGAGTTGACGCAAGCAGAAGCTCAATACTGATAGACTGAGTTTGGTTAGCCGGATCAGCTAAAATTGCATCAACATCAGCACCAGCACCAGCAACCGTTAACCATTGGTTGACTTCAGATTCGTTAAATGTAGCACCGCCGGTCAATTGCAAAGTGATAAAACCGTTTTGCTTTAAATCACCATCAACACCGAAAATAGTAGCAATCTCTTCTTCAGCAGTCGAATAAGACAGAACACTAGACTTAGTCACAGTCGCTAATGTTGTTGTTGTCATATCAGTTGCAGTGTTTGTAGGCAAACCACCATAAGTCAAGCTGATATCAGCAAAAGCTGGTGTTGCTGTTACAGTAGCTACAGCTGCAGCAATTAGAGTTTTCTTTAACATGTTATTTATATCCTTGTTTTGGATCCACATTGTTTTTTTAACCAACATAAACATATATACGTCAGCCAATTTGATCAACTTCGGTGCACTATTCTTAGCACCATGCCAACTTTTTATTATTTCGGCCGCTAAACCAAAAAATAAAAAGAAAACCCAGGCATTGATTAATGATCGCGCTCCGAAGTGCGCAAGTGCTATTTTCGAGACAAAATAAGCACTTGTCAATGGACAAATTCTGCTTAATTATGAAAACATCACTTCCAAACAATGACATTGATCACACAAAATAATACTTTCACAAAATTGCCCACTTATCGAACTATGCCAATAATTCGACACATGATCTAATATTCTAGTCTAAAAAAACACCCTTGAAAGACTATTTTTCCAACATATCCGGAGACAGAGTCCAGCCTGTGATTTTACTGAAACTTTTAGTATACAGTAAAGCCTCTTCCTGACTTTTAATCACATAGGGGGTAATTAACAGGATCAACTCTGTCGAAGTTTGTGCCGTACTCTTATATGTAAATAAATTGCCTAATAGCGGAATATCACCTAAAACTGGCACTTTTTGTTCTGTATCTTCATTACGTGTTTTTATCAACCCGCCAATATAAACTGTCTCACCAGTATCGGCCAGAAAGCTGGTCTGAAGAGAACGCGTGTTAATCGGAGGACTCCCCGAAGTAGATTCTCCGGCGGTGCTGACTTCCTGGCTAATATCGAGCTGAACCAATCCACTTTCATTAATATAAGGCGTGATGTTGAGCTGGACGCCAGTACTAATGTAACTATATGTATTTGTCACAGTAGAATCACTATCGGTTCCGGAGACTGATCCGGTAATCACCTGAATCTGCTGACCAATATCAATCGAAGCCGACTCACCATCCAGAGCTAATATTTTAGGGCTGGACAGTACCTGGACCTTACCATTGGATAACAATGCGTTAAACTTAGCGGTAAAATCACCGAAAAGACCAGTAAGACTCAAATAACTCGAAGCATCGCTCGGTGTCACGCTGGTACTTCCTGTCACATCAGAACTTTTACCACCATCGGTCCAATCCAGCCCCAGACTATAGGCATCAGTTAAACTAACTTCAGCAATGGTCGCTTTCAGTAATACTTGTCTGGGACGCTTATCAACATAAGCTAACAAATCAACCAGTTGCTGATAATTCTGATAGGATCCCTGAAATATTAACGCATTGCGATCATCATCAACTACGACCTTATAATTTTTACCGACAACACTCATCGTCTCTGTTGTTGTTGTACGGCGTTGCTTCATCCCCGTATTTCCGGGGGTAATTCCCTGAACAGAAGATGTGACTGAGCGTTGATTTTGTTGCTGTGAGGATGCCAAAATATTCTGGGAGGCAACTTCAGAGGTTTTCGTACGACTACTTTTCCCATCACTAAAAATAGTTTTTACAACGCCCCAGGTATCTTTCGCTTTGGTGTTTTTCATATAATAAACATAGATACCTTTATGTTCTGCTTCGGTTTTTGGTGGTATATCCAGCCGCTTAACCCAATTTTCTGCATAATTCAGCCAGTTTTTTGAATTTGACGTCATTATCAGTTGCTCGTTGTTTAATACTTTCAAAATAACACCGTTCAACCCCCCACTGACCGAAACAGGGATAGAAGCAGCATTTAATGCGACCTGTAGCTGACTGGCAAGGCTACCAGCAGTTAAAAAACGGGGAGAAACTAAGGACATATAATCGGACACACTATTTGGTACATCCAGCTGCTTCAGCAATACACGAAATTTTTCAATATCATCAGGCACAGCAACCACCATCAAAGAACTGAGATGAGGCTGCATCAAAACCGAACCACCCCGGCCTTCTCTGAATAACTTCGTCGCCAGCGAAGAAGCCTGACTGACTCCCATATAATAAACCGGAATAATCTCTGTCACTTTTCCATAACGTAATAAAGGTTTCACAGATTCCTGCATCATCACCGGCGCAGCACTACTTGCCTTTGAAGATGGAATTACCTTAATGAGATCATCATCCTGAGCCAAAGCAACACCATTGACCTGCAATGCTTCTTCCACCAGCCCTAATAGTCGTTTAGCCGTCACAGGCTTATTCACTCTCAGGGTAATCTTTGTCTTCTTCTTTTCTAAATCAGAATCAATCAGATAACTCAGTTTTAAAACATCCCCCAAAGCCAGGTTAATGAAATGTTGAAGCGGTAAACTATCAGCATTCAAACTCACAGGTTCTTCAGGTAACTTTAACCCAGCCATCTGTTCATGCTGAGTCCCTATCTGTAATACAGGCGCTTTTTTTATATCCCTGATTTTAAACTCAGCATAATCGCCATTTTTAAGGTTGCCTTCATCATTTTTGGTCTTGTGGCTATCAAATGCCAGATTATCAGGCGTACTCTCACTGGATAGTTTCGCCGGAGCCGGAGTTACATCTTTGGGAAGCGGCTGAAAATTCGCGCAACCAAACATAACACTAGCCCCAAATATTACGGTAGCACGTAAGATATGGCGTTGATGTTTCATCATAACTCTGCTCATTTAATCTTTAGTTCCTGTCGTTCCTGATTGTTTAACCGGGTTAAAAGTTGGGAAAAGCTGCCAGTGACGAATATCACCATTATCACTCTGAGTCGTCACTAAATTATCTTTAATCTGTGTCACCTTGCCTGTATGAGGCAAGTTTTCGCCAACGCCGAGAATGACTCTCTTATCATTACTAATAAATACAGCTTTCATTTGATTGCCTTCACGCACAATACTCCCTAACTGATAATCATCCGACTCCTCTTTTTTCTCTTTCGTTTCCTGCTCATCAGATGAAATGGCAATGACCCGATCCAAAGAAAAAATATTCCCGGAAGGCGCTATCGCTGGCGGAGTTCCAGATTCTCTGACTGGAGAGAGCTGAATTACTTTATCGTTACCATCGACATAAGACAATGACAGATAAGTAAATACAAGATGTAATAACAGCACTCCGGCAAAGGAAATCATTAACTTTGGATGAGGAATTAAAGGTCTCTGATTCATAGTCACTTACGTCTTTTTATATCTTTCATCGGGAGTAAACGATAACTGTTGAGTGTCATTGATATTTCGTAATCAGGAGCATTTTCACTGTTCTTACGCCCCCGACGCCTTTCTGTCGATTTTTTGATCTGAACAGATACCGGAACCATCAGAGTCTTCGCATGAGCTAAGTCATAAAGCATTGCCAGAATATCATCGGTTTTCCCCAGTAAACGCCAGCGCGACTCAACTTTTTCACCCAGATAAGGAATGACATCAGGTTCACCAAACAGACGCCCTTTCAGCTTTAGACCATGTGGCTTATAAACATCTTCAAAACGGTCAACCTGAGCTGAAATTGCCCGGCTTTGAGTTCTTTCTTTGAGTAATTCAGCTTTTGCAACAGCAAGTTGTTTGTTTAAGTGATTCGTTTCAGTCCGGATATTTTCCCGGCTGTTTTCTAATACCTGTAATCTGGACAGGCGTACATATTGCTGATCGATTCGGGATTTAACCTCAGCCCGCCATTCATAATATGGTCCGACACCAACCCACCATAAGAAAATCAACACACACACTAATCCCCCCCATTGAACAAGTGGGCTGGATAACTCTTCTTTCCACTGACCATCTCTCAGGGATTGTAAAAAATCGTCCATTACTTCAACTCCCTGAGTGACACTTCTGCTCTGAATTTCTGCCGCTCATTTCCGGTCGGAACAACCTCCCCCAGTAAACGTGCTTCTTTCACAAATGAGATATTCGATAATGATTCCAAGACGCCGGTAGAATTCTGTACCGTTCCTTCAAGCAGTATGCTTTTCTGATCATAAGTCAATTTGGTAATCATGACATCTTTTGCCAGTTTTGTTGTCAACTCTTCTAATAGTATGGCGATAAACTGCTGTTTCTCTTTGGCCAGCATCGCCTGCTCGACAAATCGCTTGTTATCTTCATAGCGGGAACGTTGATTCTGGATACTTAATGTTGTCTGCTGCTTCTGAGACACAAGCTCAGAAAAGTGGCTCTGTTCATACTTCAACAATGAGGCATCAGCGACTAAATACACACAAAAGAGACACAGCGCCCAGAGCATTGTTCGCCAGTAAATCCATGGATTATCAAACTCTAACTGTGCAGAACATTTCGCCTTGGTCATCACTTTAGATTTGACATGATGATGAAGCGGTTTCACCGGATATCCATCTAACAATGAAACATCTTCAAGATTCGAGTAAAGCGACATGCTTTCCTGTTCGTCATCTAAAAGCTGTTTGATGACCCGGGCATGAATCGGAGAATTCATCGGATACAAATGCTCAACAACAGAAACATTTTTCCAGGTAATGGCCCACGCCTGAGCGGAGCTGTCATTGACAGCTTCGGAATAATACAGAATACCCTGGGAGGCTCTGGTTCTGCCCAAAAAGTAAGCAAGTGCAGGAAGTTTATGTGTAACCGGACAACCAAACTGAATCTGGTCATCATCCCATACCCAGGTAATCACCTGCCAGTTTTCATCAACTTTATTCACCAGAAAAAAACAGTGAGGGTTATTCCAGCTTGTCAGCTGTGAGATTTCGTTCTCAACACATTGTTCCAGATCTTTTTGTGGGATCAGTTCAATATTGTAATAAAAGATTTTAAACAGACACCGGGACTGAGGGATAAGTCCGACAACTTTATCCCAGCGAGAAACTCTGCCTTCTGGTTCTGTTCCCTGAAGGCTTCCTTCTGGCCATATACACCATTGCCGCTGGATTTTATGAATCACTATGACACCTGTTTATTACTTTAATTGAGAGAAGTATCTGAAATTGTCCGGAAAATACCATATTAACCTTGGTGTTGGAAGCATACGCGGCAGCACCCGGTAAATTCCGCGAGCCTGAATTCCCTGATATTGAAAACGAATGGTATAAAAGCTACTGGGAACACTATCCGCCGACCCTGTTGAAATATTATTACTGGCTAAAAAGCGGCGTACGCCGGTCCAGTTTCCTCTTTTTTTCATCCGTCTTAATACATCCAGATTATAAGGCGTGACATGATAGACCCTTGATAATATCGCATCCGGTACTGAAGAAAAATTAATCCCATCTGACTCTGCAGCCCGGACACTCAATAAATCCCGAAGTCCAAATTTTGGCCATTCAGATGACTCTTTTTCATCACTATCCGGATTTTCTTCTTCTGCCAGATTTCTTTTGCCATTATAAATTTGGCTGGTAATCCCCGGAATAAGCATCAACTCATCAAGACTTCTGAAAGGTGAATTACGGGGCAAAGCCTGCCCTTCAGAACCCTGAAATAAAAACGGCGCATCTTTTACCGGCAACTGCCAGTCGATTACAGACTGGGCAATTCGGATTGAATCCGGACCATCAATATAGCTACGAATTAACTCAGTTAGCGCACTTTTATCAATAAAGCTCAAACTGACTAATCCAGCATGATCCTGAATAGACACCCAAACATTATTCGAGAGTTTTGTATTGCTTGAATCAGTCAGGAGTAATGTCTCTCCAAGCTGATAGCCTCCGGGAAGCTGATCGCCGACCATCATAGCAAACAGTACCCGTTGCTCAGCATTATTGATCGCCAGGCGAGCCTGCCACTGCTTATTCAAGCGAAGCGTTTTATCGGCCTGTTCCTGTCCCCGGGATAACAGAGATCCTACCAGCACAGTTAAAACAGCCAGTATAATGAGTGTCAGCGGTAAAATGGCCCCGGACTGTTTTATATTTCCGGACTTAATTAACAACAATCTGAGACTCCTGAATTAACGCTAAAGGCTTCACCGGTAGCTCAAAATACCAGACATACTGATGGTTCTTTATCTTGAAATTCATCTGAACATATTGTGGTAAGGCCTGTTCAAAATTAGCATCATATTCATCATCCCAATAGCCCTCCGGGCGCGGTGTGAACCTGTTGTAGGTAATCTCCATTGGCGTTGCCTCCGTCCGCGCAGCCAGAAAATATTTCCACGACAAGCTTTGGATATCCTCTAATAAAACCAGTGATGCCCCATCACTCAGATCGGCTTCGGGATTTAGATAAGGGTCACTATAAGGCTTCTGAGTAAAAGTAAGCTCAAACAGCCCGTTATCCTGCGGGAGCAGCTCCAGCCTGACAGTTGCATAAGTTCCCGGCCCGGAAATAATCGGAGCATCGGAAATAAAAGACAGGCTTTGTTCATTTCCGTTAAAATAGGGCGCTTCCATTCCATAAGTAATCCGAAAGGTTGCTGTATTAGCCTGAGCAAATAACTGCCGGAGCCAGGATTGCCGCTTCATCATATAATCAGCCTGATCCAATTGCCGGGCCCCTTGTTCCCACTGAACTTGCCCCTGATGCAGCCCGGAGATGACGATCGACAGTACAGCAGAAAAAATAGCCAGCGACACCAGCATTTCAACTAAAGTAAAGCCAGATAGTGTGCGCTTCCTACCCACGCAATGTCTCCTGCACGCCCATCTTTTCAAATTCAAATGAGAAATCTTTTCCCCCGAGATGGTATGACACACTAAACCGATACATCTGTGCATACTCTTCGATTTGCTCACCCGCAGTTTTCATCTGGAGTAACGGGCTGATTGGGCGAGCCTGCCATTTAAAATAGACATCGCCTAAACTTCCCTGACCACTTTGCTTTTTTGCCGGATTAATCTGACTCAGTTTGGTAAAAAGAGAGCGCTCTGTCATGATCTTCAGCTGACTCTGATGAATTTTTTCACCCACGATAATATTTTGCTGAAAGCTGGGAAAAATCACAGCAAAACCAGCTGATAAAATGGCTAACGCAATTAATACCTCGATTAAAGTGAACCCTCTGAGTCGCTTTAAATGATTAGTAACGGGCAAAATGCACACTCCCGTCAGGCATCGATATTGTGATTTTCCATCTGATTTTTTCCGGAAGAACCAGTAAAT
Organism: Vibrio quintilis; assembly: GCF_024529975.1. Classification (GTDB taxonomy): domain Bacteria; phylum Pseudomonadota; class Gammaproteobacteria; order Enterobacterales; family Vibrionaceae; genus Vibrio; species Vibrio quintilis. The sequence continues at coordinate 260,275 of NZ_AP024897.1, read as the reverse complement.
GCACTTCACCATGCTGAGTAAAACCATCAGCCCGGATAACAAACTGGTCATCCGGGTGGTTTGGCAGAATTTCCAGCTGAGTCTTTTGAGCCAGCAGCTGCCATTGTTCTTGTTGACTATCAAACAGGAAACTCTCACCAGCCTGATTATATTTGAGGGCTTCTGAACGAACTTCAGACCAGAATGCTTCAAGCTTTTTCTTCTGCTTGAGCTGAGAATAACTCCCCCAAAGTCTTGGTACGACAACAGCACTCATTAACGCAATCAAAGCAATCACAATGATTAATTCGATAAGAGTAAAACCTGATGGCTTTCCCAACCGATGGTGATTCATTACTTCACACCAACATCCTGATCTTCTCCGTCACCGCCTTCTTTGTCATCCCGGCCATAAGAGTACAGAGAAAATTCATAATCAGGGTTTAACTTATAGTGATAAGCATGATTCCACGGATCTAACGGGATGTCTTTTGCCAGATACGGGCCATTCCACATCGAAGAACTCTCATCATCCGGCGCTTCCATCAGCGCTTTCAGACCCTGTTCTGTGGTTGGATAGTTCCCCATATCGAGACGATAAGTTTTTAAAGCAGAAGTCAGCAGCTCAATCTGGGCATTGGCAATTTTTGTCTTTGACGACCCAACCTGCTTAAACAGTTTCGGCCCGACCAGTCCGGCCAGCAAAGAGATCAGAACAAGAACAACAAGCAGTTCGATTAAAGTAAAACCATCCTGTCTGGATTGTGTGGTTTGTGTTGTTTTCATTACTATCCTCAAATCGTTAAAAATTAATATCATTCACCGAGATAATGCCGGAAATCAGGATGATCATGATACTGCCGACGATCCCTCCCATCACAACAATCACCAACGGCTCTAAAATCGATAAAAAACGTTTTAAGCCTTTCGACAAACGTCTTTCATATAAATTGTTAATTTCCCGGAAACAAGGGACCAAAGATGCACCCGCCTCCCCGGTTTTAATCAAACGACGAACCATCGACGGAAATAAATCAAACTCTCCCAGAGAATCGGCCAGTCCTTTCCCTTCCCTGACCCCGGTCACGACGTAGCCCAAACGCTTTCTCAGCACTTCATCAGAAATCCCGTTACGGGTAATTTCCACAGATTCAACCAGCTCAACACCGGATTCAAGCAAGCGCTGCATACTGCTTGAGAACTGCACAATATTCCATGCATCAACTAATTCTCTGAACATCGGGATTTTGGTCAGCAGCTGAATCAGCGACTGCAATAAAGAGCCATAACGAAAGCCGTAATACAGACCACCGCCTAAGGCGGCCAGTCCGATAGAAATCACCGTAATATTGTCATTCAAAAACCGGGAAACAGACAGCAGATTGCCCAGCATGCCGGCATCTCTGGCATCCTGAACCATGGTCTCAAAGTTAGGAATGACGTACATAAACATAAAGAAGAGCACAACGACACAGACAATGAGCAGAAAAGCCGGATAAGTCAGTGCTGATTTGACTTCACTCACCAGTTGCTCTTCGCGTTCAATCCGCTCTGAAATACTGAATAAAGCTTCTCCGAGCTTACCACTGGCTTCTCCCAGCTTGAGCATTGAAGCCGCATAAAACGGGAAGACTTCCGGCTGTGCGGCAATCGCATCAGAAAGGCTGGAACCACTCTCAACATCATAATGCAAACGTTTCAGGGCAACCCGTAATACGTCGTCCTCAGTACTCTCATACAGAGACGCCATACACTGATCGAGCGCCATGCCACTTTCTCTCAGCGTTGCCAGTTCACGTAATGTCGTGATCAATGCTTCACGGCTGACTTTTTTATTGGATTTGGCTTTGAAAGGCGTCAGCATCACCACCTGCCGCTGCTGTTCCGCCAGCATACGGCGCGCCTGTTGTTCACTGTCAGCACTGATCCAGCCGTCTGTCAGCGAGCCATCCTTGCGTCGTGCAACAAACTTAAATTGTTTCATGACTAGCCTACCACTCTCAGCACTTCATCCAGTGTCGTTTCGCCCAGAGCGGCCCGCAGTAATGCATCTTGCTTAAGCGTCCGCATTTTCTGTTTTTCAACCACGCCCTGTAAATCTTCCATCTCCAGCTCGGCAGTCTCTTCAGCCGACCAGCCTAACAGCTCGAAAATAGCCAGACGACCATGATATCCGGTCTCATTACAGTGCTCACAACCATTCGCCTGATACCAGACCGGAGAATTTTCGAGTAAACCGCCCCACTTCTCATTCACCTCAGCAAATCCAAGATGAGCCGCCTTTTGTTCTCCGGAAAAATCAGGTGTCCGGCAATGCGGACATAAGCGCCGAACCAGACGCTGCGCCATAACGCCGACCACAGTGGACTTGATCAGATAATCCGGAATACCGATATCTTTTAAACGAATGAAACTGCTTGGCGCATCATTGGTGTGCAAGGTGGATAAAACAAAGTGACCCGTCAAAGAAGACTGGATCGCAATTTGTGCAGTTTCTTTATCCCGCATCTCACCAATCAGCATAATATCCGGATCCTGACGAAGCGCAGAACGCAGAACGCTGGCAAAAGTCAGCCCGATTTCACTGTTAACCTGAATCTGGGTCAACCCTTTCATCTGGTACTCAACCGGGTCTTCAACGGTGATGATTTTGGTCTGCTCATCATTCAGCTGACCTAAGAGCGTATACAGAGAAGTCGTTTTACCGCTCCCTGTCGGACCGGTAATCAAAAAGATCCCCGTTTTCTTATGCATAATCTCCTGGATGATGGCTTTTTGATCCGGCAGCATATCCAGTTCTTTCACTTGCTGGGAGGTATGATGCTGTTCATTCGCCAGCAAACGCAGCACTGCATTTTCCCCATAAACTGTGGGTGTGGTTGCAACCCGGATATCGACCTGTAACCCGGATAAACGCACCCGGATCCGGCCATCCTGCGGCAGACGTTTCTCAGAAATATCCAGCCCGGCCATCAGTTTGATTCTTGAAAGAATTGCTGCATGTTGCGCCATCCCCGGCTGGTCAACCGTCCGGAGTACACCATCCACCCGGTACCGCACCAGAAACTGTTGTTTATTCACCTCAAAGTGAATATCCGACGCATTCTCTTTAATCGCCCGCTGAATACATTCGTTAACAAATTTAACCACCGGCGCTGAACTGCTTTCCTGACTGTTCAGGGTTGCACTTTGCGCCTGTTGTTCATCCACATTACTGAGCAGTTGTCTCAGTTCGTAGTTTGAACTCAGTACCGGTATGACCTGAAGGTGATGCTCTCTTAAGATGGTTTCGAAAATAAAATCGTCCCAAATATCTGCCTGAGCGACATAGATTTCATTTTTATCATTCTGATAAAGGGGATATGCCTGCTGCCTTTGCCACCACTCAGCCGGGAACATATCCAGTGCCAGTTCATTCGAAGGCAAATCACCATCACAATACTGCTCAATCACATCGGCAAGCACCGGTATTTCCAGTTGTTCTGATAATGCCAGCAGAACATCCTGCTCAGAACACAAACCATGGGAAACACATAGTTCGCCAAATCTGGCTCGTTCCCCGATACTGGCATTTTCCTGTAACAATAATATTTGATCGATATCTTCATCGGTGATCAGAAGTTTTTGTTTAAGAAGCTCACCTAATCGCATATATCCCCGCCAGCTGTTTCAATCGATCTATAAGACATCTGCAAAACCAGGTCTTAAACGACAGAACAGTTTGTAACTAAAAACACACCCCAGCACGCTTACAACAAATAACCAAAACAGATGTTTAAAGTCGGGGGCATATCCATATAAAATATCCCGAATCGAATCCGCAACAGGACTGATCGGATTCAGATAAATAATTTTCACCAGCATATCTGGCGCAGAATGAACCGAGAAGAATACTGTACTGGTAAATAATAATACAGTAATTAATACCGGCATCATCTGAGAAATATCACGAAGAAAGACACCCAGAGCTGCCACCAGGTAGGAGATAGCAGTCAGTGTCACCACGTAAACTGCGATAATCAGAGGAAGGTAAATCAACCCTTGAAACTGATGAATATATCCCTGAGCTAAACCGTAAACGAAAGCCATGCAAAGACCGAGTAAATAATTCACACCCGCACTGGCAATCGTTACCAGCGGCAACATTTTAACCGGAAAGCGAACTTTTTTAATCAGATTGGTATTATTGCGAATGACATTGCTTGATGCAGTCAGTACCTCAGCCATATAGCCATGCGTCAAAATACCAATAAATAACATTAATCCATAATCAGCCTGAGCCTGATCGGCCATATGCCATTTTGCTTTAAATACAGCCAAAAACACCGTCGCATAGATCGCCAGCATCAAAAGCGGCGTGACCAGATTCCACAAAAAACCAAGCAAAGTTCCCTGATACTTTGCCTGAATTTCTCTGCGAACCATCGATTTAAATAAAGAAAAATACTGAGCGGAAATCAACATATCTATTCCTGCATGCTGTCATACAGAACGTATGACAGATGCTTAAGTGACTTAAATCGATGAGAAAGCACAACCTTTCTTATCTTTTTCAGAAAGTTGAGGCTCGCCTGTGATTTGCCAGTCAACATTCAAGTCAGGATCATTCCACGCAATACAGCGCTCAGACTCCGGATGATAATAATCTGTGGTTTTGTAAAGAAACTCAGCCACATCAGACAGCACACTGAATCCGTGAGCCAGACCCGCAGGAACCCACAGTTGCCGTTTATTTTCCGCACTTAAGTTGACGGTAACCACTTTGCCAAACGTCGGAGAATCTTTCCGGATATCAACGGCAACATCAACCACTTCACCCAAAACGCAACGGACTAACTTCCCCTGAGCGTGCTCAGCCTGATAATGTAGTCCTCTGACCACATTTCTGATTGAACGGGAATGATTGTCCTGGACAAATTCGACTGTCTGGCCAATCGCCTGTTCAAATTTCTGATGATTGAAACTCTCAAAGAAAAAACCCCGATCATCGCCGAAAACCTGAGGTTCGATGATGAATACATCTTCAATTTCAGTTGGAATTGCTTTCATTTTAATCGTCTCTCTCAGTGATTCTCATCAGGTACTGACCATACGCATTTTTTGCCAAAGTCCGGGCACACTCAAGGACTTTCTCTTTACTGATAAAACCTTTTCTGTAAGCAATTTCTTCAGGACAGGCAACTTTCAGTCCCTGACGCTGTTCAATCGTCTGAATAAAGTTACTGGCCCCAATTAAACTTTCATGCGTTCCGGTATCAAACCACGCAAATCCACGCCCCATTTTTGCAACGGAAAGGGTGTTTTGTTCAAGATAAATCCGGTTCAGATCTGTAATTTCGAATTCACCTCTGGCTGAAGGCTTCAGGCTTTTCGCGATTTCAACCGCTTGATGATCATAAAAATAAAGCCCGGTCACCGCAAAATTACTCTTCGGTTGCGCTGGTTTTTCTTCTAATGAAACGGCACGCCCTTCCGGGTCAAATTCAACCACACCATAACGTTCAGGATCCGTCACATGATAAGCAAAGACAGTTGCACCATCTTTCTGAGCAGCCGCGGTTTCAAGCTGCTTCTGCAAATCATGACCATAGAAAATATTATCGCCCAGAATCAAAGCACTCGGAGCGCCATTCAGAAATTCTTCCGCAATAATAAATGCCTGAGCCAAGCCTTCAGGTTTTTCCTGAACCGCATACTGAAGGGAAATCCCCCACTGGCTACCGTCCCCTAACAATTGTTCAAAACGAGGTGTGTCCTGAGGTGTGCTGATAATCAATATTTCACGGATATCAGCCAACATCAGCGTTGTCAGCGGATAATAAATCATTGGCTTGTCGTAAATAGGTAACAGTTGCTTACTGACTGCCATTGTCACAGGATAAAGCCGGGTACCTGAACCACCCGCTAAAATAATCCCCTTTCTGTTCATGATGTTGATCCTAATGTTTCTGCAAGCATCCGACTTACACCTAACCGCCAGTCAGGTAAATTCAGATGAAATGTTTGTTCAAAATGTCGGGTATTTAACCGCGAATTCCCGGGACGGGGAGCTGGCACAGGAAATTCAGACGTCGCTACAGGCTTCACTTCTTTCACCGCCAGCTCAACACCGGATTCCCGCGCGACTTCAAAGACATATTTAGCATACTCAAACCAGGTTGTTTCACCTTTCGCGACTAAATGATAAAGCCCGTAGCAATCCGGGTTGTCAAAACTATGTCTGATAGCCAGCGTTGTACAATCGGCAAGGAGTTCCGCACTGGTTGGTGCACCATGCTGATCAGCCACAACAGATAAAACTTCCCGTTCCTGCGCTAATTTCAGCATGGTCCCGGCAAAATTTTTGCCTCTGGAAGCAAAGACCCAACTGGTTCTGAAAATCAGATGTTTGGGGCAATGCTGACGAATCAGTTCTTCACCCTGTAGTTTCGTCTGTCCATACACATTCAAAGGCGCAACGGCATCGGTTTCCTGCCTCGGTGTTTCGCCTGAGCCATCAAAAACATAATCCGTTGAATAATGAACCAGTAAAGCATTCACCTGATGAGCCGCTTTTGCAATCACACCAACCGTATCCGCATTCACCATCATTGCAGTCTGTTGATCAGACTCCGCCTGATCAACTGCCGTATAAGCCGCGGCGTTAACGATAACATCCGGCTTGATATCCAGAATCGTCTGCTCAATACCTGCCGGGTTCAAGAAATCACCACAATAATCCGGACTGTCAGAATCCAACGCAATCACTTCACCAAAATAACTCAGAGCTCGTTGTAGTTCCCAACCCACCTGGCCGTTTTTTCCGAATAGCAGAATCGTCATCTACTTCTCTCCGTACTGTTGGTGAATCCAGTCCTGATAATCACCACTTTGAATGTGTTCAACCCAGTCCATATTATCCAGATACCACTGAACAGTCTTCATAATACCGGATTCAAAAGACTCGACCGGTTTCCACCCCAGTTCTCTGGCAATTTTCCCTGAATCAATCGCGTAACGACGGTCATGTCCCGGACGATCATCAACAAAGCGGATTTGTTCACGATAGGAAGTTTCTTTGGGAACGAACTTATCCAGAATGTCACAAATGGTATGCACCACTTCGATATTCTGTTTTTCATTATGACCACCGATGTTATAGGTTTCATCGATTTCGCCCTGAGTCGCAACCAATACCAAAGCTCTGGCATGGTCTTCAACAAACAGCCAGTCCCGGATTTGGTCACCACTTCCGTAAACAGGCAGAGGTTTGCCATCAAGTGCATTGAGAATCACAAGCGGAATCAGTTTTTCAGGGAAATGATAAGGACCATAATTATTCGAACAGTTGGTCACAATCGTTGGTAAACCATAAGTCCGGTGCCATGCTCTGACTAAATGATCACTCGATGCTTTGGAAGCAGAGTAAGGGCTGCTTGGCTTGTAAGCGGTTGTTTCTTCGAAAAGCGGTAAAGGGGAACCGGAAGCAGAATCATTCGGATGCGGTAAATCGCCATAGACTTCATCAGTCGAGATATGATGAAAACGGAATTGTTGCTGTTCTTTCTCAGACAGTGATGACCAGTAGTTTCTGACAGCTTCCAGTAACGTATAGGTGCCAACAATGTTTGTCTGAATAAATGCTGACGGTCCGTCAATTGAACGGTCCACATGACTTTCAGCAGCCAGATGCATGACGATTTGGGGCTGGAATGACTCCAGAGTCTGCTTCATGGCAGCAGCGTCACAAATATCAGCGTGAACAAAGCAATATCGCTCTGAGTCCTGAATTTCTTTCAAAGATTCCAGATTGCCGGCATAAGTCAGTTTATCCAGATTCAGTACTTCATGCTCTGTATCTTTGATCAAATGCCGAATAACTGCAGAGCCGATAAAGCCTGCACCACCAGTGACTAAAATTCGCACAATACACCTTTTCTTTTTTCTGACGACACAAACCTGCAACTGCAGGTCTGCCCTTTAAGGCCGTACATCTTAACGATTTATCCCAGCAAAAGAAAGCGGTGTGCAAAACGACACCCTGGACATTATCTATGCTTAAAACACAGCAGATAATCACAAAATGCAGCATAAATTAACGCCAGATTACGACATATGCCCTGCAGGTAAATCCCTGAAGAAAAACACCGGTATACGCCGGTTAAGCCTTGCTTCTCCCCCAGTGAACAAACCGCCTTTAAATCTGATTGATACTCCGGGGTCAGGTACGCTTGATAAGTTTTCAGGAAAGATTCTGCCTGCGCTGCAGCTAAGCTTCTGAATTTCACAAACCGCTTGATTCCCTGACCGGAAACCAAAGCGCGGATATAAGTCGCCAACGATCTTTTCTGTGCCCCAAGCACATTACGCTCATGCTGGCGATAGAACAGAGTGGCCCTGGAGTCAAAATACATCTGCCCCTGAGTTCTTGCAATTAAAGCCATCCACCAGTCATGCATGGCAATGTCTTCAGGTATACCCTTGATAAAAAGGCGCTCAAGTAAACATTTATTGACAGCCATCGAACAGCCCACAACAAAGTTTTGGATAAAGAGGGTCTTTTTCTGCATTGCATCCGCCGCATCCAGTCCCTGATATGACATAAAAGAGTCATGCAATTTCTGCATACGGGAATCTACAACACATAAATCAGAATGGTATAGCTGTGGTATTGAGGAGTCTTGCTGTTCAAAATACGTAACAGCCCAGGCGATTTTCTCTTTCATCCAGATATCATCCTGATCACTAAACAGATAGATATCCGCATCAACATCCTTTGCTGCGAGCAGAAAAGAGTGGATACAACCCACGTTTTCTCCGCAGAAAACTGTCACTCTGGCATCTTTTTCTTCGTAGTCTTGCAGAATTTTCCGGGTCTGATCCTGCGACCCGTCATCGCGAATATAGAGCTTAAAATTTTGATATGACTGAGTAAGAATTGAATCAATTTGTTCTCGTAAATAAGTTTCACCATTATATGCCGACAAAATAACGGCCACATTCATCATCAATTCATACCTCCGGATTTGGGGATTACGGGTCGATAAACCGCGTCCCAATTTATAGAAATAATTGTCTGAACTCAACGCAGATAAGCCAATATACCCAAACAACCTGAAGATGCAGGTTGTTTGGGTATATATTGTCAACGTAAACGCGACATCTGCAAATCAACACCTTACATCAGAAGTCAACAAATCCAACTGAGTACTGTCTCTCCAGGTCGTTGGGTATATCTGCAATTACAACCAGATACAGATTCGTTATACTAGATAACAGTACTTACATTCGATGAAGGATAGGAACATGATCATTGTAACGGGTGGTGCAGGCATGATTGGCAGCAATATTGTCAAGGCACTGAATAACCGGGGGATTGACGATATTTTGGTTGTAGATCACCTGAAAGATGGAAAGAAATTTAAAAATCTGGTTGATTTAAATATTGCCGATTACATGGATCGTGATGACTTTCTGACCCAAATCATGGCCGGTGATGACTTCGGACCCATTGAAGCAGTTTTTCATGAAGGTGCATGTTCCGCGACCACAGAGTGGGACGGCAAATATATGATGCTCAACAATTATGAGTATTCAAAAGAGCTTCTTCATTATTGCCTGGACCGGGAAATCCCGTTTCTGTACGCCTCCTCTGCGGCAACTTACGGTGAAACAAAAACATTCATTGAATCACCGGAATATGAAGGTGCACTCAACGTTTACGGCTATTCAAAACAACTCTTCGACACTTATGTCCGCCGGTTGTGGCAGGATGCAGAAACGCATGGTGAGAAACTCTCTCAGATTACCGGGTTCAGATATTTCAATGTTTACGGTCCCAGAGAGAATCATAAAGGCTCAATGGCATCCGTTGCATTCCATCTGAATAACCAGATGAATGCAGGTGAAAACCCTAAATTATTTGAAGGCAGTGAACACTTTATCCGCGATTTTATCTATGTCGGTGACGTCTGTGAAGTGAACCTTTGGTTCCTTGAGCATGGCGTATCAGGCATTTTTAACTGTGGTACAGGCCGGGCAGAATCATTTGAAGAAGTTGCGAAAGCTGTGATTCAATATCACGGACAGGGACAGATCGAAACCATTCCATTCCCTGAACATCTGAAAGGCGCGTACCAGGAATTCACTCAGGCTGACTTAACCAAACTGCGTCAGGCTGGCTGTGATATTCAGTTCAAAACCGTCGCCGAAGGCGTCGCAGAATATTTACAAATCATTAATCAGTAGTTCATATTTCGCTCATAACCTGATCTCATGATGTCCGTGATAGTTACGGGCATCTTTGCTTGTTAACCAGCAAAGAGATGAGGTTATATTCCATGAAAATTGCCGTTGTCGGAACCGGCTATGTCGGTTTATCAAATGCCATTTTACTGGCTCAGAATCATCAGGTTATCGCACTGGATATTATTGAGGAAAAAGTATCTCTGTTAAATAACAAACAATCTCCGGTAGCTGATAAAGACATCGAGTCCTACCTGCAAACCCGGGAACTCGATTTCAAAGCAACGCTCAATCCTGCTGAAGCTTATGATAATGCTGACTTTATCATTATTGCGACACCGACGGATTATGACCCGCAAACCAACTATTTTAATACTTCATCTGTCGAATCCGTGATTCAGGATGTCATTGAATACAATCCGCTGGCGACAATCATTATTAAATCAACGATTCCGGTAGGTTTTACGCAAAGAATCAAACACCAGACAGGCCATAATAATCTGATCTTTTCTCCGGAATTTCTGCGCGAAGGCAAGGCACTTTATGACAATTTGCACCCATCAAGAATTATCGTTGGAGAAGACAGCGAAAAAGCCCGAAAATTTGCCGGATTAATGTCTGAAGGTGCCATAAAAACAGACATCCCCATTCTTTTCACAGATTCGACTGAAGCCGAAGCAATTAAGCTGTTTTCCAATACTTACTTAGCGATGCGCATTGCTTATTTTAACGAATTAGACAGTTATGCAGAAACCCATCATCTGGACACCCGGCAAATCATCGAAGGCGTTTGCTCAGATCCCAGAATCGGCCATCATTACAATAATCCGTCATTCGGTTATGGCGGCTACTGTTTACCTAAAGATACCAAACAGTTACTTGCGAACTATCAAAGCGTTCCGAATAATCTGATCAGAGCGATTGTTGAAGCGAATCAGACCCGAAAAAACTTTGTCGCTGAAAGCATTATGCAGCGTGAGCCGAAAGTCGTGGGAATCTATCGTCTGATCATGAAATCCGGCTCAGATAACTTCAGAGAATCTTCGGTGCAAGGCATCATGAGACGCCTGCATGCAAAAGGTGTTGAAGTCATTATTTATGAACCATTATTATCCGATACACACTTTTATCATTCAAAAGTCAGCACTGATCTGGATGAATTCAAAGCGTTATCCGACATCATCATATCCAATCGCATGGCCGGTGTTTTAGAAGATGTTGCCGATAAAGTTTATACCAGAGATCTGTTTGGCTCAGATTAAGCTCATTTTCTTCTCAGCAGAAATTCTGGCATAATCACTTTTTTCTGCACTTTCATCCAGATGATATGGAACTATTTCAATCTCCTCCCCGTTCTGTCTGCATTTTACGTCTCTCCGCCATTGGTGATGTGTGTAATGCGATCGCGGCGGTTCAGGCAATTCAACGCAACTGGCCACAAACCCGTATTACCTGGATTACAGGCAAGCTGGAAGCACAGCTGATTGGTGATCTCCCGGGTGTTGATGTCATTGTCTTCGATAAAAAACAGGGCTGGCAGGCATACAAACAGGTTTGGAAGCAGTTAAAAGGCCGCCGTTTTGATGCGCTGCTCCATATGCAGTATGCAATTCGGGCAAGTCTGCTTACCGTGGGAATAAAGGCCAGGTACAAGCTGGGGTTTGATGCCAAACGGAGTCAGGATTTTCAGACACTGTTTACCAATGTCAAAGTACCCTCACCCGAGCAGCCTCATGTACTGGATGGGTTTCTCGCTTTTGCTCAGCATCTGGGCGTGAAAGATGTCAAGCCTGCATGGACGATCAGCTATTCAGACGAAGAAAAACAATGGGCATCCAATCAGCTGAATTCTCAAAAAAAGAATCTGGTGATTGTTGCCGGTGCCAGCAAAAAATATAAAAACTGGACACCGGAAGGCTACGCTCAGGTGATAGAGCATGCCCATCATTCCGGGTGGCATGTCATTTTAGCGGGCTCTCCTTCCCCGGTCGAAACGGAGTTAACCGATGAGATTCTGAAGAAAATTTCAGCTTCAGTCACAAACACAGTCGGAAAAAGTACGCTGAAACAGATGCTGGCATTGATTGATCAAGCCGATTTATTAATTGCCCCTGATACCGGACCGGTACATATGGCTAATGCAATGAATACCCCGGTCATTGGACTGTATGCGCATCATAACCCGGACAGAACCGGGCCATATCACTATCGCGATTATGTCATTTCGGCCTATGCAGAAGCACTGAAAGCCGAACAGAAGAAAGACATGTCACAATTAAACTGGCGAACCCGGGTTAAAGATGAAAATGCGATGCAACGCATTCAGGCTGACGATGTGATTTCGATGTTTGATCAGTTATCTCAAAAGCTGATATAAACAAAGCCATTGTACTCAAACAACCTGAAGGTGCCTGGGTATAATGGCTGACAAATTTCCCCTGGTAAATTATTTCTTCAGTAACTCACCCGGTTTTTTATGATTCCATTTACCCCGGGGTTTATCCATATACTGGAAGTACTCATTTGTAAATGTGCCCTGTATACAAACATGATCCCGGGACTTATAAGGGACTGTTTTATCTTTCAGAACTTTATTTACAACCGAAGGCCCGGTAACTGCGTAAGCACTCTGACTTTTTAGTGATTCAAAGTTATTAATATTATCAACAATTTGATCAATAATTAATTTATAGAGAGGATTATTTGGTGCCGTGGCTAAAAAGAAGTTAGTAAATTCCGTATTCTTTTTATATTTGATAAACAGGGAATCGTAATTTTCCTGTAGCGTTTTATGTAATGGCGTCACTAATGTTGCATCGATATCCATATAGATTCCGCCATGCAAATATAATGTTGTCACACGCCATAAATCAGCCTGAGCAGCACCATCATTCAGCTTCAGGTAAGCCTGATAAACTTCAGGTGGCGCATTATCTTTCATGAAAACTTCACGTTCTTCAGTACTGACATACCGATAGTCATAATCAAGTGACATTAAACGATTAAATAAGTAGTTAATATAAACAGGTAATGTGCACCGATTGGAATAGTTTGTCTGCCAGATTAACTTCGTTATTTGAGTCTCGGTGCTTTTTTTAACCTTTGCTTCCGAATATTCAGGAATCGTAAACCGAAGCTTTGGAAGAATAAAGTGAAATGGATAAGACAATAATTTGATTAAATTACCAAACAGACGAAGTCCCCGGTTAAAAATTAATTTCAAAAAGTCGTTCATAAATCACCCTTATTTATATAATCAGTTTCTTCATCAACCGAGTCTTTCTGTTCTGTTTTATAATTATCTTTTATTGAAAAGAATAAACACCACAGTGTAAACATAATAATCGTATCAAAGCTAAATGCATTCCCATACAGCATCCCAATAGAAAAATAGCCGACCAACAATATTAATGCAGACTGAGAGAATATATCTCCAAGCACTGCAGATTGATATGTTTTGAAAAAGATAAACAGTATTAAAGAATAGAAGAGTATAAAATAAAAAATCCCCCGCTTACTCAATGTGTTCAATAAAGAGTTATGTTGATCTCTTACTGAGAACTGTCTGCTGGTTATCTCCATCAAATGTTCATATTTACCCTTTTGCTTCAGATACTGAACAAACTCTTTATTAAATCCTTTTTCCCCCATTCCGAAAAGAATCCGGCGTGGGTGAGTGGTCATTTGATCATATATAAAAATAACACCTTCTTTATACATGTGAATACGACCTATATTGGAATAATTTGATTCTGTATTGAAGATTGAACCGATACGATGGTCAATTGCTTTAAAAACCGGATTGGGAACAAAATATATTAATCCGGATAAAATCACAAAGAAAACAATAAAATGTTTTATTTTGTCCCGGTTTAGCAAAGCAAAGTAAGCAATAACCGATATAACTACGGAAAAATAGACTACTCTGCCACCACTAAAAATAACCGATGGAATACAGAATAAAATGAGTAACAATGCAAGTAACTTTATTTTTCTATTCTTATGAAATAAGAGAGGTATCGATAAACATAAACTGAATGTCAATATTTCACGCCACCGGAGAATATCCCAGAAGCTATCTACCAAGGACTCACTCATTGTAAAGTGAGAGTGAAAGAAAAGATAATAACAGTAAATGTTTGCTGCAACCAATCCTACGACAAACCCTCCGAACAGCATTTTCTGATTGACTTTATCTTTCAGAAAAAACAGTAATACCGGAATTAAAAATAAAAAAATAGCTTTTTTAGTATAAAAACCGAGATCTGAGTAAAACTGTAAATTAACTAATTGAGATAAAAAGCCAACACTAAACGTAGCTAATGAAATGAAGATAATTTTCTTCATCATTTCATCTTGCATCATGTTTTTAGGCTTTAATATAAAGAATGTAATAAATAATAAAACAGGAAATAAATACATGCCGCCTTTAAAGACACACAAAGACAGGCCAAACAACCCAAATATTATTTGGTTCAATCTATCAATTCTTGTTATATGCATCACTTTACCATAATCACTTTACTACATGATTTCACTGTCTGAAGACGATATTTTCAATGTCTCATATGCCTGAATCACTTGCTGCACACTTAATTGCTTCAGACAGTTCAAATGCCCCAGAGGACACTCTCTTTTAAAACAGGGCCGACACGGAATATCAGTATGAACAGCGGCACAACGTTCAGTCAACGGCGGAGTATAACGAGTCGATGTAGAACCATAGATAGCGACAACTCTGCACCCAACCGCAGCGGAAATATGCATCAGACCCGAATCATTACAAAAAACAGTATGGCACATCGCCAGTAAGTCAACCACTTCAGACAAAGACGTCTGCCCGGCCAAATCAAAACACTGATTCCGGGATGCTTCCGGCAGAGACTGATAAATGGCCTGAGACACTGTTTGATCTTTGGCAGACCCAAAGATACACACCTGATATCCCTGCTCAATCAGATATAGGGCAAGCTCAGCATAATATTGCTCCGGCCATCGCTTTGCCGGACCAAATTCAGCTCCGGGACACATACCAACGACTTTACTGTCTTTTGATAAACCCAGACGGGAACAAACATCTTCCTGTTGTTCAGAGTCCACCATCAGGCTGGGTCTGGGACAAATCTCCAGCGCAACCTCTTCCCGCATCTTTTCTTTACTGCTGGCTAATGCAACGTATCGCTCAACCATATACTGAAAAACCTGCTTGCGGGGTCTGAGATCATTCAGTAGCCCATACCGGGACTCGCCTTTCCAGCCAATCCGGTGTTTAATCCCGGCAAAAAGCGGAATCAATGCCGATTTCGCAGAATTTGGCAGAACAAATGCGTGTGTAAAATTTTCCTGGAGGAGCTGCCGGCCAATTTTCCAGCGACCTTTCAGATCAAACGTCCCGTGACCAATCGGCATTTCGAGAATCTGATCGACCTGAGGCATTCTTTGTAAAACCGGGTTACACCACTTCGGCGCTAATACCGTAATTGTTGATTCAGGATGACGCTTTTTCAGCTCAATATACAGGCTCTGCGACATTACCATATCACCAATCCATGAAGGACCTATGACAAGAATTTTCATATATTTTTATTCAGACAATACACACATTAATAGCAAATAGTACCATTGGTACGATTCATTAAAACCATGTTTTAGTGGAAATTGTTACAATCACTCAGGTACGGCAGGCAAAGACCACACGATTACTCACCAGATCGCAGTAAAATGACAGCAATTCCTGAACATGTTTTTCCATTGAGAATTCATCCACAGCCCTTCTCCGGGCTTTTAATGCCAGTGCTTCAGCTAAGTCCTGCTGCCTGATTAACGTGGTGATACTGTCTGCTATCTCTTCCTCATTCAGCGGATTACACAATAAAGCTGTATCTTCAAAGATTTCAGGGAATGCACCGGTATTCGCCCCGACAATCGGTTTTTGAGCCGCCATCGATTCAATCGCAGTTAACCCAAAAGCTTCATTGGCATAAGGTAAGCAGATGATATCAATGACTGAAAAGACCCGTTGAACATCTGAGATAAAGCCGGTAAAGAAAACCTTATCCTCTAAGTCCAGCTCTGCAATGACCTGTTTTAAGCGGCGAAGATAATTCTGATCACATCCTTCATGAGGGTTTATCCCCCCCACAATAACTAACAATGTCCGGGGATTTTGTTGTTCAATCAACTGAAAAGCACGGACTAACTCAATATGTCCTTTCCCCTCACAAATCCGGCCAACGGAACCAAGAATCAGATCTCCATCAGGAAGATTCAGTTCCCGCTTAATATCATCCATCTGTTCGGGTAAAGAAGGAGACGCATCGGGTATATCCGTCCCTAACCAAAGGCGGGAAATTTTTTCCGCCGGGACAGGAAGAGCATTTATATTTCGCTGATAAGTTGCATTACTCACAGACAACACCAGATCGACTCCGCGGTAAACCCAGCGATGATAAAAGTCTTTTTTCTCCCGCTGACTTCCCATATGCTCAGTAAAAACAACCTGTACCGGACAAAACAAACGAATCAAACGCCCGAAGACTAAGTCGCCGGACTTGTGGCAATGAATGACCGAAATATGATTTGCTTTAATCCAGCGAACTAATCTGAAGAAATCACCGAAGAGCAGTGAACTTTTACTTTTTGCTGAAAAGGTCTCAAGTCCGGACTGTTTCATCATCTTGTGTACTTGTGTGTTCTGAAGGCAGAGACCGAAAATCTGATAACCAGCCTGAGACAGCCTGCTTCCAATCCGGACAGGGTACATTTCAAGTCCCCCCCATCCTTCTGAGAGGCAAATATGTAGAATTACAGGCTTGGTCATAAAGGCTCCGGTTACTGTGATAAACTGCGCAAAGTGTACTATGAAAGCAATAATGATATCAAAGCCGAAAATATCACTTATCGAATCCACCTTCGTCCACAAAAAATATCGATCGATATACCAACCCACTGTACTAAAATATCCGATTGAGTAATAATAAGTTTCATTGATAAGACTGAAGTTAAAAGTGGGCAAAAGATATACAATAATGATAAGCCAGCACGCCACACTCTGAATATTAGACTCTCTGATTAAGGTTAAATGATGTTTGTCCGGACCATTTATACTTTCGTACTTTTTCTTCTTTCGCCTTATCTGCTTTACCGACTGTACAGAAAAAAAACCAATCACCCGACGTTTGGCCATCGCTGGAAAGAGCATTTTGGCTTTACCCCGCTATTAAAAGACGCACAAGTCACTCCATTATGGATTCATGCCGTGTCTGTGGGTGAAAGTATCCTCGCTGTATCTTTAGTCAAACGAATTAAACAAGAGTTTCCCGGGTTACCTGTTTTAGTCACAACCACAACCAGCACCGGCGCTGCTGAAATTGCCAAATTAGGTGGCTTGGCTGAACATCGCTATATGCCCATAGACTTTGGGTTTGCCATCAGGCGTTTCTTAAAAATCGTACGTCCCAGACAAATGTTAATTATTGAAACTGAACTTTGGCCAAATACCCTTCATTATGTAAGTCAGGCTAAAATTCCGATTACAGTCATTAATGCACGATTATCAGAGAAATCATGCAAAAATTATCAAAAAATCTATCCATTATTCCGTCAGATGCACTCGGCTTTAACCAAGGTACTTTGCCAGACCAATACCGACAAAGACAATTTTTTACGATTGGGTATTGAACCAGGCAAAACAGAGGTAACAGGTTCAATTAAGTTCGATATTACAATTCCGGATGAAACAATCTCTGCTGGGAAAAAATTAAGAAAAAAGCTGGGAACAACACGCCCTATATGGATTGCAGCCAGTACTCATCAGGGAGAAGAAGAACAAATTTTAAGTGCTCATAAACTATTGCTTAAGACGAAGCCTGACTGTCTTCTTATTCTGGTACCCCGTCACCCTGAGCGCTTTAATACAATATTTGAACTATGCTTGTCCAAGGGATTAAAAACGATACGAAGAACATCTCAGGAAGAGCTGACATCAGAACATCATGTTTATTTAGGCGATACAATGGGGGAGATGCTACTGCTACTTGGAGCTGCCGATATCTGCTTCATGGGGGGGAGCCTGATAGGTGATAAAGTGGGTGGACATAATATCTTAGAGCCAGCTGCACTAGGCATTCCGACCCTGACCGGACCCAGTTTTTTTAACTTTAAAGAAATTATGAAAGAGTTTATTAAGGAAGATGCCATCATCATATGTTCAGAACCAGAAGATATAGTCACAAAAATAGCAATGTTGTTGGATGACAACTTATTATATGAATCATGCTCCAAATCTGCATTTCACATATTGCAAAAAAATCAGGGAGCACTTGCAAAGACAATTCAGTGGATAACAGGTTAACTAATTTTATGAATGTATTTCTCGTTACTTCTCCTTTTCAGTATATATGTGCAAATGAAGCACGAGAAGTTTATCAAACACGAAATAATTTACTCGTTCTGATTGAGCAAGACAATCCAATCGGAAAAAAGCAAATGTCATCCCTGCTTGAGGAAAAAAACTGGGATATAATCATTAGATACCCCAGAAACAATCGAACCAAGATAACGCCTCTCATTATTAATAAAATAAATAAACTGAGCCAGGGTCATCTTCAATGTTTATTTTATAGCGAATATCAATCCTGGCGTTCAAAGCTAATTATTCGCAATCTATCATTTAATAAGCATATATTTTTTGATGATGGAACAATGACATTTTTTGATTACTATGATTACATAGAACCTAAACTTCCATTTTATCGCCCAAGATGGGTTCAAGACTATTTATTAAAATTTAAAGGTATTAAACCAATAGGGAAATTAGAGTTCTTTGAGAATACTGAAGTTTTCTCCATTTTTAACTTTCCTAATTGTCACATAAAGTATAAAGAAAACACGCTTAATATTCTTAGAAAAAAAATTCATTCAAATAAGAAAGAACTGGCTTATTTTGATGTTTTTATTGGACAGGGAAGTATTGATGAAAAAGGTAGGATAAGTGTTAATGATTACATTTCAAGCATAAAAACAGCTATAAATGACTCACCCTCTCAATTGCTTTACATTCCTCATAGAACAGAAGCAAAGCATGTCTCATCAGAAATAAAAAGATTAAAAGGTATTATTTACCATCACCCAACTTTCCCAATTGAACTTGAACTCATCGAACATGGAGTTATACCCAAAACTATCATTGGGCTTTCCTCCACTGCATTGTACACATTGTCAAAAATATATCCGGAGTCAACAATCCGTTTAATAGAACAAAACTGTATAGCTAGTACGCAAAGGGATAACCGAATACAAAGTTACTTACTCGATTATTTTCATCAACGCTCTATACATACAAAATAGTTACAGATCACCAATCTGATAGAAACCTGAAAAACTGAGGGCATGCGTGAATTTAGATCACTACTGCTATTGTGAACCGCCAGATTTACTTTAATGTTAGTGGCTTATTGACCAACTCCATTGATACCTAAACAACCTGAAGATACAGGTTGTTTAGGTATAGGTTATAAGCGCTTATAAACCAGTTCCTTTCCCTCTCTTAAAACAGAGTAGAGTATACCCAGGGCGAGCGCACGAGTGTCTATTTTTTGCCCATCTCGCTCAATCCGTCACTCAGGACAGCTTCCAACATAGACGTATTCATCATGCAGCGTTTCTGCTTTCCAACAATACTTAGTTTGGTTGGTTCTGAACGTAACATATTCAGACCAATATGACGTAAGCAAGAGAGATTTTCGGCACCGTGCTCCTTATAAATCTGGCAAGCATCTTCTGCCATGGTCACATCTAAAACCCAGTGCATCGACTCTATGCCCCAATGCTCCCTTACTGCGCTTGCTGCCTGCTCTGCACTCAACAATTTTGAACTGATGTAATAACGATACTCAAGCGTTGCTTTGCCTTGTTGATAGCGGAAGTTTTCCACCATCACGAGCGACTTCAGTCCTTTCCAGCGAGAGAAATTGCCCTCAAGCATTTCACCGCTTAATACGTGCGCCTGGCGCACTTCGACACGCCCATGACTCTGTTCAGCATTGATTCGCTCTGGCGTCGCTGCCCGTTGTGTTGTAAAAGCTGCTTCTACTGCCTGACGTAGCTTGCCTTGGTTGTTTTTGACCGCAAGCAAGTAGTCGGCATCCTGATCGACGATGGTTTTCGCTATCTCAGTTTGGCATGCCATCGCATCAATGGTGACTAAAGTGCCTTTGATATCGAGCAGTTTAATCAGCTCTGGGATTGCCGTAATTTCATTGCTTTTCTCTTCTGTTTTCAGTTGCCCAAGCACCAATTTATTTGAAGAGGCATAGGCGCTTATCATATGGATAGTGCTCGCCCGAGCATCCCGGTTGTATGAGCCTCGCAGTATCTTGCCATCGATAGCGACGATCTGACCGTCAGTCAAAGAGTGTACTGCTGACATCCAATTGATAAAACAGGCGTGAAATGGCTCTGGCTTCATTCTGGAGATAATACGGGCTATCGTATCATCGGCAGGAATACCTTGAATAAACATACCGTTACGCTTAAACCACTCATGGTAACCAAGAATGTATTCGCGTATATCAAACCATCCTTTGGCACCTGCAATGACTGCACACAAAGAGCCAAATAGTACCTCAAATAAGCAATAGGTTACCTTTGCTGACTGGCGATCATCTGTTACTGCGTGAAAAGACTCTTTAAACTCGTCGATATGCATTTGAGGAAGCTCTCTTTGCTTGAAAAGAGCGTATATAATCACAGGTGAATATGATCGTCACATCGATCAATTTAATTGGTTAAGATATGTTCACGACCTTGCCCTGTTTCTTGCAGCAAGCTGATTCCCCAGTTCAATCATTACTTTTTGAGTTCCACCAGCAAAACCATGCACATATGCATGTACCATCACCTGTAGGATTTTCATTAACTCTCATCCCCACTACAAACTGAAACCATCATCGACAATAATATTCTGCCCGGTGACATACCTTGACTGTTCTGACAATAAAAACAGTATAGCGCCTTCAATTTCCTTCACATCCAGCATACCAGCGCCATGCGTATTCGACTTATATGCTGCAAGGAAAGGCTCCGGCTGATGATCAAAAATACCCCCGGGGCTGACACAGTTAATCCGGAAACGGCTGTCATTTACATAGGCCACTGTATATTTATTTAAGTGTAAAATGGCTGACTTGATCGCAGCATACTCAACCGGCATCGTCATTGGCGTGTTGTCATACACATCAAATTTTGGCGCAACGACGCCATAGATCGACGCAATATTCACCAGTGAAAACGGCTGTTGCCGGCGTTTAAAAAACGCAGCACACTGCTGAGTGAATAAAAAAGAGCTGCCTAAATGTAACGTCAGGTTTTCATTAAAACTGTCCTGAGTCACATCAAAAAAGTGGGCACCATAAGTCTTATTTCTCGGGTAACAGGCGTTGACTGCCCCATCGATCTGATCTGCATTTTCAAAAAAGTCTTTGACGCTTGTTTCATCAGTGACGTCCAGTGAACCGGTCACCAGCAACTCAGAGTCAGTATCCGTACCGGTGCGCTTCAGTCTCTCTATCATTGCTGCAGCGTCAATATCCACAGCAATCACTTTCCCGCCCTGCGCCATAATCGCAGGTACTAAAGAACTGCCGAGTAACCCGCCGGCACCTGCAACCAGAATCGTTTTATTTTCAAGTTGATTTTCCATTTATCTTTCACTCTGTAATATGGCTTCAGCAAACCGGAAATCATAGATATCATCGATATCAACTGCCCGTGATTTCGGCACTTCAATACTGGTCACTTTCCCGGAAAATAATCCATAATGATTCAGCACAAACTCCGGTGTTGTGGCATAAACAACCGTCGTGATATCAAATACTTCCGGCACATCCTGTCGCCTTGCAACATCCTGTTCAGGCTGAATCACTAACTCTACGAGCCCCTGATCATTCCCTTTAACCATATTAAAATAAGGGCTCCGGCTTGAAGGCGTGACTGAAATACAAATATCCGCATCCTGTGAATGCAGTTTTGTGATAGCACTTTCAACGTCATCCACACTACGCAAAGGGCTGGTTGCCGGAAGACTGATAAACCCATCGAAGTCGCCGTAATGTTCGGCAGCCCACTCAATCGCATGTCGCCATGATAACCATTCAGGACTCTTATCCGTTGCCAGTTCAGCCGGGCGATCAATCACTATTGCACCGGCATCGGCTGCAACAGCCGCAATCGCCGGGTCATCCGTCGACACAAAAACCTGCTCAACCGAAGGGGATGCCTGCGCAGTCTCAATGGAATACTGTAGTAGTGGTTTACCTGCGAGTGGCTTAATATTCTTACCCGGCAGCCCTTTCGAGCCACCTCTGGCAAAAATGAAAGCAAAATACTTCATATTCTCTCCGTGACAGCCGCTGCATTCTGTCTGTCAGCAAAATCAATCAGCGACCTGCTTTATTTGTTCGATAAGCCTGACGGTTCTGACTGCTTCATCAACACCAGCCAGATATTCAGGCTCATTTTGTGGTTCGGCGACCCGCTGAATAAATTCCTTCAGCATATTCAGATACATCTGGTTTTTATCCCAGTCTGGCTCACTGTATACAATATCATTGCCGCCGTTCGCTGAACTCAGGGTGATCTCATTACGAATCAAATCCCACTCCAGTGCACCCTTGCTGCCAGTCAGCCGGCACTTGCGCTGCACTTTCCGCTGCAAAAAATCCAGATGAATATTGACCACAGCTTTTTGTTCAGTCACTGAAAGCACATCGGCGGAATCTTCAACATCCAGCCCTAATTCTTCAGAAGATCGTAAAAGTGCGTGCCGGACCTCAAGCGCTCCCAGTAACCACTGGCAATAATCCAGCTCATGGCTCAGCTCCAGTAACGCGCCGCCACCTAAATGAGCATTTGCAGACACACTATCCCGGTAATCTTTTGCCGGACGCCAGTCAGGTAAATACTGACCCGTTTCAATAAACACATTGTACAGATGCCCGATTTTCTCAGACAACAGCAGTTGTTTCATCCGTTGGGCCGAAGGCAGGTAACGCAAACAATAACCCACACCAACCGGTGTCTGATATTGTTTAACCGCATCAGCAATCGCCTGAGCATCCTGTGCATTTGCAGCAACTGGCTTTTCGATCAAAACCGGAATGCCAGCTTTGATAAAAGGAATAGCGTGACGGGCATGAAAAGGTGCCGGAGACGCAACAATCACAAGCTGTACCTGATGATCAATCAGTGCCTGAAGGTCTGAAACAATCTGATCACAATGCGGAATGGCTTCGTCGGGAACCCGGCCACTGGATGACATGCCATAAAGCACCGATTGCGGATACAGACTTTTCAGATTCTGGCGGTGCCGGATAGCAATATTACCCAAGCCAATAACAGCGATACGTTCCATCGGTTAATTCAGCCCCAGAGTGTAAATATCCACCTGTGCCCGGTTGAAATCATCCATCCGTCCAATATCCAGCCAGTATTCATGCACAGGGAACATTAAGATATTCTGATCTTTCTGCATATGCTGCTCCAGAAGCGTTGGCATATCGATCCGGTGATTCTCAGGAACGGAGCGAATGATTTCAGGTGAGACCACATAAATCCCGGCATTCACAAAAAAGCGCTGTATGGGTTTCTCAACCATACTGACAATTTTGTTCCCTTCACCGTTAATCACACCATAGGGAATCTGATAGTCATACTCACGAACACAGATGGTTGCATCCGCTTCATTGTCCGTATGGAACTCCAGTAACCGCTGAAAATCAACTTTAGTCAGCACATCACCATTGATCATAATCAGTGGTAAGTCTTCCGGTAAATCATCAGGTAACAAACCAAGCGCGCCACCGGTTCCCAGCGGTTCTTCTTCATGGACATAGGTAATCTTTGCCCCCAGAGATGACCCATCACCAAAGTGATTGCGGATCTGCTCAGGCATGTAGTGTGTGGAAATATAGAAGTTGGTGAAGCCAGCTTTGATAAAACTCCTGACGACAATTTCAAGAATCGGCTTATCACCAATTTTCAGCATGGGTTTCGGACAATGATCGGTCAGGGGGCGAAGACGGGTTCCAAAGCCTCCGGCCATAATAAATACCGGGTTGGGATAATCCGGCGCATTTAATGCGCTATGTAATGTTTCCAGACCAACAACAACACCCGAGTCATCCAGCAAAGGGATAGAAAGAATGCCTTCTTTCTCCATGATTTCGACTAATCGCTGACGGGATGTCCCCTTCTTCGCCGTGACAGGGGATGTATTCATGACACCAGAAACAACATCATCTAAAGACAGGTTACTCAGCAGCCCCCGGCGAATATCACCATCCGTGATCACGCCAATCAGGTGTTGCTCTGAATTCACCACTAACACAACACGCAACGCTTCACTATTAATGATTTCCAGCGCATCACGGATCGTACTATCCGGTTTAATAAGGACATTATTCCAATAATGGGTCATGACGTACCTTTTCATTGTATCGATTTAATAACAGCCCGGGCAGGATAAGCAATCTCTGTACCAGCTAATGATTTAGTCAATACAGCGCCAGCTCCGACAACGGCCTGATGCTTTAACTTAAGATTCTGAATAATGGTTGCACCAGCACCGACAAAAACGTCAGTCTCAGTCTCGACCTGACCGCAAACTGTGCTGCCCGGTGCAATATGATTGTAGTCACCAATACAGCAATCATGCTCAATGATAACACCGGTATTAATCACGCTATGTTGCCCAATCACAGTACCAGCCTGAATGATGGCTCCGGGAAATATCTGAGCACCATCAGAAATCGTCGCATAAGGAGAAATCACAGCTTCGCTGGCAATCACGGTCTCAAACCGGTATCCCAGAGATAAATAATATTGATTGAGCAGCTTTTTTATATCAGAGCCGGGAATCATGCCAATGCCATTGACTAAGCGCACCTGATCCGGCTGAAACTGAAGAACATCATCGTCTTGTTGATAGTGTGTGATGCCACGGAATACCGCCCGGCCGGAAATATCATCCGGCGAAATCACCGCGAGAATGTTTCGCTGCTGGCGCAATAATATATCGGCTAACACCGAAGCATGGCCGCCGCCGCCAATCAGAACTAATGGCAATTGACCTGCATTACTCAACGATCAGATCTCCCGCTAAATAATCCTGAGTAGCCGCCGAACCTAACAGCTCCCAATACAAATATGGAGACATACCAGTGCCCGGCCTTTTAATCACTAAGTTTGATTCATCAAAGGTTTCCCCGGCTTTGATTGACCGGGAAGCAACCAGGCTCTTACGGGCTGCCGCTTTATTATTGACTTCTGAAATCGTGGGCGCTTTCACGGACCTTCCCAGAGCCAGTTCAACCTGGCGGATGGAAGCAACCATCTCCGCAAGCTCATGAGGCTCCAGTGACGCCTTATGATCCGGGCCTTCCATATGTTTATCTAAGGTAAAATGCTTTTCGATCAGCACAGCACCGCGGGCAACGGCAGCAACAGGAATCGTGATACCCTTGCTGTGATCCGAGTATCCGGCCGGTAACTCAAATGCCTGAGCCAGCGTATCCATCGCCTTTAAATTAATCTCTTCCACCGGCGCAGGATATTCTGTCGTACAGTGCAGTATCGTCACTTTTTCTTTCAGTGCCGCTTGTCCGGATTCAGACGCATAAGCCTGCTGAAATGCTTCGGTTGATGGTGCGGCATCACGCTCACTTGTATAACCAAAAGCAATCACACCCAGCGCCATCTCGATTTCCGCTAATGTCGCCATGCCGGTTGAAACAATTAAATCACACCCGGTGCGGGCATGTTCCAGAACCAGCGGTGCATTAGTCAGCTCACCGGATGGCAACTTCAAACGCTTCAACCCCAGCTCATTCACCAGAAAATCCAGGCTCTCTGAATCAAAGGCAGTTGAAAGAAATTCAATGCCCAGCTCATCACAGTATTTCACCAGTTTAAAGTGTGCTTCATAAGACAACTCTAAACGGCTCAACATCGCCAGCTGAGACTCCTGCTTCTGAGTATTTTCAACCTGATAATCAGCCTGACGCGCCTGTTCAGTCACTAAATTTTTTGCTTTGAAAGTCTGAAATTTGACGATATCCGCTCCCGCATCATGAGCGGCTTTCACTAACTCAAATGCAAGCGCTTCTTCACCATTATGATTTACACCGGCTTCTGCAATAATCAAAGTCATGACAATCTCACTTCACTGCTTCAAAAGATACATCAAAGAAAGGCTTACATTTCTCAAATGGTATCGTCTTAATCATTTCAATCACCAGAGCGCTGGTATTCCCCTGACCATAGGGGTTTTCAATCGCCGCTGAAGGTTCTTTGCCAGTATCGGTGACCGCCATTTGAATAGCGCGATGAATCGACACAAAATCAGCGTCAGCATGGATGACACTGTTTGCTGCCAAACGACCTTTCTGACGAACACCGATATCGACAGTCGGTATACCAAAAGACGGTACTTCAATAATCCCGCTGGAAGAATTACCGATCACAGCACAGGCATGTTTCACCGCACTCAGATAACGCATTTGTCCTAATGAAGGAATCGCCAGAACACGCTCCGGCTGCTTAGCAGCATAACCTTCAAGCAATGGAATAATCCGGCGCCCGCCATCGTCAGCATTCGGGTAAGTCAGAATAATCTGGTAATCCGGATATTGATCCAGTGCTTTCAGCAACGCTTCAAAACTCGTTTCAGGGGCTTCTTCACCTAAAGTTACCGGATGATAAGTCACGATAAAATATGGATTATCCAGCGAAAAACTCAAATTTTTTGCCAGCTCATCCTTTGTCATCAGGGTTGCTCTGCTCAAATGATCCAAACCAATCGCACCCACATTGCGGACACGTTCAGGTGCTTCTCCCAGCTGAATCACCCGTTGCCGGTAGGCTTCAGTTGAAGTGGCGTGCAAATAACTGAATTTGGTAATCGCGTGGCGAATCGCATCATCATAAGCACCTTCTGTAATTTCTCCGCCATGAAGGTGCAAAATAGGAATACGCAGAATAGCTGCGGTCTGCGCTGCTGCTAACGCTTCAAACCGGTCACCTAAAATCACCAGCATATCAGGTTCAAGGCGGCTCAACGCATCCGCAAACCCCAGAACACCCAGCCCCATGCTTTTCGCAACACCCACAGCTGAATCAGAAGAAAGTAAAATTTCTATCTTTTCATCGATATGAAATCCATCTTTCTCAATCTGCTGATACGTCTCGCCAAACTCCGGCGACAAATGCATGCCTGAAACCAGCAGTTGCAACGTCAAATCCGGGTCCTGCGCAATATCTTTGAGAAGCCAGTAAAGCAAACCATATTCGGCTCTCGTGCCGGTAAAAACAGCAACTTTCTTTTTTTCTGCTGTCACAAAACAGTCCTCTTCCTTTGTCTGCTTTCTCTGCCTAAGCACGGAGAATATCGGCGGGCGAACTTGGCAGATTAATCAAATGCGCTTCAATAAACTCAGAATAAGTGAGCGGCCCCCGCAGCGCATGTTCAAACATTGGCAAACGGTGCATTAACTGCCAGATGGGCCGTGTCATTACGCCCGCATCATTGGTTTCTTTCAGCATCGCATCACGCGCTTCCCGGTCAGGACAAATCACCGCATTGAGCCAGTAATTCGATTGGGCATAATCAGGTTCAGTGACAAATGTATACGCTGAGTCCGCAAAGAAATTTTCATACAAACCCGCCAGATGGCGCTTTTGCTGTAAATAGCTGTCAATCACTTCCATCTGTGCGCAGCCCAGTGCTGCATTCAGATTCGGCATCCGGTAGTTAAAGCCAGGCTCATCATGGTAGAACTCATAAGGATGGGGTTGTTTCGCTGTGGTCGTCACATGTTTGACATGCTGACCCGATTCCTGCGTTTTACACAACACAATACCGCCACCACCTGTGGTAATAATTTTGTTGCCGTTGAAGCTCAGTGCACCAAAGTCGCCGAAAGTGCCGGTATGCTGCTGTTTGTAAAACGACCCCAGACTTTCAGCGGCATCTTCCACCAAAACCAGCTTCCAGCGAAGACATACTGCTAACAACTCATCCAGCTCAGCCGGATGCCCGAAAGTATGCATCGGCACAACCGCTTTAATGTTCTGCCCGGTCTGCCGGTGAATACATCCGGACTCATTCACTTCTGCGTGTACAGTCAGGTAAGCTTCAACCGCTTTCGGGCATAAACTCAGGCTCACCGGAGAGACATCAACAAAAACAGGTTCCGCGCCCATATGATAAAGCGCATTGCAGGTCGCAACGAAAGTCAGAGCCTGAGTAATCACCAGATCCCCACGCTCAACCCCGGCCATATACAAAGCAGTATGCAGCGCAGCGGTGCCATTCACTGTCGCAACCGCGCGGGATGAACCGGTAAAGGCTTCGATTTGATGCTCAAACTCATCGACAAACTTACCCACACTCGAAACAAAAGTGCTCTCGATGGTCTCAGTCACATATTTTTTTTCATTTCCATCAAACACAGGCGCATGGAGCGGAATGAATTCACTGGATTGATACACATCACGTACAAATTCAACAAGAGAAGATGATTTCATGAACAGCACTCCGGTTACATTTTACTATCTAAGTATTTGCCTGTTTCCTGATGCCCGAAGTCAGGTATCATCCTGAAAAACAACTCAACAATTTGCGCTTTCGACCATTGTCCCGATTGTTTCATCGCTGCAATGTTCTGCTCAAATAAAGCCAGCAAATCCGGGTCATATTCAGGTTCATTTTTAATCACACCCAGATTCTCAAAGCGGGACATATCCAGGGTTTCTTTATCGGTAAAGAACTCTTCGAAATCTTTCTCACCCGTGGTATCACTCGACGTAAACAGACAAGGCCACTGATTGCTCTCAGGCAGTGTTTTGACCGACTGGCGCGCTTCATCTTCACTTTGACACAGGTAAGGTGTGAATCCCCGCTGCTTCAGATATTTCACTGCAATATCAGCAAAGCTGATCAAATGAAGTGACTCACTCAGTTTCGGGAAGAAAATATCGCGGTTTTCACCAAAAATACATGACATTAAACACAATTCACCCGATTCCTGCGGTGTTACAAAATATCTGCGGATATCGTCAGGCGCAACAATCGGCTGATGCTTTTGAATCCGCTGATTAAAGCCATGCAGTAAAGAACCATCGGAAAAAGCCACATTGGCAAAACGTGCGGTTGAGATTTGAATATCCTGACTACGGCGCATCAGAAACATTTCCATAATACGTTTGGAAGCACCCATCATATTGACCGGATTCGCAGCTTTATCGGTCGACACGCAGAAGTATTTTTTCACCCCGGCATCAATCGACTGCTGAATGGTCTTATCCGTATTGAACACATTGACATCAATCATCCGCATCAGTGTAAACGGATCTTTCTCACTCCGGACGTGCTTCAAAGCAGACAAGTTCAGCACATAATCATACTGACCGTCAGATTTGATAAAGGCATCGTACTCAAGCGATCCAATATCCAGGGCGAATGTCTGAAAATCCCCATCGATATACCCGAAAGAGCTGCGAATATCGCGAACCAGCTCCACCATATTGTTTTCACTGATATCAACCACATGGAGTTTCTGTGGCTTTCGTTTAAAGATTTCTTTGGTCACTGCCTGCCCGATAGAGCCGGCACCACCAAGTACAAGAAAGCGGGATTGGGAAACAATATCTGAAAGCTCTGCTTCGTGCTGGCTGAGATCCTGGGTAAAAAGTGCATCGGTACGACCGATGAGAGGGAGAATTGTGTTCATATCAAACTATTCTTTATGACTGATAAAACAATACTAAACGAAGTAAAGATTCTATCAAAGAAATGCCGGATAAAAGTGACTCTTCTGCCGAAATATTCATGTGACTGAATATTTTACAATCCACTCCCCAAAGGCTGTGAGTAACCATCCCGGATCAAATTCAAATCAGGTTCTTTCCAGTTCAGATGACATTTGGCAAGCTCCTTCTCAAAAGAACGCTTGAGCCGCGCTAAATTATCCGGTTTCCATCCATCGCCATCATCCACAAAACACTTATCAAAATCGATAATCCAGACCTGTTCCTGATCATCAATCAGAATATTATGAATATTCAGATCAGTATGATTCACACTGGCTGCATGCATTTTGGCGATTTCCCGGCCAATCTTCCTGTACATGTCGCTGCTCAGAGATTTCTGTTTCAGAATTCCAACTAAATCCTGTGCATTCGGAATGCGTTCACTGAGTAAATCCGCCTGATAAAAAATCCCTTTTTTGATGACCCGGGCCGCAACGGGGCGTGGTACATGAACACCAGCGTCTTTCAGGTGATGTAGCAGATGAAACTCTTCCACACTGCGGCTTTTATCCCAGCCGGAAAACCAGTAATGATCTTTCACCAGTTTGCCAAACAGTCCGCCACGCCGGTAATGACGGAGCGCCGCCTGAATCTTCTCCAGCTGGATAAACCAGGTGGTTCCACGCCCCTGCGCACTACCAGTCACCTGTTGCTGTGCCTGCCAGTATTGCGGGTTAAATATCTCTGCGGATGGATTTGCCAACAATTCACTGTCATAAATGATCAGCTCATGTGATGACTGAAGTTTTTCTATCAAGATGTGACTACCAATAATGATGAATAAGAATATACAGCCAGGTAAAACCGGCAAAACTTAATGCAACGAAAACGGCTGCTGAGCCAATATCTTTTGCCCTGCCGCTCAATTCATGGCGCTCCGGTCCAACGCGGTCAACCACCGCTTCAATGGCTGAATTGAGTAACTCAACAATGATAACCAAGACCACCGTTCCCAGCATCGCAATGCGTTCAAGCATAGCGAGATCGAGCCAGAACACCAACACCACCGCAATCATAAGCAAGATACATTCCTGACGGATAGCAGCTTCATATTTAAACGCAGCCCGCAGTCCCTGAACTGAATAAATCGTCGCTTTAATTACGCGCTTCACCCCGGTGTTTCCCGGCTTCCCCTGGCGAGACTCTGTCATGATATTTTACTTTCCGTAAATTAAGATGAAAGACATTGGTTACGATAATGTCCGGATAACCCGAAGGAGCATGATTCAGGTTGCCTGGATATAGTTATTTTACATTTATACAGACTATCTGCATAATTTAGCCTGATTTTTTTGAGTTTATCTATAGTTAACTCATGAGCAAAAGCAAACGCTTGATTCAGAACCTACCAGAGATAACTGAGTATGACAGATCACAAACCAAGTCTGGCCGTCGCATTAATTGTAAAAAATGAAGCGCAAAACCTGGATGAATGTTTAAAAACAGTAGAAGGCTGGGTTGATGAAATCGTCATTCTCGATTCCGGAAGCTCTGATAACACAGAAGAAATTGCCCGCCGTTATACCGATAAATTTTTTGTGAATGAAAACTGGCCTGGATTCGGGCCGCAAAGACAACAGGCCCAAAGCTATGTTGAGTCGGATTTTATTTTATGGCTGGATGCCGATGAACGGGTCACACCAGAGCTCAGACAAAGTATCGAGCAGGCTGTGAGAGATAATAAACCCGATACGGCCTACAGTATTTGCCGTCTCAGCTGGGTTTTCGGCCGTTATATCCGTCACTGTGGCTGGTATCCGGATCGGGTGATTCGCTTATATCCGACCAGGCTAACCCGCTACAACGATGCACTGGTGCATGAAAAAGTGGAAATCAATCCGGGCGTTCAGGTTCAGCCACTACAGGGCGATGCGATTCATTATACTTACAACGATCTGCACCATTACCTCGTGAAATCAGCAGGATATGCTCAGGCATGGGCGGAACAGCGGGAAAAACGGGGTAAAAAAAGCAGCCTGTCTCAGGGGGTGGTTCACGCTGTCAGCTGCTTCGCGAAAATGTATATTTTTAAAGCCGGTTTTTTGGATGGCAAACAAGGCTTTCTGCTGTCAGCTCTGTCGGCACATTCCACATTTGTGAAGTATGCCGACTTATGGATTAAGACAAGTACGACGCAATCCAGGGATTGAGCGTTTCCAGCACTTCAGCCGGGTCGATCCGGCTCATATCTTCCTGCTGAGATTTCTCATCTGCCGGTGGCGGAACGAATGCAATATGCCGCCCTTCACTATTCAAAGGACGCCAGCGCAGTGGTGTTGCTGATCGCTTGGCAGGAAAGAAACCAATAGTGGGAACATCCAGTGCAGCGGCGATGTGTAACGGCCCGGTTGACCCCGCCATAAACACATCGGCACAAGCAATTGAACGGGAAAAATCCACTAAGCCATCATTTTTAGCGTAAACAAATGCATTCACATCCGATTCAGACAACAGTGATTTTAATGCCTGCGCTTTCTCTTCTTCACCAGGTCCGGCAGTTAAAACCACCTCTTTCTCGACAGAAATCCCACCAATTAAGTCCGCATATTGCTTCAGTGATAAATTATTTGCAGAGCCACCACTGCCTGCATGAACAAACAGCCACCGTTTACTCAGGCTTAAACCGGACTCACCGGCAAATTTAAGACGCTGCTGTGCCACATCCACCGGGTTAAACTTCAGATACGGCGAAGCCGGCTCAATCACCTCAACGCCAATATCCGTCAAAAACGCCCGGACCAGATCAAGGTTGTACTCGTATTCCGGCTTCAGTGAAAGCGAGCGTTTCTGCTTTATCCGGTGATTATAAAAAAACTGAGCAATTTTGGTTGCCGGCGCAAGGCGGTAAGGAATCCCGGCTTTCCAGACCAACAGTGCATTATATGTGGTTGAAAACAGGTTTATCGAAGCATCAAACCCATATTGTTTGATCTGAGAAACTAATGCTTTCTTCTCCTGCTTTTCGGCCTTTTTCCCGGGATCAGTCAACACATGATCAATCCACGGACATAAATGCGCTAAAGCAGCAGTATATTCCGGAACCAGCGCCGAAATATGACAGTCAGGCAAAGAGACCTTCAACATTGCCAAAGCAGGCCAGGCCAGCATGAAATCGCCAATTTTGTCATTACGAATTACAAGTATCTTTTTCATAAAGCAATCTTCGGAGTTTTGACAGCGGCCTTATCATACCGGCTTCATCCCATAATTGTGAATCTTTTTGCAACATCCGTCTGACAGAGAAAAAGCAATCCTGCACATTCAGGGTTTTTCCTGAAAACGCGCCTGCTCATCCGGTAAGAATCATTAGATAATTATGAATATTGGTATTAGTATTAAATGCCTGTGAATAACTGAAAGAGACCTGATTCGGTGACGAAACAACGTTTATCAAGAGTAATTTATCCGGGAACATTCGACCCTCTGACCAACGGACATCTTGATTTAATCAACCGGGCTGCATCCATGTTCGATGAAGTCATCATCGCGGTCGCCGCCAGTCCGAGCAAAAACACCATGTTTACGCTGGAAGAAAGAGTGAAGTTTGCCCGGGAAGTGACTCAACATCTGGATAACGTGACTGCGAAAGGTTTTTCCGGACTCATGGTTGAATTTGCCAAAACAGAAAAGGCGAATGTATTAATCCGCGGATTGAGGACAACAACCGACTTCGAATATGAGTTTGGTCTGACGAACATGTACCGGCGTTTGATGCCAGGGCTTGAAAGTGTCTTCCTGACACCTGCTGAAGAGTACGCATTTCTTTCTTCAACCATTGTCCGGGAGGTTGCAATCCATGGCGGTGATGTGGATCAATTCGTACCGCCAATTGTGGCAAAAGCGCTGAAACTGAAGAAAAACGTTTAATCAGAACAAGAACTGATTAACGCTGACATACAGAGCAAAAGAAGGTGTTTCGCTGGCCGATCTTTTGCTCTTGTATCAAAGCGCCGCATACCGGGCATGGTTCTCCTGCTTTTCCGTATACCTGCAATTCCTGAGCAAAATAACCCGGTTTTCCGTCAGCCTGCGAAAAGTCTTTTAACGTCGTACCACCCTGCTGTATCGAACGGGTAAGCACATGTTTGATAGTATCAACCAATCTTTCCCATTCTTCCGGATTCAAATCTGATGTCTGCCGGGAAGGAGAAATACCAGCCATAAACAAAGACTCGCTGGCATAAATATTCCCGACACCAACCACAATCTTGTTATCCATAATAAACTGCTTTACCGCCACACGTTTACCCGCAGCTTTTTCAACGATATATGCGGGAGAAAAGGCATCTTCCAGCGGTTCAGGGCCAAGGTGTTGTAACACCGCATGCTCCTGCCCGGTTTCACACCATAACCAGGCTCCGAAGCGGCGCGGATCGTTATAACGCAACACTTTGCCATTGCACAAATACAGATCCACATGATCATGTTTTTCAGGCGCAGATGGGGCATCAAGCACTCTCAGCGATCCGGACATGCCAAGGTGAATCAGGACAACACCTTTGTCCGTCTCCAACAGTAAATACTTAGCCCGCCGGGTAATCTTCCTGATCACCTGACCTTCGATGTTTTTCAGTTCAAATGGAATATCCCATCGCAGTTTTGGAGTTCTCACTGCAATTGATTTTACTTTTTCGCCCACAAGATGAGGGCTGATCCCCATCCTGCTGACTTCGACTTCCGGCAATTCTGGCATGCTGACTTACTTCTCTGTTGTTTTTTCCACATACTGAGGGAATAAATAATCAGAAGCAACACTGACAGCGATCCACTGACCCTGCCAGTTTTTCAGTAACCAGAATTTCGGTAAACGGTAGAGTGTGACCCGTTGCGGCTCTTCCTGCTCTTCATACCAGATTTCAATCGTCTCTGGCCGCTTCAGGTTCGGGGACAACGACTGATAGGTTTTAGCGTCAACTGAGGTTCCTGCCAGCTTTTGCCATCGCTGTACCAGTTCAGTCAAAGAAACAGGAAATGAAACGGTTGAGACCCAGTGACTATCTTCACGATTTAAAGACCAGTCTTCGGTATTGATCGCTGTCACTGTGTATTCAGGGTGAAAAAGGACCGGATAGCCTTCATTTTCAGGGGTAATCAGATAAGTCTTAATCGCAGTAGGCAAGTTCAGAATGACAATGAATGCAATCACCAACAGAATCAGAATATTATTCCAGCGACGCCCTCTGTATTTCATCATATCCCCCTGAAGTCACAACTGGTTATTATCATTTACTCAATCTAATTCATGTTAAATGTAATCCAATAAAAAACCCAGCATAAAGCTGGGTTTTTTATTTCTGTCACAAAGAATAAAAATTAATTACTTAATTTTAGCTTCTTTGTAGATAACGTGCTGGCGAACAACTGGATCATATTTTTTGATCTCAAATTTACCAGGCATGTTACGCTTGTTTTTATCTGTAGTGTAAAAATGGCCAGTACCTGCAGAAGATACCAGACGGATTTTTTCACGAATGCCTTTAGCCATTGTCTAATTCCTCTTAAACGTTTTCGCCACGTGCACGGATATCAGAAAGAACGGCATCAATACCCTTCTTATCAATGATACGCATACCCTTCGGTGTCAGGCGTAATTTAACAAAACGTTTTTCGCTCTCTACCCAGAAACGATGAGTTTGTAGGTTCGGCAGAAAACGGCGCTTAGTAGCATTTCGTGCGTGTGAACGGTTGTTACCCGTTACAGGACGCTTACCAGTTACTTGGCATACTCGGGACATGAATGTCTTCTCCAAATCGTTTCAGCTCGATGTCAACCTTGGTGGCCGAACCTCTCTTCTTCAATGAAAATGAGACTTGAGGTTTAAAACCGCTATGGAAAATCCATACAAGGCTATCAAAGGTCGCGCATTATACTAACTTGACGAGCATTGCTCAAGACCCGAACAGATCCTTTTTTACAGATCCTCTGATCTTTTTTTATCGCCGAGCTGATAAGGTTGAATAATTTAGTGGCGGAATAATAGCAGAAATTGCTCATCTCACAACAAAAAACTCATCATATCCAGCCACGTTCCGCAAAAGAGACCACTTCACCATCTCCGACAACAAAATGATCCAGTACCCGGATATCCACCAGATTTAACGCATCCACAATCCGGCGCGTAATATGGCGATCTGACTGACTGGGCTCAGCAACCCCCGAAGGGTGGTTATGCGCCAGTATTAACGCAGCAGAATTATGTTGTAAGGCGCGGGCCACAACTTCCCGGGGATAAACACTGGCCGCATTAATCGTTCCTTCAAACAGCAGCTCTTCATTAATCACCCGGTGCTGATTATCCAGAAACAAAACATAAAAACCTTCTCTGGCCCTGTCCCTGAGTAAACCGGACAAATATAGTTTCGTCATTTGCGGGCTTGTCAGGGCATCTCCGCGCTGCAACGTCTCAGATAAATAACGCTGCATCATTTCCTGTACAGCCTGCAACTGGATATATTTGACTTCTCCTAACCCTTTATGGCGACAAAATTCATTTTTTGTCGCAGATAACAGTGCTCTGAGTGAACCAAAGTCAGTCAGCAACGCATCTGACAGCGTCAGTACATCTGTATCACGGGTGCCGGTACGAAGAAAAATAGCCAGTAGTTCGGCGTCGGTTAATGCCTGAGGACCACGGTTCAGTAATTTCTCCCGCGGTTTTGACTCGTTCGGTAAATATTTAAAACTCATGAGCGGCTCCTTAAGGTCTGTTGCCCCTGGCAGCATCAAGACAGAGACTGGTCACCAAATAAGCCATAAAAAACGAAAAACGGCTCAGGATGCAAGCACGCCCTGAACCGTTTTCAGCTCATCTCAGAACTTTGTGTAACAGTGTTGTTAGTTAAGTTCTGAAATGTCCGACCAAATCTCCCATTTTCTGACCTGATACACTCAACCGGGAACTAATCGATTTGGAATGCTCCAGATTATCACTCAGCTCATTGACGATTTGCTGAATGGTCACCAGATTGCGATTAATATCTTCTGCTACCGCACTTTGCTGCTCAGCGGCCGAAGCTGTCTGAATCCCCATATCATGAATGGTACTGATTGCTTCAGTAATACCACTCAGGCTTTGCTGAATCTGTGCAGATTCCGCTTCTGTTTTCTCACCCTGCTCCCGGCTGACAGCCATACTATCTACAGCCCGGTTCACACCCTGATGTAAAGAATTCAGCATATCACCAATTTCCTGGGTGCTTTGCTGAGTCCGGCTGGCAAGCAGACGAACTTCATCGGCAACCACGGCAAAACCGCGTCCCTGCTCACCGGCCCGTGCCGCTTCAATAGCAGCATTCAGGGCAAGTAAATTAGTCTGTTCGGCAATTTCACCAATCACGTCCAGCACCTGTGTGATTTTTCCGGTTTGATTACTCAAATCAAGAATTGCATCAGATGTATCATTGACCTCTCTCACCAGAATTCCGATGCCTTCAATCGCCAGATTCACTTCTGTCTGCGCATCCGAAATCTGAACATTTGCTGATTCAATCGCATGTGCAGTTGAATTAGTATTGTTCGCAACCTCACGGGCCGTGGCACTCATTTCTGTCACTGCAGTCACAACCTTCTCGGTTTCCTGGCAGTGATCATGCATTTGTTGATTCGAGCGGGATGTCTGCTGATCGAGATCCGAAGAAGCTGTCTCTATTTCCATTTCGGCCTCACGTATCTCATTGATTAAAGGATGCAGCTTATCCATAAACCGGTTAAATGCCTGAGCAAGCTGGCCAACTTCATCCTGACTTTCCACAGGCAGCCGTGCGGTCAGGTCACCCCCTCCGGCAGCAACATCCTGAAGCGACACAACAGCATGCTGTAATGGCTTCACACCTCTGGAAACCAAAATACTGACAATCACAATCGTCAGGATTAATCCCAGTAAAGACAGCCCGATGACGGACCAGGTCTGAGCATAAATATGTCGCTCCCGCTCCGATTTATGCTTCGCCAGCTGAGTATCAATATCATCGATATATATCCCGGTTCCCAGAACCCAGTCCCATTTAGACAAATACTCAGCGTAACCAAGTTTGGGCGCCTGAGCGTTTATCGAAGGTTTATTCCATGAAAAATAGAGATAACCATCGCCCGACTGCGAAGACTTAATCAGCCCGGCAATCACAGGCACACCATTTTTATCTTTCAGGTTATAAAGGTTCTTCCCTTCCAGTGCCGGTTTAATTGCATGAAGCGTATTGACTCCCTGCGAATCATAAGCAAAGAAATATCCATCTTTATCAAAACGCATTGCTTTCAGGATTTGCTTCGCCCGCGCTTTATTTTCTCCATGTTGATCACTGTCATAAAGCGATTTAACCGCCGTCACCCCCATCATGACATGAGACTTTAATTCACTTTTACGAATTTCAACTAACTCTTTCCTGTATTGCTTCAGCTCCTGATCCAGTGTCTGCATTCCATTCCAGTAATATAGCAAGGTGATTAGTGCAGTAATCACTACCAAGGGTAAAACAGTTATTAACAGAAGTTTGGTCCGGCATCTGAGAGAACTAAACATAGGTATCCTTAATTTATTCTCATTATTTTATTAGACTCTATGTTGCATAAAATGTAATAAATATCTGTGAATAGAACAGAAGTTTACAGACAGGCAATTGAGTAAGTACTCTATGCGGTTTCATATATTTGACACAGCTCTGACATCTCATAGTTGTTGTGCTAGCATAACGTGCAGATTTTTTTGAGGTATTTATCATGCAAACATTGTCAGGAAAAAACATTTTACTTGGCATCAGTGGCGGCATTGCAGCCTATAAATGCGCGGAATTAACCCGTCGTCTGATTGAACACGGCGCTCATGTCAGAGTTGTCATGACCGAAGCCGCTCAGGAATTTATCACACCGCTGACCATGCAGGCCGTCTCCGGTCAACCCGTTGCTTCCAGCTTATTCGATCCCGCAGCAGAAGCTTCAATGGGTCACATCGAACTGGCGAAATGGGCTGATTTGGTTTTGCTGGCCCCGGCAACAGCGGACTTGATTGCCCGGGTTGCCGCCGGCATGGGAAATGACCTGCTCAGTACTTTGGTCCTTGCCACAGATTCACCGGTTGCACTGGCACCTGCGATGAATCAGCAAATGTACAGAAATACTGCGACTCAGGAAAATCTGGCCACCCTGAAAACCCGTGGTTTCACAATCTGGGGACCGGCAGCCGGCGAACAGGCTTGTGGTGATACAGGTCCGGGAAGAATGCTGGAACCAATGGCACTGGTTCATGAATGTGAAGCCTTTTTCGGGGATGAAACACTTACCTGCAAACGGGTTCTGATCACAGCGGGTCCCACCCGGGAAGCCATCGACCCGGTCAGATACCTGACTAATCACAGCTCAGGGAAAATGGGATTTGCACTGGCAGAAGCCGCTGCGCGCTCCGGAGCTGAAGTGACATTAATTGCCGGGCCGGTGAATCAGCCAACCCCTGCTGGTGTTATCCGAATCAATGTTGAAAGTGCGGAACAAATGCATCAGGCCGTTATGGAAACCGCCCCATCACACGATATTTTTATCGGCTGTGCCGCCGTTGCTGATTACCGTCCCGAACAGATTGCAGAACAAAAAATAAAGAAAACCGCTGAAAATGACGCCCTGACCATCAGAATGGTGAAGAATCCGGATATTATCGCGTCCGTGGCATCACTGAATCAAAACCGCCCGTTTACAGTCGGCTTTGCTGCTGAAACTCAGGATGTTGCCACCTATGCCCGCAATAAACTGACAGCCAAAAATCTGGATATGATCTGTGCCAATGATGTTTCTCTCAGTGATCAGGGATTCAACAGCGATCAGAATGCATTACATGTTTTCTGGGCCGGAGGCGAGAAACTGCTCCCAAGAACATCAAAATCACAACTGGCACATGAGTTAATCTCACTCATCAGTGAAAAGATCGTTTAATATATTGTTTATCGTTTCCATGAGAAACGGCTTTGTGTAATGTTGACAAGATGCGTCCCTGATTGCCGGTGTTGCTGTTTTCCAATTTACGCCGGTGAAGAGACAGTTATTCAAAGGATAGAGGAATGACCGGAACAAAAAGAAGTAACCGACGTGAAGAAATTCTTCAGGCTCTGGCCCAAATGCTTGAATCCCATGATGGCACCTCCCGGATTACCACCGCAAAACTTGCGAAACAGGTCGGTGTTTCTGAGGCGGCACTCTATCGTCATTTCCCCAGTAAAGCCCGGATGTTTGAAGGCTTGATTGAGTTCATCGAAGAAACACTGATGTCACGGATCAATCTGATTCTGGATGAAGAAAAAGACACACTGAACCGGGTACGCACCGTCATGCAACTCATCCTGACGTTTTCCGAAAAAAATCCCGGACTCAGCCGTATTTTATCAGGCCATGCACTCATGTTTGAAAATGAGCGCCTGCGTGAGCGCATCAATCAATTGTATGAGCGTATTGAAACTTCTTTACGTCAAATCCTCAGAGAGCGTAAAATCCGCGAAGGAAAAACGTTTCCCGTAGAAGAAAATGTCCTGGCAGCACAGTTGCTGGGGCAGGTAGAAGGCAGCCTGAACCGCTTTGTCCGGTCAGATTTTAAATACCAACCGACAGAAAACTTCGACGCCTACTGGGCACTGCTCAGCGAGCAAATACAGTAGCTCGGGTTAGTCGTTATACAACCCAGATTTTTTTATGAGTAAATATATAGTGAGCAAACCAGCGTTTACGCTCAGCCTGTTGCATCCCAAATATTGGGGCGTCTGGCTGATGTTTGGCCTGCTGGCTTTGCTGGTCAATGTACTGCCGTACACGTTAATTCTGAAAACCGGGCGTGCACTTGGTGCTTTTTCAAAACGATTTGCTAAAAAAAGAGTTCATATTGCCACCCGCAACTTTGAACTGGCTTTTCCGGAAAAGTCTCAGGAAGCAATCAAGCAGTTGGTTGATGAAAACCTGAAAAATACCGGAGCCGCACTGGTGGAAACCGGCATCGCATGGTTCTGGCCGACCTGGCGGCTGAAACGTATTGTCGTCGGAAAAGACATTCAGATACTTTTAGATCATGATAAAAATGGTAAAGGCGTTCTGTTTTGCTGTGTTCATGCACTGAATCTGGAAATTACAGCACGTGGCATTGCTGTGCTGGGCTTACCCGGCTATGGCGTTTACCGGCCCCACAAAAATCCGGCCTATGAGTTTATTCAGTATCGCGGCAGAACCCGGAACGGTAACAAACTCATTTATCGCCGCGACTTAAAACGGATGATCAAGATTCTGCGTCAGGGACACCGTTTGTTCTACCTGCCGGATCAGGATTACGGCCACAACAAATCTGTATTCGTACCATTTTTCGCAGTTGAAGATGCCTGCACCACAACCGGCACCAGCATTCTGGCTTATACCAGCCATTGTGCGATTGTTCCGGGCTCCGGGTTCCGGAATGCAGACGGAAAATATGACATCATCGCCAACCAGTCGGTTGAGAAACATTATCCTCAAAAAGATGAAGTTGCCGCAGCCGCATACATGAACCAATATATAGAAGCCATCATTATGAGAGCACCAGAACAGTGGATGTGGATTCATAAACGGTTTAAATCCAATCCGGATTCATCGCTCAATCACCAAAGATATCTTTAACATATTTTTCAATATAAGACACAAGGCCAGCTTTACATGAGTTCGACCACTCCGCCAGATCAGCATTCATCCCCTAAAAACAGTGTTACTGCCGCATTGTACAATCCGGTTTTTCGCTGGTCTTTTCTGCATCCCAGACACTGGGGTATGTGGCTGGGCATTGTCTTTGCAGCAATCTTTGCCTTCATTCCACCACGTTGGCGGGATGCACTGGGCCGGAAAATTTCCGTTCTGATCGTCAACCGGAATGGCAGAGTGATCCGCCGGGCCCGAACCAATTTAGCCTACTGTTTTCCGGAAAAAACTGACGAAGAACGGGAAGACATTCTGCGGAATGCTTTTGCAACTGCTTCACAATACATGTTGGGTTATTCAGAATTTCTGGTTCGCTCAACCCGGCATAATCAAAACCGTGGCGTCATTATCGGTGAAGAAAATCTGATTCCGCTGCTTGATCAGGGAGAAAAAGTCATCATTCTCGCGCCCCATGCCTGGGCTGTCGATTACCCGGCAGTGATGCTGGCAGCCCGAGGCTACAAAGTCACCACCATCATGAAACCACAGAAAAACCCGATCGGTGACTGGCTGATGCATGTACAGAGAATGCAGTATGGCGGTCGGATATTTGCCAGAAGTGCAGGCGTCAAACCTTTTGTCCGCTCGATTAAGGATGGCTACTTAGGCTACTGGCTCCCTGATGAAGATCATGGTCCGGCTAACTCCGTCTTTGTACCGTTTTTCGGCACCGAGAAAGCCACACTCAAAGGGTTTGGTAAGATGGCACGGCTGTCTAAAGCCAAAGTCATCCCGGTGCTTCCGGCTTATAACGATCAAACATCACGCTATGAAGTTTATATTCTGCCCGCGCTGGAAAACTTCCCGACCGGCGATGAAGAGCAGGATGCCAGAGCGATGAATCAGGCGATTGAAGATTTGGTCACCGCGCATCCGGAGCAATATATGTGGAATTTACCGCTGCTGCAGACACAGCGGGACGGCAGTAAAATTTACAGCTAGTCCATCATCAGGACTGACCTTCACGACAAAACAAGGGCATGCATGCCCTTGTTTCATTTCACCTTATCCGGTCTGAAAAATCAGATACCATACTGCTCACGGTATGCTTTTACCGCAGCCAGATTTTCCTGACTATCGCCTTTTTCTTCCAGATAAGTAATCAGGTCTGACAGGCTGACAATTGAAATCACAGAACAGCCAAAATCGCGTTCCACTTCCTGAATCGCAGACAATTCGCCTTTACCCTTTTCCTGACGGTCAATCGCAACCAGCA
Organism: Vibrio quintilis; assembly: GCF_024529975.1. Lineage (GTDB taxonomy): Bacteria > Pseudomonadota > Gammaproteobacteria > Enterobacterales > Vibrionaceae > Vibrio > Vibrio quintilis. The sequence goes on along the minus strand of NZ_AP024897.1, from coordinate 217,298 downwards.
CACCAGCCAGTTGAGCGCCATTGTTCTGAATAATTTCCATCGACTCACGAATCGCCGTTCCGGCAGTAATCACATCATCCACCAGCATGATCCGGCCTTCCAGCGCACTCCCAACCAGATTGCCGCCTTCACCATGATCCTTGGCTTCTTTGCGGTTAAAACAGTAAAGCGTATCGACGTCATGGTGATCCGCCAGAGCAACTGCGGTTGTCGTCGCAATCGGAATCCCTTTATAAGCCGGGCCAAACAGCACATCATATTCAATCCCGGCGTCAACCAGTGCTGAGGCATAGAAAAGTCCCAGACGGGCTAAATCCCGGCCGGTATTAAACAAACCTGCATTGAAAAAATAAGGACTTTTACGCCCTGACTTCAGGGTAAACTCACCAAATTTCAGAACATCTCTTTCCAAGGCAAACTCAATAAATTCACGCTGGTATGTTTTCATCAATTTCTCTCTCTTCTGTTCATCTGTCTTCTGTCCAATCTGTATAAAAAAATAGCCCCTGAATCAGGAGCTATCCAAAATCTGATTAATCGGTCAACGCGGCCTTCTGCGCGGTGACAATCTCCTGAATCCCTTTCTGCGCGACCGCTAACAGATCCAGCAACTGCTCATGAGAAAACGGTTCACCTTCCGCAGTTCCCTGAACTTCAATCATCTTCCCTGCTTCGGTCATCACCACATTCATGTCTGTGTCTGCGGCAGAGTCTTCCACATATTCCAGATCGCACAAGACATCTTCACCCAGAAGACCCACAGAAACCGCAGCGACATGGCCTTTCATCGGGCTGGCTTTCAGCTTACCGCTTTCCACGATAGACTGAAATGCATCTGCCATTGCCACACTGGCGCCGGTAATCGATGCAGTACGAGTGCCGCCATCGGCCTGAATCACATCACAATCAACTGTGATCATCATCTCACCCATCGCTTCCAGATCAACCACTGCTCTCAGGCTGCGGGCAATCAGGCGCTGAATTTCCATCGTCCGGCCACCCTGCTTACCGCTGGCGGCTTCACGGCGAGTCCGGGAATGTGTTGCCCGTGGCAACATCCCATATTCTGCCGTCACCCAGCCTTTACCCTGACCTTTCAGCCAGCGTGGTACATTTTCTTCCACAGTGGCATTACATAACACTTTCGTGTTACCAAATTCGACGAGCACAGAACCTTCTGCATATGCTGTATAATGACGGGTAATTTTGATCGGGCGAACCTGATCAGCGGCACGATTGTTCGGGCGCATAGATCTTCTACCTTTGCTGGATGAGTTCAATAATTGGCCGCCGATTATAACGGAAATCCCCGCGCCTTCCTAGCAGGCTGACCAAGTACAAACCGGGGGATTTGTGATAACATGTCCCATCCTCAAGACTTAAGGACAAATTGATGATTTACAGTATGACCGCGTATGCACGCAAAGAAATTAAAGCAGAGTGGGGCACCGCCGTATGGGAAATCCGCTCTGTGAATCAGCGTTATCTCGAAACCTATTTTCGTATGCCTGAACAGTTTCGCGGTCTGGAACCTGTTCTGCGCGAGCGCTTTCGTAAAAAATTAGCGCGCGGCAAGGTTGAATGTCATTTGAGGTTTGAAGCCAGCGCAGCAGCGACCAACGAATTAATCATCAATGAGGCTCTGGCACAACAGGTGATTGAAGCGGCCAATCAAATCATGCATATGACCGGCGAACTCAGCCGGGTGAATCCGTTTCAGGTGATGCAATGGCCAGGCGTGATGGAGACACCGGAACAGGACATGGACCAAATCACCAAAGCCTTGCTGGATGAGTTCGATGTTGCACTGGACGAGTTTATTGAAACCCGCTCCCGTGAAGGGGAAAACATGAAAGCCCTGATTGAGCAGCGTCTGGATACCATTACCGGAGAAGTCACCAAAGTCCGGGCCCGCATGCCGGAAATTCTCGAATGGCAACGTGAACGCCTGTACACCAAGTTTGAGGAAGCTAAAGTCGAGCTTGAGCCTACCAGAATTGAGCAGGAACTGATTCTGATGGCGCAAAAATCAGACGTTGCTGAAGAACTGGACCGGCTGGATTCTCACGTCAAAGAAACCCGGAATATTCTGAAAAAAGGTGGCGCCTGCGGCCGTCGTCTCGACTTCATGATGCAGGAGTTCAACCGTGAATCCAACACACTGGCTTCCAAATCAATCAGCGCCGACATCACCGCCTCCGGTGTTGAACTGAAAGTCCTGATTGAGCAAATGCGGGAACAGATCCAGAATATCGAATAGGTTCCCGGGTAGAAAGTTACCCGTCCGGGAATGTCTTAAAGCCCTGTATTACCTTGTGAAGAGCATTGAAAATACAGGGCTTTCATTTTTAACTTATACGCCAGTATTAAACTGGAAAGTGTGTTTTAGCAGCGGCTGTATCTGTACTATCCGCGGCAGATATTCTCCGTGATTAAAACGTTTGGGATCCATCGTGACGAACCCCCAAAACTGCAAAAAGCGCTCAATAAAACGCGATTCGATCATGACACTGAGTAATCGGGTTGGCGTGTGGTAGTCATCTGGTCCCACTTGCCGTAATAAATCAGGAAATGCAATCACAACCTCATCAATTAACCGCTCAACACTGGCATGAATTTGCAAACGCCACAGCATAAACAGCCAGAAGGTACGTAAATCCACATCTTGCTCAAAGAAGTCTAAGTAGCCCCAGTTATACTGGCTGACAGCAGCTTCCAGCATAGGCTTGAAAAAGGCATGTAACCCCTGACTCTGATACTGTTTTTGTGCGGTTTTTTTGACATGGTAGCGACCACTCCGGCGATAAATAATACCCGCAATTTCAGCCAGAACCCGGGCATAGTGCAAGGCATTGAATTTATCTTCATTGCTGCCGGCAAATTCACTGATACTCACTTCGGTTTCGTATTGAGCAACAGCAAACTCAGGCAATATATCACTGGCTTGTTTGACTAATCTGGCCGGTAAATTCCCTTTACTGGTTGCTTTAAACGAACCCTCATTTTGCATCGCTTCATCTAAAATGATGTCTAAATAACGCATCACCGGGCTAACAGACAGGTCATCCGGCGTGCTGATGGTAACCAAAGATAATTCTTTAAACGGGGCATATAACCAGTTCGACATTTGAGTTGACGAAAGACCACAAAAATCATCGATGGGACGTTGATTGCGCTCATGCATTCTGCTTTGGGTAATGACATTGAGTTCATCCAGCGTCAGATTAGGATTCATCGCAATGATCTGTTCGACATCATCAAACATTTCAGCGTGCTGTTTTGACACACTATTCATACAGCAACGTTTGTACTTTTTACCACTACCACACGGGCAGGGATCATTTCGTCCGGGTTTCATGTTTGATGACTCAATCCTGTTTTATTGAAACAGCTTCTTTATTTAAACAACGACTATACCCAAGCAACCTGAAGATGCATGATTCAGCGTGCAGCCGAAAGGGGCAGTTCAAGGAAAGGGAATGCAGGAATGTACCCACATTTCAAATTCTCTTGACGCAGAAATGTGCCTTTCAGCTCACGCCCTGCGGGTGAGTTTGTCAGGCTCTGATACGGTGTTACTGATTTTCAACGTAGAATAACTATGTCTTCAAATCAGTGCCTTGTCTCAGAGCCTGACAAATCTCACTGAAACCTGCATCTTCAAGTTGTTTGGGTATACACATCCATCAAAACATACCAATCATCCAGGCAAAAGCAAACATAATCAGGGCCACGGTCCACAGACCGAAAAAGCTGTAACGAATGTGATCTTTCAACTCAATATTTGTCAAACCGATGCCAAGATAGGTGGCAGGCACCAGCGGGCTAATCAGCAATGACAGGTTCTTTCCGACGGTCATGGCTATCGCCATAGTCAGGCCGGTAATACCATAGTTCTCACCCACTTTGATGGCCAGCGGCAGCAAACCATAGAAATAAGAATCCGTGCCCAACATTGTGCCCAGCGGCAACGCGATAATCCCCATCAGAATATGCAGGAACTGTGCGATGGGACCGGGAATCACTTCCAGCAGAGGCACCGTCATCGCTTCCAGCATACCGCTTTTGCCCAGAATACCAACCATAATACCGGCCGCCAGCATCACCGAAGCCACATCAAGGGCAGCAGGCGCATGAGCCTTCATCCGGCGTTTTTGCTCCTGCACATCCGGATAATTCACCAGCAGTGCTGCACACACGCCGATCATAAAAGTAAAATAGGTCGGGAAAATATTCGCCAGCAGCACACCCAGCAGAATCGCGGTAATTCCCAGGTTCACCCAGGTCCGGTCATAGCGTTTCAGCTTCATCGCTGCTTCGTTTTTCTCTTCAACCTCAAGGTCACCGCTGGCTTCATTCACCACCAGATCAATGCGACCGGCATGATGATATTTTTTCTCCCGGATCGCCATCACAACAGCCAGCCCGAAAGTGGCAAAAATCCCCATGATTTGCAGCGGAATCATATGTCGCCATAATGTCGTTGGGTCGGTGCCCAACACCACAGCAGCCCGGGCAACCGGCCCGCCCCAGGGCAGCAGGTTCATCACGCCCATTCCGCAGCCAACAATCAGCAGGAGCAAATGCGGCCGGATATTCAGCTTTTTATATACCGGCAGCATCGCCGGTACCGTGACTAAAACCGTCGTCACAGTCGCGCCATCCAGATGAGAAAAAATACCGATCACCGCGGTCGCCACAGCCACAGCAACTACATTGGTGCCGGCCTTTGAAACCAGCTTATTCACCAGGCCATCAAACATCCCGGCATCGGACATGATGCCGAAAAAAGTCACCGAGAAGATAAACAACACGGCCATTTTGCTGGTTTTTTTAATGCCGAACTGAATAAAAGAAACCACCTCTTCAACGGAAAATCCGGCAAGAAAAGCAGCCAGTACAGGGACGGTAATAAAGACCACCACCGGAATGGTGCGTCCTTTAAACAGGAAATACATGATCGTCGCCAGCATCAAGAATCCTGAAACTGCCATTAACATAATTCTCTCCTATGTCATGTAGGTTTTTGTTTTGCTTCATCATCCCGGATATTTTCAATGGCGGCGCTCTTTGGTGTTGTGAGTCGCCTCTAACTAAACTCACATTTATATAGAATCTATGATTTTTATGTAATTAATGGCATAAAATCTGACAAATCCCTGCATACTGCATCTTCAGGTTGTTTGTATATACTGTCTCTTCACCTTCATCCGGAGAACGCTATGAAAATCGTCATCGCCCCAGACTCTTTTAAAGAAAGTCTCAGCGCACAACAGGTGTGTGAATCGGTTCGGACCGGCATGGCCCGAGTCTGGCCGGCGGCTGAATTTATCTGTGTGCCGGTAGCAGATGGCGGAGAAGGCACGGTACAGGCGCTGGTTGATGCGACACAAGGCCAGCGGATTGAAACGCAGGTGACCGGTCCGCTGGGCGATCCGGTGCAAGCTTTTTATGGCCTGCTGGGCGATTTGCCGGGTGATGAGCAAACCGCCGTCATCGAGATGGCGCAGGCCAGTGGTTTGCATTGGGTGCCGCCGGAACAACGCGACCCGAAACTCACCACCAGCTATGGCACCGGACAACTGATTCTGCATGCGCTGAATCATCACGCCAGGCGCCTGATTATCGGCCTCGGCGGCAGTGCGACCAACGACGGCGGCGCCGGTATGCTGGCCGCGCTGGGCGTGCGCTTTTTCAATGATGACAAAGAAATCACCCGCCCGGCAGGTCAGGATCTGGTCACCCTGACTCACATTGACATCTCCGGCCTTGATCCCCGGCTGCAATCCTGTGAAATTCAAATCGCCTGCGATGTAGACAATCCCCTGTGTGGTGAATACGGCGCAAGCACAATATTTGGTCCGCAAAAAGGAGCATCCGAAGCGGATGTCCGTCTGCTGGAGAATGGATTGCTGAAGTTCGGCCGCTTAACGGAAGAGATGACAGGAAAGATGGTAATCAATACGCCAGGCAGCGGTGCCGCAGGCGGTATGGGAGCAGCACTCACCGGATATACCAATGCCACCCTGAAACCGGGAGTTGAGATTGTCACCACAACCGTCCGGCTGGCAGAACATCTGGCAGATGCTGATTTGGTCATCACCGGCGAAGGGCGCATCGACCATCAAACCGTTCACGGTAAAACACCGGCTGGCGTCGCAGCTATCGCCAAACAGCAACACCTGCCGGTTATTGCACTGGCCGGTTGCCTCGGTGAAGGCTATCAGGCGGTTTATGAATGTGGGATTGATGCCATATTTACCATCTTACCCGGTGCAATGGCTCTGCCTCAGGCTCTGGCAACCGCGGCAGACAACCTGACTGACACTGCGGAAAATGTCGCCCGCCTGTGGCAGCTCGCAAATAGCAAATCCCGGTTTTGAATGACTCACAATATAAAATAACGAGATAAAAAATGGCTTTTATCATCCCTGCTGGGGAAACAGGGATGATAAAAGCCAAAGGATCCAAAACAGAATGATATCTGAATCAGATCCGGAGCGGACTCTCTTATGATGACCGCTCCGATCTCTGAATTTTTGCAGCGGATTAAAGCGCCGCTTTAATCGCATCTTTCACTGAAGTCGTACCATGACCAATCAGTGTTGATAAGGTTTTGCTGTCATCAAACAGGGCACCTTGTGAAGCACCCACATCGGAATTCGCCAGCACTTGTGCAAACCCTTCCGGCAGGCCAATCCCTGTCAGTACTTTTACATATTCCTGTTCAGGCAGCTCCTGATAAGCCACAGGTTTACCGGACACTTCCGCAACCGCAGCAGCATATTCAGCCAGTGTGACGGCTTCATCACCTGCCAGTTCATAAGTTTTCCCGGCATGGCCTTCCGTTGTAACAACCACAGCAGCAGCTTCGGCATAATCTGCACGGCTCGCCATCGCATATTTTCCGTCACCGGCACAACCCAGAACGGCACCATGCTCAACCGCCATCCCCGCAGAGGCGGTATAGTTTTCCAGATACCAGCTGTTACGCAGCAATACATGCGGAATGCCGGAGGCAGCCAGAGCAGCTTCTGTCACTTTATGCTCTTCCGCCAGCAACATCGGTGAAGAATCTGCTTTCAGCAGGCTGGTATAAGCCAGCAGTTCAACACCCGCTTCTTTCGCAGCATCAATCACATTCTGGTGCTGAGGCGCACGCTGTCCGACTTCACTCGAAGAAACAAGGATAACTTTTTTAACCCCTTCAAAAGCAGCTTTCAGAGAGGCAGGCTCGGTATAATCTGCTTTGCGAACCACCACACCGGCACTGGCTAAATCCAGTACTTTTTCCGGCGAGCGCACAGCCGCAACGATCTGATCTGCGGCGACGCCTTTGTCCTGTAAAGCCTGAATAATCAAACGGCCCAGCTGGCCTGAAGCACCTGTCACTAAATACATCACTTTCTCCTCAGTTGTTCTGTTCATTGTTTGGCTAATGTTTAAAACCATAGTAGACTTACCACTAACTAAATGTAAGTACTAACCAAAAAGTAAGTATGGAAATAAATAAAAAAACTGAGACAAAGAATCAGATTCATATGCTGATGGAAATGGGCGGTGCCAATGTACTCGCACCGGAATGTCCTTCCCGCGAGGTACTTCGCCACATCAGTGGTCGCTGGGGCGCGCTGGTATTCTGGGCGCTGCGGGACGGCGAAAAACACCGCTTCAGTGATATCCGCCGGACCATCCGGGGCATCAGTGAAAAAATGCTGTCACAAACCCTGCAGCATCTGGAATATGATGGATTTGTTGAACGAACAGTTCACCCGGTCGTGCCGCCGCATGTTGAATACCACCTGACGCCTCTGGGGGCTGAATTCGGGTCGCGGGTCGCAGACTTGATTACATGGCTGGAAGGGAATTTTATTCAGATTCTGGAAGCACGGGGAAAAGCGGAAGATGCGCCGGACAGAAAAAATGTCGCCAAATAATATACCCAAACAACCTGAAGATGCAGGGTTCAGGTTGCTTGGGTATATCTGCCCGCCTGAACCGGACAACCTCCCGGCCAGAGCATCATTGCTGAATCAAACTATTTATCAAACCAGCGGTGGCCGAATGTAAACAGAATCAGGCCACACATCATCAGGCCCATTCCGGCAAATTTCCACCAGTGCGCCGGCCTGACCGACATCTGTATTAAACCAAAATGGTCAATTGCCATTCCGGTCACCAGCTGGCCCACAATAAACAGGAACATGGTATTTGCCACGCCCAGTTTTTGCGCCAGCAACACAGAAGTGAAGACAATACCGGCACCAATCGCACCACCCAGCCAGCGCCATAAAGGCTGCTGACCCAAACTGGTCGTCACCTGTTGCCAGTCAGACAGCAAGCCTGCAATCACCGCCAGACACAATGAACCGACAAGAAATGAAATCAGGGCAGCCACTACCGGCTGATCACCGATCCCGCTGCTTAACCGGCTGTTTACCGCAGCCTGTACGGACATACCTGCTCCGGCAAGCAGAGCAATAACCAGATAGATTATATTCATGATTTTTCTTAATGTTATGCTGAAGACGACTCACAGAGTCTACATGAATATCCGGGGAAAGTATGTGCATCAACCGGATACAAACAGAGTTATCCAGCCGGTACCCGGCGGTTCAGTCACAAAAAACGGCACCACCTGAATCAGGTGATGCCGTTGCGTATCCATCATATCATTCTGCCAGTCAGGAAAATTATTGATTGTATGGGTTTTCCGCGAAGTACTCGTGATTATCTGCGTTTTTCACCGCTTTATCAGGGCTGTTTGTTGCCAGATATCTCGCATTGTACTGACCATAAGCCACGTCTTCTGTTCCGCCATTCACGGTAAAGTGACTCATTTCATGGATAATGGTTCCCGCCTGAGAGTCAGAACCGGTTGTGGAAGCATTCCAGAAAGCACCGCACAGGTGAATGTGATAAGGCTGGTTCGGATACACGTAAGCATAAGCATTAGACAGGTTACCCTCACAATAACAGTCCATCGTAATATTCTGGTTATTCAGGGCACTATAAATTTTATAGAAATGGTTGGTGACCGTTGAATAACGGCTGCTGTCGTATGAACCAAACCAGGTGCTGTAACGGTCAGATTCGCTGCCTTTGTCCCAGTAATCATACAAATGTTTATACGCGTCATAACTCAGGTTCTGTGATGCAGACACAGCGGTTTTGATCGATGACTTTTTACTGTTCGAACAGCTGCCCGCGTAAGTAATACCAAATTTTGCATTCAGCTCAGCGGTCTGAATTTTGCTCAGCAGATCAGTCTTCGGGCCTAAACCTTCCACCCAGAAAGACACATTGTTTGATTTCAGCTGTTGCAGATCGGCGGCTTTCGATTTTGATCTGGCAGTTGAAGAATCTTTGATCAGACCAAGTGCATCGACATCATACTGAACGCTGTATGTCCCCGCCTGAGTCATGTCATAGTAAGCGGATAAATCAAAAGTCTGGGTGATGGTTTCCCCGGCGGCTAACTGAATATAGTCATCGGCTGTCGGTGCCGGGCGTTTGACGATCGGGCCGGTATAAGATACTTTTTCGCCGTCAACAGTCACATCGAACGCATTATTTTGCAGTGCTGCATTCTGAACTAAATACCAGCTTAAAACTTTTACATCCTCCTGGCTGGTATTTGTCACCGTGACGTTAACCTTCACATCACTATTTTTATCAAATGATTGATCGGCCGGTTGTATTGTTACTTCCAAAGATTGCGCGAATGCCAAAGACGACATACTCCCTAACGCGGTAGCGAGTAATAGTTTTTTGATGTTGTTCATTTTATTATCTCTTAGTCATTGTTATTCAATAAATAAATGTTTAAAGCAAGCTATTACCTGAACTGGCAATTGAATTTATGAAAGGAATAAAATTCATAAAAAGACTATTTCTTATGCAACTCCTTTGTAAAGGAACAATTTTGAATCACTTATTTTTATTAGACCTATGTAAAATAAATAAAAAGAAATAATAATAAAACCATTTACAATCAGAATTAATAATTGAATAAAAATAAGAATTAAAATTCACAACAGAACAATTTAAATTAATTTAAGGTTTTCAAAAATCAATATTATCACCTGAATTAAGTTTATCAGAAGATTATTTTCAGGATAATTTAAATTGTAATCGAATTCATTATGATTATTTATTCATCAATGCGGATATTTTATTTTTTCTCACAAAAAACAAATATACCTATACCCAAACAGGGATTTATCTTTCATCCTTTGGCGACCCCATCACGACCATCGTTGAAATTGAATTCACCTGTGGGAGTTCCCCTAAAACATCGGAATGAAACCGTTTATAGGCCGCCAGATCCTTCGTTTCAATCCTGAGCAAATATTCCGTCGCACCGGTAATATTGTGGCACTCCGTCACTTCATCCGCTAAATGAATCTGCTCCTCAAATAAATGTTGCGAGCGGGTACTGTGATCCGACAAACCGATTGACACATACGCAATAAAACCAACATCCAGCTTCTGTTTGTCCAGCACCGCCCGGTAGCCCTTAATCGTGCCGCTGCGTTCCAGCTCCTGCACCCGGCGCAGGGTTGCCGAAGGTGACAATCCCACACATTCAGATAGATCAACGTTGGAGATTCTTCCGTTTTTCATCAGCTCACGCAATATTCTTTCGTCTAAACGGTCCATGAGTAACAATCCTTGTGAAAATAATCTTCTGTTCTGCAATAAAAACATGAAATTGCGCCGCGATCCAGAGACGATATAAATGATGAAATGTTGTACAGGAGAAAACAAATGCCAGACTATCTTACGCCCCTGTTTATCTTTGCTTTTGTGGCGACTTTTACCCCCGGCCCGAATAACACCATGCTGATGACTTCCGGCGTGCATGCCGGCTTTGTCCGCAGTATACCGCACATGCTCGGTGTCGCGATCGGGTTTAGCGTCATGCTGATGCTGGTTGGCCTTGGCCTGACCGGTATGTTTAGTTCACTGCCGTGGTTGCATCAGACACTGAATGTCCTTTGTATCGCTTATATGTGTTATCTGGCTTACCGGATTGCCACCAGCCGGGCAAGTATTGATCAGGCCGGCTATCAGCCCATGAGTTTTTTCTCTGCCGCTATGTTTCAATGGGTGAATCCCAAAGGCTGGACGATGGCGCTCAGTGCTATCAGTCTGTATAACCCGTCAGCCAGCTGGTATGGTTTGGGCTGGATTACCGCCGCATTCTTTATTGCCACCCTGCCGACTGTCTCTGTCTGGGTACTGGCCGGCCGGCAGATCCGCCACTTACTCAAATCCCCGCGACATCAGGCCTGCTTCAACTATGGCATGGCACTGGCGCTGCTGATTTCCATCGCACCTATGATGCTATAAGTCAGGATGTTCTGAGTCGGGCTATTTTGATTTTCTGCTGCCGCCCGATAATACGTCAGGAACAACAGACCAAACAGCGCCCGCTGAACGAACCCCGTCAACAGACAAAGCGCCATATAAAAAAGAGCAGCGCCGGGCTGCTCTTTTGCTTGCAAATTTTTCAGATCCGGTTTTTTCCGGGTCATGCTCAGGGCGGATACTATTCCGCGGCTTTTTCATCCAGATAACTGGTCACCCAGAAGAACGGCGCATTCCAGTTCACAGTCACTTCATTGAGTGTCCATGCACCGATATCATCAACCCAGCAGGTTTGACCGGTACATTTGCCTTTCATCTCTGCGGCGACCGGATCACTGAAGTCGATAGAATTCGGACCACCTGAAATCACACCCGGAGGCGCAACCGGCAGCGACGCATCTCTGGAGTGGCCCCAGTAACGGTGGTGAGGATTCATCAGCGGATAAGTGCCATACCCGGTCACGTAAGACTGATCCATCGGGTTGCGTCCCAGAATGTAATCCATCGCATCCGACATCGCCTGCAGATATTTCGGTTTACCCGTCAAATCATACGCAACACCTAAGAAAATGCCCCGGTTCACCAGGAACGAGTTTGAACCCCACGGATATTCATTGGCCAGATAAGGCACCAGATAGCCTTCTTTCGCTACACTTTCCTGATACACATTGGCAGTTTTAATCAGGTTAGTACGCGCCTCTTTCACCAGCCCCGGATTCAGATGATTCGGAACCGTTGCCAGTGTAATCGTCCCTGCGCTGGCGACGTCAGCCCAGGTCAGGTCGCCGGTCGCCGCCACATCGCCCGAAGGGGTATTAAACCGGTAAGGCGACTGGTCAATCACCGCTTTGTATTCCTGTTTACCGGTTGTGGTATACAATTCAGCGGCAGCCCAGTAGAACTCATCTTTCAGATTCAGGTCGTTATACGGGCCGGAACCGGTAAAGTTATCATAAGCATACACATCCGGATGTTTTACCGCCGCCTGCCAGGCAGTTTCAGCCGCTGACAGACACTGCGCGGAATAATCCGCATCCACGGAGTGCCAGAGCCGGGCACATTGTGCTGCCGTTGCTGCCAGATTCAGCGTCGCCGCAGTGCTGGGATAACTGAGTACGCGCGGTTGGGTATCTTCATAAGGCGGCAGCGGAACCCCCGTCCAGGCAATATCCGCGATCTTGTGGAAGACCATACCGCCGGCATCAATTTCCGTCAGTTTTAAAGCGGAAACACTGGCAGACTGATCGCCAACAGGCACAGAGACTTTTTTACCCTCCGGCACCTGCATCGCCATCATGAAATCCATTTCCCAGCGGGCTTCATCCAGTAAGTCGTTGTACTGATTGCCCTGCTCGGGAATACTCACTTTTCCATCAGAGAAAGCACTGGCCTGACCGGCGTTGTACAGTTTTTCCCGCTCGAAATAGTTCATCAGCGTCCAGACTGATATCCCGCCGTTGACCACGTATTTACCGTGATCACCTGCGTCATACCAGCCACCGGTCACATCCAGTGAAAAGTCACATCCCGGCCACTTGTTTCCTTTGGCATCAGTCTGATCAAAACAGCTCACGACCTCCGGTTTATGGCCAGCCGGACGAGCCAGATCAGGCCGCTGAACATATTGTTCTTTAATTTCGAGCCCGCTGCGTTGCTGATAGAAGAAAGACAGCGCGTCATACTTCATCGTATGGTAGATATCATCGCGGATATCAAACGGATGACTTGTCTCTCCGTTGACTTCAAGGGTGACATTTTCTTCCGGTGTATACACCCGGCTGAAATCCGCAATCTGCACCTGCTCACCCGATGCCGTGTTCAGGCCGAATGGTGTGGTTTTCCCTTCAGCGATCGTATTACCCTGCGCATTGAGTAAGCGCCAGGTTAATGGTGTTTGGGTATCCGTTGCAATCGTTGCCCGTTTTTGGGCATTGACCTGATAGCCGACCTGATTCACCCGGACGGCAGAATGCTGTTTGGCTGAGGAAGACTTCAGCTTCTGTGCTGAAGCACATCCGCTGGCACTCACCACTCCGCAAATAATGACAGCCAGAATTGTTGGTTGAATTTTTTTCATTTGAGCCCCTGGATAATCAATTATCCGGCCAAAAGAGCATTGCGGCTAATTGATTATTTATTGATAAATAAAATATTTACAGATAATTAAATCACAAATCAATTAACTTGATTTCATATACCAATTCAAAGGGTATTTGCCATTATTATGATGATAGTCCAAAACATTGATGTATCTGAGTTTTCACTTATTTCATCCCAGGGTGAATAATGTGATTAAACAAGTGAGTTTTTATTATTTTATTGATGAGAATAATAATTTACATGAGTTATCAAAATAAATGTAAATGACAAAAACATATATTTCACACACGCTGGAATTCATGAAAAGAAAAGCAACCTGATATACCCAAACAACCTGCATCTTCAGGCTGCTTGGGTATAAATTCAAATCATCATTTGGGTCTGCACGTGTCCGGTATCCTCTTCCCGGGGCGGTTAAATCTGACCAGCCATTGGCTTCCGGGTCAGCCGGGATAAGAACCGGACCGGCGGCATCACCACCAGCGCAATCCCGAGCAAAAACGCACTACAGGCAATCCACTGCAGCAGCGTGAGCTGCTCGTCAAATATCAGCCAGCCACTCAGCACACCGAATACCGTGGTCAGTAATGTCAGCGGCGCAATGGTACTCATCGGGTATTTCAGCACCAGCCGGTTCCAGACCCAGTAGCCAAAAATCGTGGTCGGATAAGCCTGAAACAATACCGACAGCCAGGCATGTCCGTTCCATTGCTGATAAGCCGTAACCAACACCTGAGGCCCGTAAAACAACACACTCAGTCCGACCAGCGGCAGCGGCGCAAACACCATCCCCCAGATATTAAAGGCAAACGGAGCTTTAGAACCGGAACGGCGCAGAATCACTCCGGCGAACGGCCAGCATATCGCCGAGACCGTAATCAGCATCAAGCCCGCGATCGTCACGTTTCCGTTGGTATACATCACAGACACAAGCACACCCGCCAGCGCAATCACAATCCCTGCCGCCATTTGCCGGGTAATCACCTCTTTATAGAGCAGCACACCCACGGCCACCGTGGTCAGCACATCCAGCTGCAACAGCACAGACGTCATGCCGGATGACAACCCAAAGTACATCGCACAGGATGCCATGCCCCAGATCCCGACACCAAACACCAGCCCGTAGCCAATCTGATAACGCCACGGCACCTGTGGCCGGCGAACAAACAACACCATCGGAAAGGCCGCACAGAAAAACCGCCCGGCAGCAATCAACATCGGATTCACTTCCGAAACGCCCAGTTTAATCATCGTATAGTTAAATCCCCAAATCGCCATCACAAACACGGCCAGGGTTAAATCTCTGCCAGACATACACATTCCTTATATGGGTTAATATTTATACGGAGTGTCGCTTGCATCGCAAAAACAGTACAGATACAATTTTTGATAATTTAACCAGTACAGTTCAATTCGTGAGGCCGGTGAATGGCGAAATATCAGCAGCTTGCAGACAAAATCATTGATGACATTCAGTCCGGCAAACTCCCGGCCGGAGAGAAAATGCTGTCACTGCGGCGCTTTGCCGGGCAACACGGAATCAGTGTGTCCACTGCGGTCAGTTGTTATGATGAGCTGGCTTCTCAGGGCTGGCTGGTTTCCCGCCCGCAGGCTGGTTTTTTTGTCGCTTCCCCGGCCGGTCAGGCCAGTCAGCCGCAATGGCAGCCATTTACCAGCCAGCTGGCACATCCGCATGCTTATCTGCCCAAATCTCATACGCCGACCGGCTCTATCGGTACGTCCCAGCTGTTTGTCACTGACGCGGTGAACCAACAGCTGAATCAGTGTTTCCGCCGGGCCATCACCCGGCAGAGAAAACGGATTTCATCGTATCCGGAAACACAGGGCGAACCTGAGTTGCTGAGCACTCTGGCGGCGCATTTCAGTCAGAGCGGATTTGTGTTCAGCAGTGATGAACTGGTGATCACGCATGGTTGTATTGATGCGGTGAAAACTGCGCTGGAAGTCAGTACCCGGCCCGGCGATGCGGTTGCAGTGAATTCGCCCTGCTTTCTTGGCCTGCTTGAGCTGTTATCGCAAATGGAGCGGCCGATTGTGGAAATCCCGACCACGCAAGACGGCATCGATCTGGATCAGTTTGAGCGGCTCCTGCAAACCGGCACCGTCAAAGCCGGGCTGTTCAGCACCACGTTCATGAACCCGCAGGGCATCACACTGTCTGTGGCGCAAAAGCAGCGGCTGGCACAGCTGGCAAATCAGTACCGGGTGCCGGTGATTGAAGATGATGTCTATCTGGAGCTGTCGCATCAGTCCGGTCAGCCGCCCCTGCCGGCGGCATATTTTGATCAGCAGGGTTACGTTTTATGGTGTGGGGCAGTCTCAAAAAGTCTTTCCCCGGCATACCGGCTCGGCTGGTGCCACCCCGGCCGTTATATCGCTGACTATGTGAAGCGTTGTCAGGGTGTGCCAACACTGATCCAGCAGGCGATCGCCGATTTCATCACCAGCGGCCACTATGCGCGACACCTGAAACAGGCCCGCGCCCAGCTCACGCTCAACAAACAGCATTACCTGAATTATTTCAACACGCATCTGCCTGCAAAAACCCGCATCACCCGCCCGGACGGTGGTTTAGTGCTGTGGCTGCAAATCCCCGGCTTCGATGCACATCACATGGCAAAACGGGCCAAACAGCAAGGCCACTATTTCATCACCGGCCCACTGTTCACCACCTCAGATCGCTACCGCGACTGCCTGCGGGTCAATATCGGTTATCCGCTGAATGAAGAAGTGGAGAAAGAGCTTGAAGCGTGGGTTGGATTGGTATGGGAAAGTTTGGAAACGGTTGAGGTAAGTTAGAGTTCTTGTTGCAGTACTTCTTCGATGGTTTCCGGCATTTTGTCATCCGGCGTGTGTTGGGTTAAAGAAAACAAGCGTTCAACATAGTGTCGCGGGGCAGCAGGCGGAAAAAGTCTATGGGTTTCATGCAGGTTTATGGTTTTACGGGAAGTTTAACAACTTATACACCTGAGTAGAAAGTTCCCCTCATCACTGGCTATTCAACGATGAGGGACGATTGATTCATAAAGATAATCCCAACAACCTATCCCAAAGGGACTATTCTAACCAGCCGCCTTGATCCCAGTTGTCGTAGCCCATTGTACCTGAGACATTATGGTTCCAGATGATTTCTTTGTAACTTAGTTCAAGCTCTTCATACATTTCATCACCATGAGAGTGTACTGTATGGGGAAGAGAGAAGTTAAGCGAGGAAATCAATGCTTTTTTTAATTCTATAGAGTAGAACTTCTCATTATAGCCTTGCTCATTTGTACGGTAGAAATTAATAGTGCAATCCAAATGTTCCTGTTTGGCAAAGGCAGTCGCAAGAAGAGGTGAGGCTTTATCGATATTTTTTGTAATGTGAAGTGGGGTATGTGTCTTACCTTGTTGTTGAGAGTCTTTTGCCATCAAGTGATCACAAGCTAAAACTGTAATCTCATCCGCATGGTTTTCCTGATGTTTATTCCCCATAGAATCTTTTGTGTTGCAGCCACTGGAAATCATGCCCTGTTTTTCGCCGTTAATAGTAATATACGCCACGTGAGCCATATGTTTCTAATCTCATAATTGAAGAAATAATAGCATTTTATTTACCAATAATTATTATGTCTATTCTTTATTGAGATGCCTCAGGTTAAACCGATATCTACTTCAACATTCATGTATATATTATATGGGTGAATTATCAATAAAATCAGGAATCACCAGAAATGATGAAAATGACAAATTAAACATTTATAGTATATTCCCTATCTTCAAGTATCAGTTACTTCTTTTATATTCACTTATAGCGCGCTTAAAATCAGCTGATTTTTTTACTATTTCAGGTGATATTTTTCTTTGCGTATTATATTTAAATTCAACATCATCAAGCATACCTCTGGAACCACACGATATTAATCTGCATGCGCCATTACTATCATGAAAAATAAATTTATCTTTCTCCAGGTTAATATTGAACGTACATATTTTCTCCATAATTGAAGATGTTGTATAGGTTAATACCCGTGGTGATTTTACTTTAGCAATCCCTGATAAATCACACTGATGTCCATTCGCCCATTCTAAATGTGTTTCAAAATAAGCAGTATCTGGTGAGGTTCGCATGAGCATGAAGTGATTTTCAGAAGTATACTGAGTATTATTAATCAATGCATTAGGAAAGGAATATTTATAGATACCTTGTAATTTATCAAGAGGCTGATAATTTTGTGCTTGACAGATGAATACATTGCCGGTCGTGATTATTGTAAATGCTAATATTATATATTTTAACTTCATGATTCAAATACCTTATCTCTATTATATTATTGTTCGGATACATTCTTTTGGCACAGTTCAGAGCCTTTTTTAAGCCATTTTACAACCTGATTGTTTCGTTCTGAGCTTACTTGACCACGCCTGCAACTTTGTGAGGCTATTTTCCATCGCTCACTCATTGACATATTTTTATATTTTCCTGTTCCTTTAATCGCTGGAACAAATGTATTACGAAAGCTGGAAAAATTACCGACATTAAAGGCAATGTCGATGAGTGCTGCCTGACATTGGATTGGGTATTTTCTGAAATTTTCTGAACCAAATTCTCGCATTGCTACCGCTGCTGCAATTTTGAGATCTGCTAAAAATAGCTTATCAATTGAATCCTGAGATAATTCTAAAGTTGTATATTTTCTGAGATTTTCCGGATTATATTTTTTCAAGCCAATATGCTTCGTAAGAAAATTATAATCATTGTTAATTTGATCTGCTGTAGCAGCTTTACCCAAGCAGGTTTTATCTTTAACAGATATACCTGTATCTCCTCCTCTCACATGATGACGAGTCAATCGTTTAACTACAAACTTTAATTCTAGTTTGTCCTTATATGCATCAAGGTTGTGACCGACACCTACTGTAATTTTACCAACTGAATCTACATACATATAAGGAATGTTATTTTCAAAAGAGGACTTTTTCAATACTTGTAAAAGCTGAAGTAGCTTAGGAGAAAAAGTAAACATATTTAATAATCCTTTAAAATGACAATTAATTAAAAAACTTATTCTTTTACCTTTTGGAATTCTAACAGCCATTGATTTCAGATAACTTCTCATAGCTAATTTCAACGTACTGATAACCATTTTAACCATGGAGATGAAATGAAGTTCTGATGACTCACTGCGCCACCCAATGCATCTGATTTTAGTTTCATATTTGCGATGAGCTCATTTTATTTATCAATACGTTTCAAGTCTATCTTTTATTAGTGACTCAGTACGTTAAGTCGATACTCATCCCCAAATTTGGTCTTTATTAAATGACATAACTGATAGTAATTTCCTTATCTGTTTCTACACCTTCAAAAACAGACTGGGGCGTTGACTGCAAATCCCCGGTCTCGATGCACATCACATGGCACAACGGGCCAAACAGCAGGGCCACTATTACATCACCGGCCCACTGTTCACCACTTCAGATCGCTACCGCGACTGCCTGCGGGTCAATATCGGTTATCCGTTGAATGAAGAAGTGGAGAGGGAGCTTGAGGTGTGGGTTAAGCAGGTTTGGGAGAGTTTGGAAACGGATATGAACTAAAAACTGACTTTTAGCACCTCTTCAATCGTTTCCGGCATCGCTTTTTCATCTGGCGTATTTTGAGTTAACGCAAACAGACGCTCAAGACTATCCAACGACTGCCACAACAACAGAAGCTGGCGAAAAGAAATCTGCCCGGTCAGCTCAAATTTTTTAATCGTTGCGGCAGGCAAACAACTCCGTTCCGCAAGCGCATTACGTGACAGTTTTTCCTGCTCACGCAAGCGGCTGAGATGGGCAGCAAAAGCCTGCTGAACATCATGGTCATCAAGTAATAAGAATCGGCTCATGGGAACCGCAATTGGATATAATAGTATCTATTTTGCCTTAAATATTGGATTTTTGGATATTATTGTATTCAGATAACCATCTGTAGGTAAATATCGATTTTCCGCTGAATACGCAGGTGGAAAAAACTGGGGGTTTTGGTTGAGCTGATGCGGGAGAGTCTGGAGGTAAGCTAAAGCAAATGTTCAAGGTTACCCATCCACAGCAATCAAAATATTCTAAGCCAATTTTCTATATTGAATATAAAAATTCAGACATTCTTTTGTAAGATGACTTGGTCTAGTGGTAGAGTAACAGTTAAAATTTTATTTAAATCATAAACTTAATTATATAATTAACATTAAATCCGAGAGAAGCGGTTGATATTATGGACGTTCTTACCAGAACAACCACTGTCAGTATTAGAGATACTTACCTTGAAAGACTACCTCCTGAAGCGTTTATAGATCTAGTTGACGGCTATGAACAAGTTGTTATCAAGGTTTCAACTCCCTCAAGCCGTACCATGCTAGATGTAGCCTTTTGTTATATGGAAGCTTCATATGTATTTGAAAAGCTGGCTAACTCTTTTAATTGCAGTGAAATCAGAAATACAAAATCAGGTGGGGGGTATGAAATTACCGTACAGGAATTCGATCACGCTAAGTTATCAGCACTAATTTTTGAATTTGTTTGCATACTTTCTTCAAATGAATATATAGATGAAGATGAGGCGTTTAGCTACATTGAAAAAAGACAACAATTTGAATGTGATATCTATGAAATTCCATTACATTTTCCAGATTTGATCGATTTATATTACGCAAATATGATTAATGGCGGGTTAAACGAAGATGGAATTGAATTGGAAAACAGAGCGCCAGCTCATCGGTATGGTTACTGGCATGCGGCAGAATACTTATGTACTGAGAAAAAAATATTATATTCACAAAATTGTTGGGTTGTGCCTAATGAGGTTGACTTAAAGGAAATTTTTAAAAGAAACGGATATGACGAAAGGTTGTCCATTATCCCTGCGAACCTATTACTGATCAATTCTGAGGCAATGGTTCTTTCCGAGAATGCAGCACTTCAAGTACCTATGGGAGAAGTGATCCAAGGTATAGCCTGTATTCATGAAGTTCTACCTTCAGATGAAACAGGCTACTTTCCTCATATGCTGGACAAGCTGAATGGCGGTTTTTTTGCCTCATCTTCAAACTACAACTTTTTCAACAGCACAAAACCTTCTAGCTTTTGGAACGATAATACTGCCTTTGAATTAACAGCATCAGAATTTGGAGAATTTGTCATATTTAAAACTGACACGGCAAAGTTAATTGTATTTAATGTTACAACCCCACCTTATACACGAACAGTCAACTTTTTATCAGCAATGAACACCATTAGCTCTTCTTTTGAAGATGGTCTGACACCAACATTTAGCCAGCCTCTTGATTGGAATAAGTTAACAGATGAAGAGTTTGAGTGTCTGTGTTATGACGTCATTTACTATAATTCAAAGTTTGATTGGCGAACAGTCAAAAAGATGGGGAGATCACGCTCGAGAGATGGTGGGCGTGACATAGTTGTGTCGAGTAGACGACACTTGTTACCAAGTGCCGCCCCTCTAAGAACCGTACGTGCAACTTTCACTGCATACGGCTCAAGCCTCCACTAAGGCATCATTGATACCCAGCAACTTATAAAGCAGTCGAAGCAGGTTCGTTCCAAGAGTTACGAGCTAGCCTTTTGGGTTTTCTCTTCGCCAAGTATTCTTGGTATTGAGGGTCAAAAGGGGTAGCAGCACTCCTAATTTTCACGTGTCTTTCGATAGGCACTTTCGCTATTTGGAACAGATTGAAGTGACAGTCCATGTTCATGATTTTCTGCCAACCGTGAAATTGCCATTGGCCTTTACGATTGAGAAAGTACTTATGAACAACCCAGTCTTTGGACTTGGTTGGATGACGCCTAACTGCCCAGTGCCATAGCGCTTGGAATAGTTTGTGGCCGACATACCCGAATATTTGTTTAGCAACACAGTGGCGATAGTAATTCGCCCATCCCCTGAGTTTCGGATTTATCAACTTGATAAGATCGTTAACAGGGATGGTTGCGTGCTTTTTAATGAGTTCTCGTAGATTTCTCAAGAATAACAGCGTGTTGGATTTGCTCGGTTTGATGAGCAATTTGCCTTTGTACTTCCTGTGATTGAAGCCTAGAAAGTTAAAGCCATCATCAATATGAGTGATCTTCGTTTTCTCTTCGGAGAGGGCTAACCCTCTTTCTGCCAAAAAGCCAGCTACCAACGGTTTGATGTCGTTCACTAGCACTTCCTTTGAAGAGCAAGTAACCACGAAATCATCCGCATAACCGATAAAGTTGGCTCTAGCCCCCTTTTTCAGGGCTGTAGATTTTATTTGTTGCTCTATTCCCGCGAGAGTCATTAGCATCAAGGTTGGAGAGATTATTCCACCTTGAGGTGTACCTTCATCGGTATCATAGAACAGACCCTTATCCACATAGCCAGACTTTAACCATTGCTCTAACATACGTTTATCTACCGTGATATTGTCCATAAGCCATTGATGCCCGATTTTGTCGAAGCAAGCCTTAATATCTCCCTCAAGAACCCATTTCGCTGATCGCTTTAGAGCCAAACATTTGAAACACTGACTGACGGCGTCAGCCGTGCTGCGATTTGTCCTAAACCCATAGCTATTGAGGTCGGCAAGCGTTTCGGACACTGGTTCGAATGCTAGAAGATGGAGGGCTTGTTGCGCTCTATCAATCATGCATGGAATACCCAATGGCCTGAGCTTACCGTTCTTTTTGGGAATGTAGATACGTTTAAGTGGTTTTGCAGAGTAAGCCTTGCGGCTCAGTTGATTGACTGCTTTCATACGGCGTGCATCTGTGGTCCAGGTGACACCGTCTATTCCAGGCGTTTTACTGCCTTTATTCTGAGAGACTCGCTTAACTGCAAGAAGCTTGGCTGAGCGAGAATGAGTCAAGAGCCACTGTAAGGACTTCACCTTACCGTATTTCTTTTCTCTCGTTGCTTTTGCGATACGCATTTGAAGCTTCAATACGTGTGCTTCAATGGATTTCCAGTCGATGGACTGCCATTGAGCGCCGTCAGAAGATGCACCAATCTCTTTCGAGATCACCATTTGCTTTCCTCCTTGAATAAAGTTCTTCAAATTCTCTCGCAATGGGAGACCAGTCGGAAGTGGGCTCACTTTCGTGATCAGACATAAGTCTGTATCTGCATCATTACAATGTAGCTTTCGCTTTTTCCGACCTCCTATACCTGCATCACTATCGGCCACAAAGGCTTTCCCAAAGGGAGTGATACAGGCTTACCCTGTTCCGTATGTTACGTAAAATGTCAGGTTAGATGCCCACTATAGTGCGGAGAGTGCAGTGACCACGAAAGAGTACTGTCCAACCTCTTTCCAACTCTCATTGCCTTTTGGCCACAGCGTATTAACCACTTCCGCTGCTTCATCATATAACGCACCTTGAATGGATTCACATACGTTCATCATACTGACTACCTAGCACTTACCCGAATTGTGGTTTTCAGGAGAAACGTCCTCTCACGATTCTGTTCCCACTCAGCCCAACGGCCAAGTTTCGTTACATTGTCCGAGCCGCTGCTTTATTCAGGCTCGTAGGTTCATCTGGTGATACAGACGGTTCACTCATAAAGCGGTGAACAACGCTTCATACGACTTCAGGTCGCACATACACTAATGAGTTACATAATCAAAAACCAAAGAAATTTATTTTTCAATGTAAGCTATTGAAAAAAAGTAAATCTCTAAACACAACAAATTCAGGTGTTACAGCTGATGTCCTTGAACAATACTCACCGCAAGGCTATGGGTTTATGACAAACCAAGTTATTGATGCCAGCTTATACGATAAACTTGATGATATCTGTGGGAAAAGGGATATTCAGGTAACTAACTGGTCTCAAATGGAAATTGAGAACTTTTTATCAAGAAGACCACACATTAGACGAAAATACTTCCCTGAATCTTGAAAGTGGATAAACAAGTATAAGTATCAACCTGTCTGTTTTAATAAATTTATAAATTGCAAATTGGAGCTAAGTGATCATGGAAACGAATAAGCCTTTGATTAAGCCATTTCGAGCGAATGCTCACCTTCTTAAGCTTCTTGGTGATGAACTAATAGGTGATGATCGGTTAGCCGTTTTTGAGCTGGTAAAAAATGCATATGATGCAAATGCCACAAGTGTGGACGTCACATTAAATTTAGAGTGTGGGAATCCTAACATTATTATCTGGGATCATTGCGGATTTGGTATGACCGAGAACGATATACTGAACAAATGGATGGAAATCGGGACCAACAGCAAACGTAGTGAAAATAAAGTCAGAACGCCCCCTCCACTCAGCCGCCTTCCTCTTGGAGAAAAAGGTGTTGGTCGGCTGGCAGTCCACAAATTAGGAAAGCAACTTACAATTAACACCAAAGCTGAAAACTCTCAAGAGTATAAAATCACGATTAACTGGCCCAAGTTAATTGAAGATGCAGAATATATCGAAGACACGCGTGTAACTATCACTCCTCTTGAAAAACCAGAATTTTTCGAATATGAAACAGGGACCAGAATTGAAATTGGCGCTTTGAATAACACTCACTGGACTCGTGGTGACTTAAGGCGCCTTAAACGCCTGTTAACAAGTCTGATTTCGCCTTTCAAAACAGTATCAGACTTTAATGTCAACTTATCGGTTCCTAAGCGGGAGAAAGATCTTGCGGATCTGCTAGAAGCTCAGGACATACTTGATAAGGCTTTGTGGACATATGACTTCATCATTGACGAAGATGGTAAATTCTCTTCTAACTACTCATTTAATCCCCCACAAACGTTCAAGGAACTGGCAGTCTCATCTTGTGAACAAGACGATGACCCACTTGAATTGCTGGAACCGAGTAAAGAGGAAGAACTTGCCCGAGACAAGGATGTCAGAGAATCCCTTTTACTCAAGTCAGCAGATTTGGAAGGTATTGGACCAATTTCTGGGACATTCTATATTTTCATGAAAACCCCAGCGATTCTGAGTGCCGTAGGCTCTCCTCAGCTAATAAAAGAATATTTAAAAGAACAGTCCGGCGTTCGCGTCTATCGTGATGGAATTCGAGTATTCAACTATGGTGAGGGTAAAGATGACTGGTTGGGATTAAATGCTGGTCGAATAAATATGCCTGGGAAAAAAATTGATACTGGGATGGTCATTGGTGGAATTGACCTCAATTTAGAAACGAGTTCCGGTTTGAAAGAGAAAACCAACAGGGAAGGCTTCGATGACAATGACACGTATAAACGTTATCGATGGATTGTTGCCAGTGTCATTGAAGACTTTCACATAAAACACAGAGAAGATCGTGAAGCTCTCGACGAATACTTAAAAGGAGATATCAAAGACGCTTCTCCCGCGACAACAAGATTTGCTGAAAGCATTGATGATGTAAAAAAATCAATAAAAAAACACGGTCTTGAAGAAGAGATGAGCAATAAAGTTGCTCAGATTGAATCTGACTATTACCAGATGCGTGAAGTAACACTTAGCTCTGGTATCGCTGGAATTAACCTGGCAGTGATCTTCCATGAAGTAGAACGAGGAGTTGATGATCTTAATGAGTCGATTAGAAAATCAGATGACTACGATACACTTTTAAAACGGGCAGAACATCTTGCTGAATTATTAGAAGGTTTCGCCCCTCTGTTACGTCGAAATGAGCAAAAGACATTCGATATCAAAGCTCTCACGCAGAAAATAATTCAGCTAAACCAACATAGATTTATGCATCATAATGTAGCTATTTCGTGCCCAATAAACAGTGGTGAATCAGAGTCGTTCAAAATTACTGCACCATACGGACTCCTACAAGCAACTTTAAGTAATCTTATAGATAATTCGATTCATTGGACTAAATTAAAATCTGAAATAGAAGGCGACAGTTTTCAGCCAGCTATACGCATCGATAGCCTTCCAAATTGGTTTAAAGAAGGTCCTGCACTAATTGTTATGGACAACGGCCCTGGATTTAGTCTAACTGCAGAAGAAGCGATTCAACCGTTCAAAACATCCCGCCCCGGAGGTATGGGCGTCGGGTTGTACTATTCAGATAAAGTGATGGAAACCATCGGAGGTCGGCTGCAAATATGTGATCCGGAAGACCTCGACCTGCCAGAGGCATATCAGGGTGCCGCTGTAGTGATGATCTTTGCTAGGAACTAATTAAATGAAGACCTTACCCGGTATCGTTCTAATAGACGATAAAAAAGATGATTTAGAAACTATTCAAGATAGCTTTATTCGTGCTGGCTATCCTTGTTTCCCAATACATTATCAAAATAATGAGCCCGATAACCCTTCGGGAATTAAGCATGTTAATTTAAACATGATCAAACCTCGTGTGATTATTACAGATCTTAATCTTCAAGAACAACAGATCAACCCAGTCCAATTGGTTGCCCCGATTGCTGAAGTACTCAAAAAAATAGCAGTTGACGGACCATATATTCTATATTTCTGGTCCCGAAATGCAGGGAAAGTACGAGAAGTCATGGAGTTAATTTCAAAACGATATTCCGATATCCCATATCCGTTGGATTGGGGAGTGTTGGATAAAGCACGGTTTATGAATCAACCAAATGAACTAACGGAGAGTGTGAAAGAGCTATTTACTAAAGACCCTGTATTCCATGCTCTGTATTCATGGGAAAACAGAGTAGCGACGGCTGCACAAGCAACGACAGATTCTCTCTTCCAGTTGGCTAGGCCTGCTGAGAAGACAACTCTTAGTCGTTTCCAAGAAACAACAAGCAAAAAGTTACAAACCATGCTGGCAGCAATTGGAAACGAAACATTAGGTGTGAAAAATGCGAAAGATGAGCCAGAGGTTGCGATTGAACTCGGTTTAGAACCAGTACTACATGATCACATACAGTCAATGTACGAGAAAATTGATCGTTCAGTATGGCTTAAGGCAGCAAATGGAATTGGAGAACGATTAGCTCAAGAATCCTATAGAGATGTTAAAGCCCAACTCAACTCTTTCTATCATATCGAAGAACTTCTCAGAGACGCCCCTAAAAACAAACGAGGCACATGGATCGAAGCTGATAAAAATTATTTTAGTAACGAATTATACGAGAAAAAAATTAAGAACAACCTCGGTCGAAATATTAAAACACTATTAAATGAAGAGTTTTTGGATAGTTCACAAGGTACAAAAGAATCAAGAAGAAAAGCTCACGCAGCTACGAGGCTCGGTTTTATAGAACTTTCAGCGGAATGTGATCAAGCACAACGAAAAACAAAACTTAACAGGTTCTTTTTGTCCGCTATGATCCCTAAAAAATACGAAGATTTCACATACTTCAGAGGAGGCAAGAGCGATACTGCACATGCTGGAGTCTATCGGTTACCTAATGTAGTCGTAAGTGATGAAGAGTATATTGTAAAAATAAGTTTCATGTATCAAGTAGGAGCGATCCCAGATTCTAATAAATGGCTGGGGGATCCTGTGTTTAGGCTGAAAGACCAAATTTTATCTGATATTAGTTATAAAGCCTCTCAGCATTCCGCTCGTCCAGGGATTATCCGTTTCGATTAAGCAAACCCATCACCACCTTCCCAATCTGCTGTGCCAAAAACGGCGGCACAGCATTTCCAACCTGCACATACTGCTGGGTTCTGTTACCTTCAAACAGATAATTATCAGGAAAAGTCTGCAATCTGGCAGCTTCACGAACGGTTAAGCTGCGACATTGCTTAGGGTCGTAATGAATAAAATAATGACCGTCTTTCGAGATGTGACTGGTGACAGTGGTAGAATATCTGTCCCGATACTGTGTACGGAACCGGTCTGCATGTTTACCGGTATGCCAGTTCGCATGTTCTGGCGCTAAAGATTCAGGAAAGTCTACAGATTTGGGGGAACGCCCTTCAAGCGATGTAAATGCCGCACAAAAGGCATAACGCAGCAAATCAGGTTCAATATGACCACGGGTTTCATGGTTTGCGACAAAATCTAACTGCTCATCAAACAACCATTGAGCAAGTGAATCGGGAAGTTTAGCCCGGGATCTTTTGTTGGTAAAACGGTGAGCAGAGCGGGGTAAATTCTGATGGGGTGTCAGATCTAACCGGGCTATTTGTTCATCAGTAAAGCGAAATCCCAGAATAGTTTTCAGTCTTTCAGCATGTTGAGTGATAACACCTTCCCAGGATGATGGTTCATCTTGTCTTTTAGAAAAACCACTACGCAGTAAAGGTAAATCCCCGATAGCCTGCCCTACAGTAAGCGGGGCTGGTGCTTTTTGAAGTGTTTCCGGCCTTGCCTGAATATCATCCCGGACCCCAAGCAAAATAACCCGGTGGCGCGCCTGTGGCACACCATAGTCTTCAGCCTTAATCAGAAAATCAGATGTATCGGCATAGTCTCCCAGTAAATCTTGAGTGTTTTCAACCAATGAATAAATACGATATTTATGTCCACACGGAGATTCAGTCATTACGCCCGGTTGACGTAAATCATCTAAAATCTGCGGGAAAATATATTTTCCTCCCACCTTTGCAGACAAGATACCCCGGACATTTTCCATTACAAATATTTCAGGTTCAGCCAGAGCGAGAACCTCCAGATATTCCTTATAAAGAAAATGACGGTGATCTTCTTCAGCTTTGTAATTTGCATTACCAGCATTCCGGGATCTCCCAGCCAGAGAATACGCCTGACAGGGTGGCCCGCCAATCAACACAACCGGGCCACGATGATTTTCTTTCAACTCACGGATTCGCTGATGAATCACATCATTTTCTTCACCCAAAGTCTTTGGACCAGAAAGTGTTTCTTCTACAGCATTCTTTGCCTGTTCCGGATAGATATTAAATAGTTCTTCCCGGGTAAGCTTTCCGCGAACATAGCAGTAATAATCTTTAAGACCTTGCTCATCATTTCTGATTTGCCGGAAAAAAGCACGGGTCGTTAATGTCTTATGAGCTCCGGGATCTTTTTCGACTGAAACCCCGATTTTGAATGGATGATTCCCATCAGGACTAATGCATGAGGCAAACCCTTCCCCAAGCCCTCCCGGGCCCGCAAATAAATCCAAAACGAGAATTCGACCATTTTTCATCTTAAATGCAATAACCTATTCAGAATAACCGCTAATCATACCCGGATGTTGTTATCAGGCAATCAATTTATATTAAATGATTACAATTATTGCGATTGGTATCTGTGAATATCAATCAACCCGCAACCCATCACTTCCAATCACCCCGCTCTTCTGCCCGCTCAGCAGCCAGGTTTTAATCAGTATCAGCAACATAGCTTCACTCAGCTTTCCTTTGCCGCGTAAGGCGCATTCCCAAATTACCAGCACCCGGATTCCCTGAGCTTTCAGAGCCTCGACATGTTTTTGATCCCTGAGTTTGTTTCCACCCAGCTTTTCCCGCCAGAATTCTGTCCGGGTTGCGGGTAAATGAAAGAAGTCACAATCATGCATATGCCAGAAACAGCCATGAATAAAGATAGCCGTATTCCATTTCTTCATCCAGATATCCGGCTTGCCCGGCAGGGTTTTCGGGGCAATACGAAAACGGAAACCATTGCGGTGCAGCAGGCTGCGGATTTTCACTTCCGGTTTGGTATCCCGGTTTTTAATCGCTTTCATATTCTTTGAACGGGTGGCTTTATCATGAACATCCACGAAGACTTCTCCGAAAGTGTTGATGGCTTGCATCAATCGTCAGGTCCAGTGGATAATCAAATCATGTCCACCATAAAAGCGGTATGACTCAGTTCACGAAAAACCGATGGGCACTCCTCATGCCTTTTGACAGACAAAGGGATTATTCTGAAGACTATCAACCCAATCACAACGTTTCAGGTCTGTGATATCAAAGAAGCGCCGGACCAGACACCCGTGATACAGCTGAAAAATCAGCAATCGCAACAAAACGTCGAATTACCCGGCAAAGTATTAGAAGCACAATTTGCCGCAGGTAATCATTTCCTGCTATTTGTCACCGAAGGCAGCCCTTTTGAAGAGGCACTGTATATCTACTATCTTGATCATGATTTACAGCTTGTCGAAACATTGGAACTTTCCGCAGTCTATGCAGAAGGTATGCTGCAAAACTTAGTGATGACCGGCTCCGGGTCCATGCAGTTTTCTTTCTTTGATCATGATGAACGCTGGACACTGTCTGTTTTACCCAAACCTGAATATTTTTTGCTGCCGGACAAATATCCGGTCAAAAGAAAACCCGCTTTTTTTCATCAGCGCTGGTTAAAGATCAAAAAGCAGTAAGCCAATTAACCGGCTTCGTCAGTCACACCCAAGAACAAATAATAAAGCCAATATCTCCAAATCATCTGAAGATGCATGTAGTTCAGATGATTTGGGGATAACAGTATGACGACCCTCACAGAAAACCATACTTTTTTCATACTTTTCCGCTGAAAAAATCAATTAATCTGACCTCACTTCAAACACCGGAATAACGGTGAACACTCAAATCATTCAACATGTTGCGACGAGGCATCACTATGTTCGAAACCATCCCTTACGATCCGGAACTGGCACAAAGAGCCCGTGAATTACTGCTGGAATTTCAGGAAAAGATGAAAGAGAAAGATATGAACCCGCACCAGATGGATCAGTTTCAAAGCTATATCAACAGCCTGATCACTGCGCATGCCATTCGCGCCAAAGCACTGGAAGACTCAGTCTCCGGGCTGTAATGCATTTGGGACCAGAAAAGCGGCCGGTTCACCTGCCCGGCAGAATAACGAAGCAGCAGAAACGCGATTTTCAGTTGGTGATTACTCACAAAATCAAACTGTTAATCCCCTTCCACTTTTGTCGTTAATCTATGGGCGTTATATAAAATTAAGTGAACACTTATCTCAAATACGTATAATCTTTATTCAACTTTAAGCACAAAAAGATCATCAATTATGTCTGGGTTAGGTTTTCGTCTTACCATCGACGGGGTGGAAGATGACACGCTGGTCGTGCGTGATTTTCAGGGCACCGATGCCATTTCTGCCGGAGCAGACGGACTGGGTAATCCGGTGTACGGGTATCGTTATCATATCAATATTGCCAGCCGCAGCGCGGGGCTGACGGCGGTGCAGATGGTGGACCACACCGCGTTGCTGGAAGTGATCCGCGATGGTTTTGTGCTCCAGCGGGTGCACGGTATTATCCGTAACTTCAGCCGGGGCGATACCGGCCATCATCACTCGTTCTATTCCCTGACGCTGGTGCCGTCTTTAGAGCGCTTAGCACTGCGTCGCAACAGCCGCAGTTTTCAGGATTTAACCGTGCCGGAAATCCTCTCGATTCTGATGAAAGAGATGGAAATCAATGACTACATTGATGGCATCAAACGTACCTGCGCTAAACGTGAATTCTGCGTTCAGTACCGCGAGAGTGATCTGGAATTCTTCCACCGGCTGGCAGCTGAAGAAGGGATCATGTACACCTTTATCCATCAGGCGGACAAACATATCCTGCTGCTGACCGATGATCCGGAAGGCTTCCCGACCCGTGATGAGCCGGTGCTGTATAACAACCTTTCCGGTGGCAGCAGCGACTTACCTTATATCTCGTCGCTGTCTGAGCATTATCAGTCTGAATCCAACAAGATTCAGATGCAGGATTACAGCTTTAAAAAGCCCGGCTACAGCTTTAAGCAGACTGCAGAAGCGGTGAACATCAACCAGCTGGAAACCTATGAATACTTCGATCACCCTGGCCGGTTTAAAGACGACGGCAACGGCAAAGCGTATACCCAAATCCGCCTCGATGCCCTGCGGCGGGAATATCACACCGCGACCGGCAAAAGTGACCAGCCACGGCTTCAGGCCGGGCTGCATTTTTATGTCGGTGACCACTTTGACCCGGCGATGAACCGGGACTGGATTGTGGTTGGTTCGAGCCATCAGGGCAGCCAGCCGCAGGCACTGGAAGAAGGCAGCAGCGCCGGTGCCACCACTTACGCCAACCAGTTTAAACTGATCACCGGCGATAAAGTCTGGCGGGCGATGCCGCAGCCGAAACCGCAGGTCGATGGCCCGTGTGTCGCGACTGTGGTTGGTCCGGATGGTGAAGAGATTTACTGTGATGAATTTGGCCGGGTGAAACTGCATTTTCCGTGGGACAGATACAGCAACACCGATGATAAAAGCTCGTGCTGGATCCGGGTGTCGCAGGGTTGGGCGGGGCCGCAGTATGGTACTGTGATGATCCCGCGGATCGGGCATGAAGTGATTGTCTCCTTCCTCAACGGCGATCCGGACCAGCCGATTGTGACCGGCAGAACCTATCATGCCAGCAATAAAGCGCCGTATGCATTGCCGGATAACAAAACCAAAACCGTACTGCGTACTGAAACCCATCAGGGCGAAGGCTATAACGAGCTGAGCTTTGAAGACCAGTCCGGCAGCGAGCAGATCTTTATTCACGGCCAGAAAGATGCTGATCTCATCACCGAGAATGATGAAATTCATCATGTGAAAAACGACCGGCATCTGACGATTGAAAACAACCGCTGGACGCACATTAAAAAAGACAGCCACTTAACCGTGGAAGAAGAAACCCGCGAAAAAATCACCGGTAATCAGAGCCTGGTGATTGACGGCGACATGCATATCAAAGCCGGAAAAGTATGGGTCAATGAAACCGGCACGGAAGTGCACATCAAAGCGGGTGAAACCGTGGTGCTGGAGGCCGGTAACGAGCTGACCCTGAAAGCCGGCGGCAGCTTCGTGAAAGTCGATCCGGGCGGTGTATCGCTTAAAGGTGCAAAAATCGGCCTGAACTCCGGCGGCAGCGCAGGCAGTGGCAGCGGCTATGCCGGGGAAGATGCCGAACTACCGGCTGAGCTGGAATACATCAAAGGCCCGAAAAGCGCCAAAGGGGGCGGCGGTGGCGGCGCAGACCCAAGCGGCTCCGGCGGCGGCAGTGCAGGCAGCGGTGCGATTGAGCAGACCAACGGCGGCGGTGCTGGTGGTGCTTCATCATCCGGTGGTGCGGGTGGTGGTTCAGCTGCTGCTTCATCTGGCGCGGGTGGTTCTTCTTCATCTGCTGCCACGTCAGGGAGTGCAGCCGGGGTTGCGGCATCCACAGCAGCTGAAAACATGCCGAAAATTACCAAACAGGCACTCAAACATGCGGAAGAAAAACATGCAGCGGCGGTGAAACCCTGCCCTTACGCAGACGGAGGTGATTCATGAGTGAAGCATTTAACCTCTGGCTGGCTGAACCCGGAGCATCGCGTTACTGGTTAACGGGGTATCTGGCATTTGAGCAGTCGCAGCAACACGCGGCAACCCATGAAACACTTCAGGCAGCACTGGCTGATGCTGATGTTTTATTCTCCGATCAGACTTTTGAACAAGTCATGAATATGTCACCAAGGCTGATGCGGGCTGAAACGGCCTGCCAGCTCCCGGCCGAAATTCTGACTCAGGGAATCGGGCTGGAAAGTCAGACAGATTATCCGGCGATGCTGGCACATTTACAAAGCCTGCTGATGGCCGCACTGGATGGTGAAGAGGTGTTGTTCCGCTTTTACGATCCGCAGGTCATTCTGCCGATGCTGGTAACCATGTCCCCCGGCGAAGTGGATTTACTGCTGGGAAACCTGAATGGCATCACCGGGTGGCATGAGCAACAACTGGTGAGTTACACACGCAGCCACACCACCGATTTCGCCCTCCGGACTGAGACCTGGTGGAAGATTCAGCCACATCATTTAAAACCGGTTTACAAACCTGAGGTTCATGCCCGTTCACTGGAGCGTTACTGGTGGGAGAAAATCCCCGCCACGATGAATATTCCGGATGACCCGTATGCCATGATTTTGCAGGCACTGGAACGGGCACAACAACTGAACTACAGCGACACACAGGCAGAACTGCTGGCATTAAGTACGCTGGCGCAGGCCACACAAACCCCGGCTGATTCGCTGGCTGAAGTGTTTCATTTCACGGCAGAAGAGCGCAATACGCTGTACAGAATCAACAAGGAGAATCAGGCATGAGTGCAACCGGCGCAGGCAGTCACTGCACGACGTGTGAAAAATACGACCACTGGATTGAGCTGATGGTGGTGGATGAGCACAACCAGAGCTTTGATAAAGTCAAAGGCACGCTGACCGATGGCAGCGGCAAAAAACACGATATCGAAATCAGCGATCAGCCGCTGTTGGTGGAAGGGTTAGCTCCGGGGCGGGTAACACTCAGCTTGCAGAAAAAACCATGGCTGAAACAGGCGCAGGCGCGCACCCCCAATCAGGCAGACGATGACCCGGTGCAGCAGTGGCTGGATGACAACCCGACCGGTCATGAGGCAAGTGAACGTCAGCTTCAGAATGCCACCATGGGTGATTTCGTTTCCAAAGGAAAAACCCAGAAAACCCTGCCGGAACGTCACCGGGCAGGCAAGGCGGCAACATTGAAGCTGGCAACAGACCAAAGCTATGTGGTGAAAATACAGGGCGCGAACTACATCACCCTGCGGCTGGGGATGTTTTTTGATGGTACTGCGAATAATACCTATAGTGCGGACTGGGGAAAGAAAAAACTGGATGCCTACGCAGGCACCTGGCGCGGCCATTATCTCGCCAATAAAGATAAGCCTTACAAAGACTGGCCAGCAGAGAGTCTGGAATTCCCCAATGACGACGACTTTCACTGGTTCTGGCAAAAGGATGAAGACGTTGAAAGCAGCGCCGCCAATGAATGGACCAATGTGCAGAAGTTATATGAGCGTTATGTCGATAATATTTTAAGCGATGATAATAGAGCTTTTTATCATCGTGAATATATAACCGGAATTGGCACCGGTAACAGTACGGAGATCGCGAAAGCCGATGAGTCCACCTTGAGTCAGGGATTAGGCACCGGAAATTATGGCGTCACAGCTAAAGTTTCGACCGGCATCGAACAGATTTGTAAAAATCTTCCAGAGATAGTCGATTCCATTGCCCGTTACTCCTCAAATATTGTCGATGGCTTCAGTAAAATAGAATGTGATGTCTTTGGTTTTAGCCGGGGAGCCGCAGCAGCACGCCATTTTATTCATACTGTGTTGGCTGGAAAAAAAAGTCAGTTTGCTAAAAAGTTACGTCAAACCTGTCAAGAAGAACAAATATTCCTGACACCAATCTTTGACTGGCAGAGCAATGACCAATGTGAAATTACTTTTGCCGGTATTTTTGATACCGTGGCTGCCGTTGCCCAGATGACACACTTTGATTTTACCCCGCATAATAATCGTAACGGCAATGTACGACTATGGCTGGATCCAAAACGGGTGAAACATGCGGTGCATCTCACCGCCTCATCCCAAACAGAATATCGTTATAACTTTTGCCTGAACCGGTTTAATCCGGCAAAAAATTTTCATGAACTGTCTCTGCCCGGTGCCCACTCGGATATTGGTGGCGGCTACTTTTCCCGGATGTCTTTTTCGCCAGATTTTCTGCTACCGTTATTTGAACACAAGCAGATAGCCAAAAAGACCCGGATGATCGACGATGACTGGTTCTCTGAGCGCGAGTATCAAAGAGTAAAAGCACACCTGACAGAGAAACTGCAAAAAGATTACCGAAAAGAGGCAGAAGCAGGCTGGAATATGGCCGATTATCAGATCCGGTTCGAAAAAGAGAAGATCAAGCGGGGAAACAGCGATCGCAGTGCCCTGTGGAAAATCACCGGCAAGTTGTATATTCAGCGTATTGTTGAGGGTGATTTATCCCGTTTGTATCTTCGGGTGATGTATGGGCTGGCTGAGTTTTATGGTGTCCCGATGCAGGAAGAAGATATGACTGGAGATTATTTAATTTGGGATAAACAATCACAAGATCCTAACGCGAAATACTACTGGATACCGGATTCATTGTTTAACCCTGTTACAAGCACTCACTTTCCTTTTGGAGAACTATGCCAACAAGCATTGCAACTAGCCAAACAAGGCGACATTCACTCTCTGCATCGCCTGTTAGAAGACAAGCAGATATCGGAGCAACTGATACAACTCAATCTGGTGCACCACTCATCTTCAACCGGCATCGCCAATCCACCGAACATCAAACATGGGCATTATGAACGTGAAGTATTTACCTGTAACAAAAATAATTAATTTTGGTTTAAGCTGTATTTTTACATCAGTATCAATATTTGGCTGCGCCTATTCTGCCCCGGAAGACATGCCTGCATGGAAAATAACGATTGCCACGCCCAGCCTCTACTACGTTGGAATAACCGAAGCCTATGGAGTCAATATTCAAGAAGACTGGACAATGTTAACTCATGGTTATTCAATGCTGGGGAATCGAAGTAGTCTTGATAAAGCCCGACGATGGCTTGGTGGGCAATATGATGGCTTTGGTATACCACTCCATACATTCGTTAATACCTCAGGGGTACAAATTGGTGGTGGCACCAACGTTTTACCCGACAGTATCTATATTTACTGGATATCTTATATTCATCAGCCAAAGTTTTATGCGACCAGATATGATATACCGGAAAAGGTGCGTCAGTTTATCCAAACCAGACGTACCTATATTCGGCGCGATGGTGTGAAACGTTCATGTTATAAAACTAATTTTGTGTTTGGTTTATTACCCGATGGCCATGCAAAAGTCTGGCTGGATGGATGTGCTACCTATACCTATATCACTGAATTACCACCTGCTGTCATTTCAAACAAAGACATCAAAGGATTTAATGCAGAGCGATATGCTGACGGGGATAAGCATTTAAAGCAAAAAGCAACAAGAGCTGGCATCACAACACCGCTTTATCCAATTCCGTGGGATAAAGTCAACAAAGTTTATTGGGACCATAAAGCAGATAAAGTCGATTCAATTGAGGATTATCTGTCAAAGTCTGGTCAGTAAGCTGATGATACAGATTGGTCGCATTCCTATATTCGGATACTAAGGAGCCACAGCCGGGGAAAGGAAAGTCTTAGCAGCACTGAAAAGTGACCAGATACTCCGGTGTATATGATGGCACTAAATAAAATATTACCATTTCCCGGCGGTGGCCATGGTTCGATGAAAATGGAGCGCAATCAGGATTTTTCATTTAGTTGCTCAACACTCAAATACATATTAAAAATGATATAATTCATTATCAGTAAAATCATGTAATGAATTATTACAGATAGAATCAGACAACCTGACAAGGTATTTATCCATCAGGCTCCAACGGCTGGAATATTCAAAATAAGGAGAACAAAATGCCAGATAATGTCCACATAGTCGTCCGGGGAGAGACACTCACATCTATTGCAAAAAAACATAGCGTCACTACCACGACTTTGCTGATGCTAAATCCTTCTTTGAGAAAAAACCCTAATCATATTATACCGGGAATGGCTATCATCATCAGAGGGACAGGAAATAGCTTGGATCCCAGAATTTCAAAAATGGTATTCAATGGGGAAAAACTTAATATTTATTCAATATCCGATCGGTTGGTCGTATCATATTCTGCGATATCAGGGCTTCCACCTCATGCTCCACATCTGGCCCAGTTAATAGCAAAAGGCCGGAAAGATCTCAATGTAGATGTGGATTATACACAGTCCAAATATCAAAATGTTAATGGAGCAGGACCAATTCCGGAAGACACATACAAGCTCAAGCTGAAGCTAAACATGCCTTATGATAAATCCAAAGCAGCCGGCGATGGTGCTGGATGGGGAGAAGGTGGCTGGATATTGACTGAGAGTCTGACCGGGAAACTGGATAACTTTTTTGGGGGAAGATATGGATTCTTTCTACACCATGATGGTGGTGCTAAAGGAACGTCAGGCTGTATAGGAATCAGGAAAGCCAAAGATATGAAGCAATTAAAAGCGCTTCTCTCCAGAGCACAGATGAAAGGACAACAGATTGTCCCGATAGAGGTGAAATACAAATGAAGTTTGAGCGGAAAAAACACATTGCTCTATTGTCTTTAGCTGCTGTTTTTTTTATTGGTTATGTCATCTGGTCGCAGCTTTATATAAATCACATGTCAAATATCCTTTCATCAGAAAGGGTCCGGGTATTGAATATCGCCCGGAGCCTTGAGCTTTGGAAAAATATTACGATAAACGATAGTGGATATTTTTATCCGGATAAGTTATTTAAAAACGAAGAAATAGAATTAAAAGAAATAAATCGTAGCAAATCGGAAACCGGCATCAACAAAGGCGAAAAAATGTACATTTTGTACTATAAAAAGGATATCGATGAAACAAAATTTCAACGTTATTTTTCTGACCTTGTTCTGGATAATTATTTTTATCTGATCACCGATGCCGATGGAAAAATTAAAGAACTTTTCTGGGATAAGCCGTAAAAGGAATCCCAGTCTCCTCCGGATCAACCGAAGATTAAAACCTATAACATTCACATGAAAAACATCAAAACCATCCATTTAATCCGCCATGCCAAATCCAGCTGGGATGACCCGACGCTGGCAGATCGTGACCGGCCCCTGAACCCGCGGGGGATTTGCACCAGCCGGATGATGGCACGGCCTGTTCACGACGCCGGATGTCATTTTGAACAGGTATTTTGCAGCCCGGCAGTCAGAGCGCAGTCCACCATTGAACTGATTCATCAGTCATTGCCGGAGATTAAGTTCCGGTGGAAAACAGAAAAAGCGTTATATACCTTTGAAAGTGATGATGTGCTGCGCTGGTGCCGCAAGCTGGATGACGAAATGTCTGACATTGTGATTGTCGGCCATAACCCGGCACTAACAGATTTTTGCCACCAGCTCAGCGGAGTGGATCTGAATAATATTCCAACCTGTGGTTACGTAAAGCTGGTTTCTGTTTCCCCCTGCCAGTGGAAAAAAATCAACAAAAAGACGTTTGATCTTGCTGTGTTTTTAAAACCCAAACGTCTGATGAGAACAGCAGATTAATAAATAAAATACATGTTCAAAATCAAATACATTGCACACACCAATAACTCACATTGACCTTTGGGTAAAGGATCACATCTTGCTTCAAACCTGCGACAATATTTTGTTCAATGATTACTTGACCAATTTTTTTCTAATGCTAGATTATGGGATCAGTTGAGTATTAGCGTAGTAGTGCTAAAACCCAAACATGATTAATAATAAAAAGTGCAGATTTATTCAGGGATGACTGCTGCAATGATCCAGTGCAGAGAAGAGCTGCTGACAAGAAAAGTGCGATGCACTCAAAGTGTCAGACAACCCGCTGAAAGCATTTGAAGGCAGCAAATGAATATGAAATATATCTTATACCCAAGCAACCTGAAGATGCATGATTCAGGTAGCTTGGGTATATAACCATTCGGTTTTAAAAATTTATTTCAATACTTTTCAGGAAATCCAGGAATATCATCTGTACGAACCAATCCGCCCCTGGCTTCAGAATAGAACAATAGCCAGTCAAATCCGGGGGCTCGCCGGAAACCAGGCAATGATGTAAAAGTGAGGTTTATCATCAAAAGAGGCAGTAACCAGAGGTGCGGTACAGGAACACAAAGGCGGTGAAAACAGTTTTCGCACTTTGTTCACCTGACTCCGGGTCTGTTGATCTTTAGTAGAGTGATGGAAATATGCGTAATTACACAGCAACAGTTCAGGTATTAGTCAATCAGGATATCGACAGAATCTTCATGCAGTTTCCTGATTTGGGGCTGACAAAAAAACAGTTCTCGGTCGTTTATATGTTCGCAAATGGTTATAGCGACAAGAATATTGCTGCTCATACAGAAACATCGATTGATAATGTCAAAAACCATATTGATGTCGCCCGGAAGAAACTGAACTGTGGCACCCGGACAGACCTGCGGATGGTGTATCTGACCCGGTTAGTCAGCACTGTTTTAAACCGGTAAGCCTGCCTGCTCTTCTGCGCAGCTTTCCGGAGGCACTACCCGGTGACACTCCGGCTTTGA
This sequence comes from Vibrio quintilis, assembly GCF_024529975.1. Lineage (GTDB taxonomy): Bacteria > Pseudomonadota > Gammaproteobacteria > Enterobacterales > Vibrionaceae > Vibrio > Vibrio quintilis. Next base: position 177,945 of record NZ_AP024897.1, on the reverse strand, counting down.
CCAATGAATCCTCCCGCCAGGCACTATTTTTTATAGGCAAGCACCAGCCAGTGGAAACCATACCATCCGGCCTGACGAAAGGGAGCACAGGCCTGAGTGCCGCTATTACTGGTAATTTTACGCGCGACGCCTGTCGTGTGGGATTTTTCGTGATTTGTCTGATCAATATAAGTCCCCACCAGATAAATATCATAAGTACTCACACTTGTACCAGCCGGTGGATAAACCCGTGTACACGAACTACCGGATGAACCGGTCACGATCACAGGTTTACCACTGTTGCCACTTCCTTTCGGAAGTGTCGCGTAAACTGAGCTGGCATTATATCCTTCAGCGTCAGATAACTGAGAACTGGCTGAACTCGCCAGCGCCGCATCTCCTGTCACTTTGGTTTCTCCGGCACAGGCCGGATGCATACCAGATAAAATCAGCATGGATAGTAATCCCGGTATAGCATTGTTCATGATAAAGCCTCCTTTTATCACTGAGATCTTTTATAACTGAGATGACTCGACACACATTTGTGTCACTTTCAAATAAGCATCCGTCATTTTTTTCCACTGTTGATTGCCGCCCTGCAGCCGGACAAAATATTTCGCGTATACCTTCCAGCCACTGCCATCATCTTCTTTCTTAAAATAAGGCGTGAAAGAACCCAGACTGCTGAACTTATTGCCACTGGTTTGCGGCTCAAGTGACTTAATCATCACATCAATTTTTGCAGAATGGCCTGCCGGGCATTGAAACTCAGGGATGAAAGTGCCGCTTTTGACGATCACTACCCTTTGCAATCCGGAAGCAACACTATATTGCGAGCCATCCTTGTTACGTAAGAACAGGCCTTTCACGTTAGTGATCCAGGTGGTCCCCCCGGTATCCCAGTCGGTACCGGTCAGCGTCGTGGAACCATCACGCTGAACCAGCGCTTCGTGCTCCACCTCACTGCCAATCCGGCCAAACTGAATCACAAACTCTTTACTGTCGCGATTGTATTGCCCGTTTGGCAGGTCAGATAACGCAGCCAGATATGTACTGCGGATTCTTTGGTCAGACTCCTGATGGAAAGGCACAAGAATTTCCATGCCCGGAACGGTATCGCCGTCCGACAGTGTGATGTACTTGCGGTGAATGGTAATTTGTTCACCGATGGGAGTGTAATCAACCCGCTTGCAAAGGCCGGATTCAAAATCACTGACACTGCACTGTTGCAGGTAATCCGGCATAAGTGCATCGACAGATGCAGGCAGGGAAGCAATGTCATTAAATGCAACCCCCGCATTAAATTTATCGGCCTGATACGTTTTGATCACCTCCCACAGATACGCGACCTGTCTCTTTAAGGTCTCCGCCTCGGTATTGATTCTGTGCTGATTAATCAAAGGAATACTTTCAGCGGCCAAAAAGCTCAGAATGACCACAGCAATGGCCAGCGTTAATAAAGTAAACCCGCCCTGTTTCTTATTCACGACCAGAGTCCTATAGCGTTGCACAACCCGTCTTGCTGTTCACATAACTGTTTTGTGACATGTCATTGCGTGTGATCGTGCGGGTAAAGAAGAGATTTTTACCCGCGTGACTATCAGCAATTTCATAGAAAGGCTTTGCGGTTTGAATGGATGAAAAGTGATATTGAACGGTAACCAGCGCCGGTTTTGTATAAGTGGTACTGCTCGTGGTATGAATGGTTTTCCGGCTGACACGGACAGAATACTCCGCCGTTTTTTCTGACCAGTCCTCCGTCAGCAACCCTTCACTGACCAGCTTGTTTACCGTAATGTCCGACAGGTTCTCCGGACAGGTACTTTGCAGACTTGCAAGTTTGATCTCATTGACTGATGCATCCGATAACTGCTTCACATCAGACAGTATTTGCTGCTGTTCAGAGCAGAGGATCAAGCGCGGTACAACGGCATTCAAAACCAATGTCAGCAGTACCGCGGTTATCGCTACCCTGAGATTCAATTCGAGTAACGTCATCATCACCCTACATTGTTATGGTAATGGTATTGCCGTTCACGGCTAAGGTGTCACACCCGTCGGCCACTGTACATTTTTCCCGGCTTTGTGAAGCCAGCGTGTCGGCGATCTGGTTGATTCGATCGGGGTCACTCGGAATCGTAACAACGATGTCGCGCAGGCCAGGGTTTGATGAGTTCGTTTGATAAGTAATATCCCCCCCAAACGAGTTGGCTGATTGTCCCGGCGTACTGCCGCAGTAATCTTCCGTCAGGTATTTGTCATCACAGAGCTTTTGCATCGTGATTTCGCTGTAGTTCGGACGGGCTTTTTTAGCCTGATACGCCGCTGTCCCGACTTCAATCACCTCCTTTTCTAACCCGGAAAGGTGAATATTAAAAAAGATACCGGGAAGGACGCTCAAAGCGAGAAAAAGGATGACCGTCAGCACAATCACGGAAAAAGAAGCGTCGATAGAAGCAAAACCTTTCTGCTGGTTTCTGTGTGTATGTTTCATTGTTTAACCTCAATATCTGATATTAGAAATAATTGACAGAACGGAAAGAGCCAGCCCAAGGAATGTTGCCAGCATCAGAGAATAGCCACCGATTTTAAGTACGGCTTCACCGTACTCTTTCACTCTCCTGACGGTGGTTGTCAGCCTGTTTTGATGAATCACAGCACTGGACCGGAGAATGATTTCTGTACTGGAATTTTGTCCCAGAATTTTTAATACCTGCACCTGATCTTCCAGCAACAGCCCGGAATCTAAAATCAGGCCCACATTGGCTTCACCGTCATCAATGGTCTCAATCATTTTCGCGAGATGAGAAGCCACATAGGGCGACGCAACCTGCTTTATTTTTTTTAAAGATTCATCAAGGCTGACTCTGGAATTGGTCAGATTGGATAGTGATGCCAGTAAAGCAGCAGACACCAGGATGCGGTATTGTTTATAGACAGGGAAGCGATCCAGTTTATCGCGCAGAACCCCGGTATGAACCGGCAGTGAAAACAGCATCAGGCTCAAAAAACAGAGCAGAGCCAGTAAAATTGACCCGCCATAGGCATAGATAAACCGGCCAATGTAGTCGACAGCAATACTGAGGCCGGGGAGCTGTTCCCGTTTGACTGTTTTTTCAAGCACCGGAAGAATTTTCGCTGAATAACCCGCCGTCATGGCACAAGCCAGTACAACACCGCCAATCGGTTTAATGAAATACCACAGCAGGGCCCAGGACAAAGACTGGCTTAGTTTTAACGCTTCAACAGCATTATCTAATCCTTCCTCCATATTATCGGCGTAAATCCCGGCACTGAGCGCTTCATAAGCCGGTAGCGACAGATCACTTTCCAACACGGCATCAATGGTGATGCCGTCCTCCATATAGCGGTTAATTTTGGCACCGATCACCCGCTCTTTTTTCGTGCCATAGGCAATGAGCAAATTGGCTGCATCTTTCAGATACACCTTATTTTTTAACAGCAGGGACAACGTACTCAGCGTTTCTTCCTGGTGACTTTTAGGCCAGTGCCACAGTTTTTTCATTTCCGTATAAATAAAAACGAACCAGTTTTTAAATGCTGCCGGGCTGAATTGGTTATTCATCACTGAAAATCCTCCGGTAAACAGACTGAGACTGAATCGTAAACAACCGGCCTATCTTGTTTTCGGTCGTAAATAAATCCACTTCTCCCCGTGCAATCCTGACAATGCCGTGGTCAGTAATGGTTTTGAATCCTTTCTCCAGCAGATGTTTTTTCCAGCCAAGAAAGTCGCAGTGTTTGAAGAATTCTCTGTCATCATCATCCACCACGATCATTTCCACCAAAGGCAGGCGGCCACGTTCACCTTCATCGCAATGAGGACAACCATCCGGATCCCGGAAGCGAACCCTTGCCGCCTGCTGTTCGGAAATCCGGTTATCCCCGGTCAGCTTACGAATGGTGTAGTTTGCATGGTTCTTTTGTGATTCAGGAATACGGCTGTCAGCAATAAACTGCTCCAGCGTCATGGCACAGTGAGGACAAAGCTTTCTGACCAGCGCCTGATAGATCAGCAAACGTAATAAACCAGGAGAAGAGACTAACGCCGGGCTGATACCAAACTGCTCGATAAAGGTCACCGGAATTCCCATCGCCCCGGAAGTATGCACCGTGGTAAAGACTTTCTGCCCGGTTTCACCTTTACGCAGCACCTGCATCGCCGCCGCTTTCGTCCGGGTTTCACCATGAAATTCATAATCCGGGTCATGGCGCAGTAACGCTTTGGCGTAATACGTCTGGTCGAGGTACTCGTCAGAATCACCACCGACTTTTTCATGAGGTTTGGTATGAGTTTGAATGACTTCGTCAAACTGAAATTCCGGTGGATCTTCGATGGTGTGAACGCTATAGGACTTATCAATCATTTCAATCATGGAACCGATGGATGTGGTTTTGCCGCTTCCCACCTGCCCGGCCATCATCAAAATACCGGGGCGGCCATGAATAAACTCTTTCACCAGTTCAATGTGCGCTTCTTCCCAGTTGAGTGTCTTTAAATCCGGCGGCTTTTTATCTTTATCGATCCAGCGGATGGTTATTTTCCCGCCGTGAGTACTGGGCACCCATGCACAACGCCAGTTGGTCGTCCGCTGGGTTCCTTTGACATTCAAATCTTCCTGCAATGCCCCGTTATTCACCTTCGAGGGCTTAAAATCAGATTCTTTCTGCTCTGATTTACTCATAAAGATCACACTGGCAATACGCATTCCTTCCCGGTTTTCAGGAATCACCTGAATGGTTTTGCGTTTGCCGTCCACCCGGAATTTCACCAGTGTCTGACGTTCATAGATCTCAATATGAACATCCGAAACCGACATATTCACGGCTTTTTGCAGTATCTCCCTGAGTTTATAAGAGATTTTGGTTTTATCTTCAGTCAGTACGCCCACAGGCGATTCTGAGCGTGCGGAAAGTGCGGTAAAATAATCATCGATATCTTCCTGAGCCCTTTTGGCGACCCGGACTGTCTGCCCTAAAAAGTGACTGCCAAATGCATTTCTGTCATTGGTGATGTAGTCTCTGGCTTCACCGATAAGCGGGGTGTGTTCTGAATAATAAATCACGCACTGGCTATTCTCAGCAACAGCCACAAATGTTCGCCGTGTTCCCTGATAATACAGCTGCTTCAGCCGTTCATCTGTCATCATTTTATTCATAACGTGACCTGCCTGGTAACGTAGACAACCTGTGTTTTCCCCTGACCGGTGACCGTGATTTGATGACTTTCGATTTTCGATATTTTAATATTTTCCAGAACTGCGCCTTCTCTGACGAGAGTCTCCTGTCCATTATCAATCGCAATCACAGCAGAAGGTTTTCCGTCACCGGGAATAAAAACGGATTTAATCGAGATATTCATCTTTCTTTGCTGAGGGCGGTCAATGTCCTGTTGCTTCAAATCAGTCTGCGTATGTTGCACCGACTCTTCGATCACTGTCGGAAGCATGACCGACGGCGTGCCAAACGTCGCTAATGCCTGCTTGCTGCCATCATCTTTCAGGTTTTTCTGTTCATTCAGTGCCGCCTGCGCTGCAACCAGATTTTTTTCCATACTGACAACAGCAATCGATTTCGAAAAATCAATCAGCCGGGCGGTATCATCATCGAGCTCGATACCCGGCATGCTGTAATCCGCTTTTTCGAGCACATCGGTTTTATAAACCGTTTTATTCCGGTGATTGGCAGCATAGCTGCCAGACAGGGGACGATAAGCAAACAGTGCCGCTGCCAGGACAATAAAAGCAGCTGCACCGGCTCTAAATACTTTGGTGTTGTTCATTTTTTTGGCCTTTAATGGTGATGCTTAAATCAACGTTAACAATTGATGTTTTTCCCCGGGCCGGGGTAATACGAAGTGAGGTCAGAAAAGAAGGTGTGTTTTTCAGCAACTCGTTATACAGCGTCAAACCACCAATTTCCTGCTGATTAAATTGTGCTTTGAATGTTCTTTGAATATACCGGCTGTTTTCCACCCGGTCAGACAGCGAAACATTGCTCCCGCCCATCTCAATCGCTTTATCATGTAAGAAGAAAGGTAACCCGCCGACCGGCACAATCAAGTGAAGCCATTTTCCGGCCGTTCCGGAGAGATCGAGCACAAACTTATGGTCATGATAGAGCGGCTTCATTTGCGGATTTTTATTCAGCCACTCCTGTACCACTGCCATACGTAAGTTTGCTTTCTTCAGCGTCATTTCTAATGTATTGCCGGTTTTGGTAATCCTTTGCAGCGCCATGCTATCCGGAAATGTCAGGCTGAGCGCATACAGGTAAGTCGCCTGCTCTATCGCATGATATGCCGAAATCTGGCTGGCAATATCCGCTTTATAGTCCGCGTATATATCAACGACCCGGACAGGCTGCTCACTGCCTGCCGGTGAGTGGATGTAAACGTACCATGAAATCGCGGCCATCAGCACCAGCAGGCCAAGTGAGTAGCGTCTGATTTTCTTTCTCAGGCGTTTTTTATTGGCGGCATCGAGTGAGGTGATATACCGGCCGGGGATGTCAGCCCGGTCAATGGGGCCAACATTCGTCGCGACAATATCCTGATACGTGAAATCCGTGTTACTGACAATACAGCGGCTTTCTTCCAGATCATAACGATGGGCCACCAGAACATCGTCCTCCGTCCCGGTTTTTTCACTAATGACCACCTGCCCTTTGATAACCGCGGAATAATAACGATCATGGTCGGCCTGATAGACCAGAACCCAGTAATCACCGGGTTCATACTGATCGATAAAATACTCCGCCAAACAGATAACGGCACAATCAGATTGATAAATAACTTGCTTATTTTTCCGTTCAAACCGTGCCAGATAATCCTGCTCACCCAGAAAAAAGCTGTCATCTTTTGACAGCAATCTCCGTTCCCCGCTTTTTGAAATCGGCATCATTGTTCAAATCTCCGCGGCGTCAGAAGAACCAGTGTTTCAACATGTTCTTTTTGCGTAGCGTTAGAACCGATGTAGTCCGTTCCCAGGTTTCTCGTCTTGTCACTTTTTAATTTGGTTTCTGACACTCTCGAAATGATATAAGTCCGCCCGTAGCGGATTTTGCCGGTAAAGTTAATGTCGGATGTCCGGGTGGTATAAAAACGGACCTTATTGTTACCCACTTTCCGCAGTTCCGTATCAACCACCGAGTTAATATTTCCGGCAACCCGGACCCATGCAAAGTCATCTTCGACATTCGCTACCGAGGCGATATCTATCCCTTCAATCACATTCCCGCGGGTAAAGTCAGTGGTCACCACACCGTCATCGACCGTGGTTGACACTTTTTCCAGATAAGGGTTATTTCTGTTTTGTGTCAGCCGGACCGGGATGTTATTTAAAGCCAGCTGGGTTAAAGGCCGTTCGACACTCACCGTGCCCTGTTTTTCCAGCGCTTTGATAAACGCGGTCGTGCCTTCCCAGCCATTCACCCCTGTAAAACTAAAACCATAACCATTGGTTGACGAATAAAGACTGGTTCCCTGAGTGAAAAATTTCAGTGTGCCGTCTCCGATGTCACGCACAAGATTCAGGTCTACCCCCCGTTCATTCCCATTCGTGGCCCGGAATTCAAGCACCCGGAAATCGAGTAAGACCTGTCTGGATAAGGATTTTTTTACACTTTCAATATACCTTTCGACCTGATGCATTTTGGAGGGGCTGGTGGTGACATGAATCATCGACAACCCATCAATGGCTGTCACTGTGCCACCAGAGAAAAGATGTTTATCATCATTTTTTTCGTGTACGGTGGTTTTAAGCAATCCTTTAATATTATTCAGTACCTTCTCGATCAAATTCTGATCTTTTATCACTGTATTAATAAACTGTCCTTCAACAATGGCGCCCTCATCGTCACTGCTTTTGGTTCCCTGATTTCCCATTTGAGATGAGTAAACTCCAGGCGGCAATGGAATTGAAAATGATGAACTGATAAACCTTCTCACTTCAATTTTGTTTTCCCCGAAAACAAAGCCGTAGTCTGTTGCTGATGTCAGTAAGTTAAATGCTTCTTTCACTGTTCCTTCGGGTAAAGAAAGGGAAACAGGAACATTGGGGTCAACATCTTCACCATAAATAATTTCCGGCGGCCTGCCGTCAGCATCATTCATGATTTGGTGAAGCACAATACTGAGAGAGACACCGGCAACCGAATAAGAAATGCGTTTTTTTAACCAGGCGGGCGAAGCTGAATCATCAAATTCTGCCTTATCAAAAGGCGGTAAATCGATACGAATCGCTTTATCGTAATTAATTTTTGCAACCTGAGAGGTAATTTCTTCCTTCACCTGATGACTTGCTTTTGTGTTGTCATCATACAGCCGGGAAACACAGCCTGATAATGCCAGCACTATAAGCAGTGCGGCTAATATTTTTCCTTTCATTGAACCCTCTACTTATCATCAGTGACAAACACAGTTTGTGTATCTTCAAAATATTCAGCACGGACGGGACGATTGGCTAAGACCTGATTCAGCAACAGGCCAATATCATCAACAGGAGCAACGAGAGGAAACGGAATTGAAAAACCATGCAGGTTTTTATGCGTCCGCCAGCTTTGCTGATCATTCCAGTTCCAGCCAAAATCTGTGACCAGATTTTTAAGGACACCTTTCAGTGTATTACCGTGCACTTTTACAATTTTGACGCTGAGATCATGCCATTCGTGAATAGCCGCGTATTTCAGCTTCTCGTTTGTTGCGATACTGAGTTTCACACCCAGTTTTGCCGATAAAGCGGCGGATACAGTTGCCGGATCGCCGGGGATCATGTCATTTTTCGTGGCGACCTTTTTTAAACGCTCCCGGGTGCCGGCATAAATCGCCCAGGCAATCCCCTTGTACCCGTCTGATTTCAGCCAGTGAATCATCGCGCTCTTGTAGGTTTCTCCCTGCAAAATAACAAAAGGATTCGCTGGCGGATGCGTGATGCCGGATATTCTTGTTTTCACACCGGATTTCTGCCCCGGTTTCACCCCGGGCTTGTTGTTGCCTGATTTTGTAGCTTTTGAATGACCGGATTCAGGGAAACCGGCAGTGGCAACCGCTGTTTCATCTATAGTTTTAGTTTCAACCATAGTTTTATGTTCCCCTGAGCGCGGAACCTGAGGAGTTGTGGCGGCGCTGTATGATGAGCACCCTCCTAAAAAACTGAGACAAAGTGCTGTCAGCAAATAAGCTTTGTAACTCATTCATCACCTCTTCAACATGTGATGTGTTTGTGCTGAAACGACCAGAGACAAACACGCGCAATACCAAGTCATAATTGCCTCATGCTCGTTATTGCGAAAATTTAACGGAATGAATCAGAGCCCGATATAACCGCTCGGAGCTAACGGACTACCCTGACTGTGAAGTAGTAGTAACAGATGCCACATTCCCGCCCTTTTGAGGCACGGTCATCGCCTGACATACGGCGAATCACATTTACTGCTCATACCAACAGTGAAGATTTTCTGTCTTCATTGGGTTAACCTGCCCGCGCTTTTCTTAGCGCTTTCAGTGAATTGATTCCGGTATGATTTTCAAAGTGATTCACCTGACCTGACAACCGTCGGAATCCTGATTAACTGGCGGCGAATCACTTTGCATGCTATCGATTCGCCTATGCTAGTCCTTTTCCGGAGCCGCCCGTTACTCCCCAAAAAAGGGAGTAGTTCGTTCAAAATACGAACAAAAATCCCCGCACTATGGCGGGGATGGCTCTTGATATAAGAAACAATATTGATGCAGTGCTAAAAAAAATGCCCCGTCTCAAACGGGGCATTTCAAACTCAGGGCTAAAGTGAAATCACGCCAGCTGCGCCAGCAGTGCTTTCGCCACACCTTCAGAACTGGCCGGGTTTTGGCCGGTGACAAGCTTGCCGTCTTCCACTATGTAAGGTGCCCAGTCGGGGCCTTTTTCATACAGGCCACCCAGACGGATAAATTCATCTTCGATCAGGAAAGGCACGACATCTGTCAGCTCAACACCCGCTTCTTCACTGTTGGTAAAGCCCGTGACTTTGCGGCCTTTGATCAACGGCTCGCCGTTGGCAGCTTTCACATGGCGAAGTACACCGGATGCATGGCAGACAAAACCAATCGGTTTACCGGCACGTTCAAATGATTCAATCAGGCTGATGGATTTTTCAGACTCAGCCAGATCCCATAACGGACCATGTCCACCCGGATAGAAAACCGTATCAAACGCATCATGATCGACCGTATCCAGCCTGACTGTGTTTGCCAGTGCTTCCTGTGCGGCCGGGTCGGCTTTGAAGCGATGGGTTAGCTCAGTCTGGAAATCTTCTAAGTCACTTTTCGGGTCCAGCGGTGGCTCACCACCCAGCGGAGAAGCCAGCACAATCTCTGCGCCCGCATCTTTAAAAATGTAATAAGGTGCGGCGAATTCTTCCAGCCAGAAGCCGGTTTTGCCGCCGGTGTTACCCAGTTCACTGTGAGAGGTGATTACCATTAATACTTTCATTGCTTTCTCCTGTTACCGTGCATGTCACGGTCATCTGATTTTATTTCCGTCACGGAGACATCGCTGTGATGATTGGCCCCGTGCCGTGATTCTGTTGTCTGTGTTGCGTTTTTTATTTCAGCATGTCGGTCAGTATTTCCAGCTTATGCTGATAAGGTGCCTGTAACCGCTGACTCAGTTCACTGTCCCGGTTTTGAATTACCACGGGTTTGGCATGAGAGAATCGCCGGAATCCGTGAATGCCATGATAAGCACCAATACCGGAAGCACCAACCCCACCAAATGGCAGGCTGTCGATCGTGGCATGACTCATAATGTCATTCACAACCAGCGCTCCGGAAGTGGTCCGGCTGGCAAAGGTCTGCCGTTTCGCCGTATCTTCGCCGAAGTAATAAGCAGCCAGTGGCCGTGGACGTGCATTGATGTAATCAATGGCTTCACCGGTACTCCGGCAGGTCACCACCGGCAGTAACGGGCCGAAAATCTCTTCCTGCATGATCTGCATGTCATCGGTCACATTCAGCACCAGATGTGGCGCTATCTTTCTGCTGAGCTCATCGAAGTCCGGCTCCCCTTCCGGCGCAAGACTGATAATTTCAGCCCCTTTTTGTCTGGCATCTTCAAGTAACGATATCAGACGCTGATAATGGCGCGGTGTCACAATCGAAGTATAGTCTTCATTGTCCTGTATCTGTGGGAAACTGCGTGCCATAAACACTTTGGATTCTTTTACAAAATCATTGACCTGATCATCCGGCATCAGCATATAGTCCGGCGACAGGCAAATCTGCCCGACATTGAATGTTTTCACCGTCAGCGTTCGCTCAGCGACATGTGCCATCGCTGCACTATCATCGACCACTACCGGAGATTTACCACCCAACTCCAGCGTGACCGGCACCAGGTTTTCAGCCGCAGCCCGCATGACATGGCGACCAACCTGGCTACTGCCGGTAAAAATCAGGTGATCAAATGGCAGCGTACTGAATGTTCGCGCGGTATCGGCTTCCCCCAGTACAACTGTCAGCTCTTCCGGGTCAAAATAACGGGCCACCAGTTCAGCCAATAACTCTGACGTTGCCGGTGTCAGCTCTGAAGGCTTGAGCATCGCAGTATTCCCTGCGGCAAAAACACCCGCCAGTGGTCCGAAAGATAAATTCACCGGGAAGTTCCACGGGCTGATAATACCAATCACCCCCAAAGGCTGAGACTGAATCAGGGCTTGCGTGGTGTTATCCGGGGTTTCAGCAGGTTCCGGTTTCATCCACTCTTCCAGATGTTCGGCAGCATGCTGAAGAGCGTTTATCGTGGTTGCCACATCTGCGATCAGTGACTGGTAAACACTGCGGTGGCCGAAGTCGGCACACATCGCCTGAGTCAGTAACTGATGATTTTCCTGAATCAGGCGAATGCTACGCATCAGACGATCCCGGCGGAGTGCTGCGCTGGCAGGTCCGGCCGCCAGATGTGCCCGCTTCATGCGGTTTAAAATCGCGTTCATATCTTCAACAGAATTTATATCTTCAACAGAGTGTGCAGTCATGACTTTCTTCCTTTGGCTTTCACTGATTTTTCAGCGTGAAGTTATGATTTATTTCGGTCGCTGTTTGCGTTGAAGTCATCATACGACTGATTGCAGTGCGGGCGCTAACAATGCTATTTTACCAGGGGTATAAATATATTTATGGGTCAACTATGTCACTGATTCGTTTACGCACTTTTATTGAAGTTTATCGTCAGGGTTCTATCAGTGGCGCAGCGCGCTCACTGAACCTGACCCAGCCTGCGGTGTCACAGCATATTGCCGGACTGGAAGTCGCCATTGGCCGGAGTTTATTTGAACGTCAGCCGGATGGCGTGAAGCCGACATCAACCGCCGACGAGCTGGCAGCAGACATCGGTGACAAACTGGACAGCGCCGAAGCGGCACTGGCATCGGCACGGGCCCGCTCAATGGATGTCGCCGGCGCTTTGCAGATTATTGGCCATGCTGATTTTATGGCGGAAGTGCTGGCTAAAGAACTGACACCATTGCTGGAAGATGGAATCCGGGTGCGCATGCACACCGGTGATGGACCGATGGTCAATCAGATGTTACTGGAAGGCCATTGCGATCTGGGCATTTCAGCCCATCCGGTGACTGACGGGAGGCTGAAAAGCGAGTTAATTCTGACCGATAAAGTACTGGCCGTTGCTTCACCGCCAGTGGCTGAACGGCTGAATCAGTCAGCCGATTTACTGACCGCAATGACCCGGGAACCTCTGGTTGCTTACAATCTTGAGCTGTCACTCATTGATAACTGGCTGGCGAAAAATAAGCTGTCTGCCGCACAGGTGATTCCATCCGTCGTTGCGCAGGACATGCGGGCATTAAGAAGCGTGCTGATCCAGGGGTTTGGCTGGTCGGTGTTACCACAGTATTTGTGTCAGTCTCAGATTGATTCGGGTGAGCTGGCAGCTATCACTCCGCCGGTGGGCAGTACCGATATTCACTACTATCTGATTTGGATCGCCAGTGCGCTGCGTCAGGTGCGGGTTGCGCATGCCCGGCAGACTTTATTACGCCGGATTAACCGTCAGACAGAAGGGGCACCAAGCCGCTGAGACAGATAATCAACCACCACCCGCAGTTTCGCCGAGGCTGACAGCCGATCCGGATAGATCGCCCAGAAGTCAGCTGGCTGGGTGAATTCCGGGAGCACCTGTACCAGCGAACCGGCTTCCAGAGCTTCCCTGACACTCCAGACCGAGCGCAGCATAATTCCTGCGCCATCCAGACACCAGCGTTTGGCCACTTCGCCATAATTGGTTTTCATCACAAATTTGACTTTCGTATCCACTGCCTGCTGATCCTGCAATAAATGCCACTGCTCACCGGCCTGTTCCCTTTCCCGGATCAGAATACAGCGATGATGTTTCAGTGCTTTCAGGGTATGCGGCATGCCGTGTACCGCAATATAACCGGGCGAGGCACATAATATCCGGTGGTTGGTATAGATTTTCTTCGCGATCAGATCAGAAGGCATGACCGGCCCGGTACGGATTTCCAGATCAAAGCCCTCGGAAATCAGGTCCACCGGACGATCGAGCAGCTCCAGATCAATCTCAAGTTCGGGATACTGCTGCGGCAGCTCTGACAACAGCGGCGCAATACAGTGGCTGCCGAAACCCGTGCTGGTGACAATCCGCAGGGTGCCGGTAGGAATCGCCTGTTCATTCTTCAGTGCCAGCATCATCTGCTCCGACACATCGAGTAATTTTTCTGCCCACTCCAGTGCGACCTTTCCCTGTGTAGTCAGGGAAACATGCCTTGCGCCACGATGAAACAGACGAATGCCAAGCGTACGTTCCAGAATCGCTACCCGTTTACTCACATAAGCGGGAGAAGCATTCAGCCGCTGTGCGGCCGCAGAAAAGCCACCACTTTTGGCGGCCAGTACAAACACTTTAATATCATCCGGATTCGGGTAATGACTCACGATTCGTTACTCTTGTATTCACAATTTACGGCTTATAACACCAGTTCGTTTGTCATAAGATAACTCAGATTCACACTGTACCCCAACACTTACAACACCAGATAAGAACATCAACATTCAGGATAAATGATGAAAACATTCAATATTGCGGTTATCCCCGGTGACGGCATCGGTAAAGAAGTGATTCCGGAAGGCATCCGGGTGCTGGAGGCTGCCGCCGCCAGACACGATATCTCATTCAACTGGACCGAATTTGACTGGAGCTGCGAAACCTACCAGCAAAAAGGCTATATGATGCCGGAAGACGGGCTGGAACAGCTCAAAGCCTTTGATGCAATTTATTTAGGCGCAGTCGGCTTTCCCGGTGTGCCGGACCATATTTCTCTGTGGGGCTTGCTGCTGCCAATCCGCAGAAGCTTCGATCAATACGTCAACCTGCGCCCGGTCCGTCTGTTTGATGGCGTTCCCTGCCCGCTGGCCGGGAAAAAAACCGGCGACATTGATTTTTATGTCGTGCGGGAAAATGTTGAGGGTGAATACTCCAGCATTGGGGGGGTGCAGTATGAAGGCACCGACGATGAAATTGTGATTCAGCAGGCTGTTTTCACCCGCAAAGGCACCGACCGGATTCTGAAATATGCGTTTAAGCTTGCCAGCCAGCGCCCGGCCCGGAAAGTCACTTCAGCGACGAAATCCAATGGTATCTTCCACTCCATGCCTTACTGGGATCAGCGATTTGAAACCATGAGCGCACAGTATCCGCAAATTCAGACCGATCAGTTCCATATTGATATTCTGACCGCGAATTTTGTCCGGATGCCGGAGCATTTTGATGTGGTCGTCGGCTCCAATCTGTTCGGCGATATTCTTTCTGATCTTGGCCCGGCCTGCACCGGCACCATCGGCATTGCCCCCTCAGCCAACATCAACCCTGAGAATACCTTTCCGTCGATGTTTGAACCTGTTCATGGCTCAGCGCCGGATATCTACGGACAACACATCGCCAACCCAATCGGGACAATCTGGGCCGGGGCGATGATGCTGGAACATCTCGGTTGTCAGGCGGTGCATGATGAAATTCTGCATGCGATTGAATCCGTGCTGAAAGAAGGCTCATGCAGGACCCGCGATATGGGTGGAAATGCTTCAACAACAGAACTGACCGAAGCTATTTTACAACAGCTGCAATAAGGATGAGAAACATCTGTCACGGGATGTGCTGAAGCATGTTCATCCCGTGATTTCTGTCACTTATTCACCGAATCCGGCAATGTTTGCAATATTCATAGCACGTATTTATCATATGCTCACGCCACACGACCCCTTCTGAGTTCAATGGAACGAATCGATTTTACCAATACCAAAGATGAAGTCGCCGAGATTATTAAGCGGGAAATAATTTCAGGCAACATCACCAATCAACACACGATTACCCAGAATTATCTTGCTGAGCAATTCGGGTTATCCAGAATGCCGATTCGTGAAGCGTTTAATACATTAATTCAGGAAGGCTTAATCATTAAGCTCAATAACAGAAAATTAAAAGTCGTGGATATCAATGCGCGGACGCTCACCATTTATAATCAGATGTTATCTGCGTCAGAATGCGCTTTACTGATGAGTTTCCGCGAAGATAAACCGGTTTATCAGACGCTGTCAGAACAATTACATACCAGCGGTAATCCGCAACAGGATCTGATTGCATTTCATCATGCCCTTTCGGCCATGACAAAAGATGATTATACCCGGCATTTACACCTCAGCATGCTGAATGTTTTCTGGATGCACAGTATCCGGTATTGTCATCCCGATTATGCACAGTCTGTTTCTTATCTGGAAAAAGCGCTAAAATTATTACACAACGAAGCCATTGATGAGATTCATATTCAATCACTGGTTGCTTTCGCAAACCAGACTATCTTAAATGCAATTAAATGATGAATTTTAAACCCATTAATCTTTTACCCGCCCGGGAAAGAGTCGCCGCAGAGCTCAGAAAAGCGATTTTATCTTCACAGTATCAGGAAGGTGATGTCCTGACGCTCGATCAGGTTTCGAAACTTTTAGGCGTATCGGTGACACCGGTCCGGGAAGCATTTCAGCTACTCCATAATGATGGCTTAATTAAACTCAGACCGAACAAAGGTGCAATTGTTTTAGGCGTCAACGAGCAATATATAAAAGAACATTTCGAGCTGCGGCTTATTCTGGAAAGTGAAATGATCAAAAAGCTCTGCGGGAATCCGGACGCTGATATATCTGAAATCTGTAATATTTACGAAAAATCAAAAGAAGAAGTTGAACAGAATATTTTTGATAATTATTCCAACCTCAATCAGGCATTTCATATGGCAATCTGGCAGGCCGCCGATAACAGCCGTATCTTCTCGATTCTGAGCTCTTTATGGAACGGACTTTCAATGGGAAATAATACCACTGAAAAAGATTATGCCATGAAGTCTCTGAATGAACATAAAGACATCATTAACGCCCTGAAAGCACGGGATTCTGAGCAGGCTTATCAGCTGATGCGGGAACATATTATCCGCAGTGAAGAAGATATGCTGACGAATATCCCCGGCAGGGCTGAAGAAAAGTAATTCAATGAACAAACGGCAACCTGAAGAGCTCTTATTCAGGTTGTCCGGTTATTTTTATCTTTCAGTATCATACTGACCGAATCTTTCCCGCAAAATCAGTTCATTAATCGCAGCCAGGTATTCCTGATGTGAATGAGGTTTACCCCGCCTGCAGGTGTAAATGTCTTTCTGACAAACCATGCAGGTTCTTGGCTGAATATGCGTGTCTTTGCGACTGATACTCATGCCGTTGGTATCAATGATATTCAGATCCATCAGCGCGCCCAGCGGGTGATGCTCTTCAATATCAATCGTCCATTTCTTCAGTTTGGTCGCAGAGAAACAGCTGGTTGTAACCAAAGCATTCGGGCCTAACCCCGTCCAGAAAACCTTTTGCATCCGGATAGTGAACCCATTCCTCTCCGTCATCTGGTTGATTTCTTCCAGTGCGGCATTTATCACCAGCAGACGGGTTTCTGTATGCGGGCTGTACTTAATTTTCCGCCAGCCCACCGTAATCATCGGGCTGGTCAGCATCTTCCGCCAGTATTGATAAACTTTAGCGATTTCCAGCCGGTCTGAAAGCTGTGCAGCCTGGGCTTCGTTTCCGGAATTAGATTTCATGCTCTGTCCTCGGGTTGGTTACAATGTCAGATCTGACTCGATGAGTTCCGCATCCGGAGATAACTCAATCAACGGTTGTTCGATTTTATTGACGTTCTTCCCGTGACATTCACATAAACCAATCACATAGACATGATCGTAATCCTTCGGCTGAATTGTCACCAATGCACCATAAGAAGCCTTATTGAGGCAATTGGCTTCAGCACAATATTCATTTTCGTTTTTTTTATAATGTTTCCAGTAGGCGAACCAATCACGTTTAGCCCGTTCGGTGACTAAATCGTGAGAAATATTATTGACCAACATAATTACTCCCTTCAGGATTTCCCCTACAGGGAAATCCTGATGACTATCACAGAGCCTGTTAACCTTCAGTGGCAAAACATCGTTCGTCCTGAACTGCCAGGTAATATTTACAACAACACAATATCACCTGAAATCAACAGTCTCTGATTACCCTAAAACGTATTTAATCATTACCCCCGCAGCAACCGCGGAGCCTATCACTCCGGCCACATTGGGGCCCATCGCATGCATCAGCAAAAAATTCTGTGGATTCGCTTCAAGACCAACTTTGTTGGAAACCCTGGCTGCCATCGGCACCGCAGAGACACCGGCCGAGCCAATCAGCGGGTTCACTTTCTGCCGGGAAAACTGATTAATCAGCTTTGCCATTAACACCCCGGCGGCTGTTCCCACACAAAATGCAACAATTCCTAATGCCAGAATCCCGATGGTTTCAGCCTGTAAGAATTTGTCTGCCATTAACTTGGATCCAACTGACACACCCAAAAATATTGTCACAATATTAATCAGTGCGTTTTGCGCAGTATCAGAAAGACGTTCAACAACACCGCATTCCCGCATTAAATTTCCGAAGCAGAACATCCCCAGTAATGGCGTGGCTGAAGGCAGCAGCATCGCAATTAACACCAGCAGCATCAGCGGGAAGCAGATCTTCTCAATCTTTTTCACCTGACGCAGTTGTTCCATTTTGATTTTCCTTTCTGCTTCAGTGGTCAGCGCTTTCATAATTGGTGGCTGAATCAGTGGCACCAGTGCCATATAGGAATAAGCAGCAACCGCGATGGCGCCCAGCAATTCAGGCGCAAGCATACTGGAGACGTAAATGGCCGTCGGGCCATCGGCTCCGCCGATAATCCCGATCGATGCCGCCTGAGCGACACTGAAATCCATCATGCCGAGACTACTGAGTCCTAACGCACCCAGTACCGTGGTAAAAATCCCAAACTGCGCCGCTGCACCCAGCAAGAGTGTTTTCGGATTTGCCAGCAGCGGACCAAAATCAGTCATGGCACCAACACCCATAAAAATCACCAAAGGACCGGCACCGGATGCAATCGCCAGGCTATAAAACTGATACAACATCCCGTTGGAATACTGGTACTGCCGTGCCAGATAATCGAGCTCCGCCATTTGTTTGGGCGTGGCATGATGCATGGCTTGTTTGATCAGCGCCGGGTCAAAACTATCCAGACTAAGCGCCGAAGCAAATGCGTGCATCACCTCCGGCACCCCGGCATGAAGCGCGTTTTCAATCGCAGAAAGGGCAAGACCGGCTTCCGGTAAATTGGCCAGAATCCCGCCAAAACCTATCGGCACCAACAGCAGAGGCTCAAAGTTTTTGGCAATTGCCAGATAGAGCAGTACCATCCCGATCACAATCATGGCAGCCTGCCCTAACGACAGATGGAAGATACCGAAATCACGGATCAAATTAATCACATTATCCATTTTCAGTTCTGTTCCTTATGCAATGGTCAAAAGCGGCTCGCCGACAGTGACGGCTTCACCTTCTTTCACGCCAATATGGGCTACCGTGCCTGAGCAGGCAGCCCGGATTTCGGTTTCCATTTTCATCGCTTCAAGAATCAGCAATACATCGCCTTCCTCAACCATGTCGCCAACCCGGGTGTGAATTTTCCAGATATTCCCTGCCAGTGGCGCGGTCATTTCTTCGCCATCTCCGGTGACCGGGGCTGATTCAGCAGATGCCGGAGCAGCAGCCGGTATTTGTTGCACCTGAGAAATATCTCCCCCTTCGGCCACCTGAACCACATAGCGCTGCTGGTTCACAGTGATGGTATAAACGCCGGGTTGCTCCGTTTTGCTTTCAGAGGGTTTAGCTGTCGAAGCGTTCACAGCCGTCATCTCTGCCACCGGCACCGGTTCAAACGCTTCCGGATGATGACGGTTTTCAAGAAACTTCCAGCCGACCTGCTCAAACAATGCCACAATCAGTACATCATCAATCAGGTTGTCAGACAGCTGAATGCCTTTTTGTTCTGCTTTTGCCTGCACATCTGCTTTCAGGCGCTCCATTTCCGGTGCGATCCGGTCAGCCGGACGACAAGTCAACGGTGCCTCTCCCTGAAGCACCTGTGCCTGTAGTTCAGCATCAACCGGCAATGGCGTTTTACCATATTCACCTTTCAGCACCCCGGCGGTTTCTTTGGTGATATTCTTGTAGCGCTCACCCATCATGACGTTAATCACCGCCTGCGTGCCGACGATTTGCGAGGTTGGCGTCACCAGAGGCAGGTAACCTAAATCTTTTCTGACCCGTGGGATTTCTTCCAGCACCGCATCCAGTTTATCGGCCGCGTTCTGCTGTTTGAGCTGATTTTCCATGTTGGTCAGCATACCGCCGGGCACCTGAGCGACCAGGATCCGTGAGTCAATCCCTTTCAGCTGCCCTTCAAACGCCGCATACTTTTTCCGTACCCCACGGAAATAAGCAGCGATTTTCTCCAGCTCAGTCAGATTCAGACCGGTTTCATAGCCGGTGCCTTCCAGCGCCGCGACCAAAGATTCGGTCGCAGGATGACCATACGTTCCGCTCATAGAAGAAATCGCCGTATCTACCCGGTCAACCCCGGCTTCAATCGCTTTCATCAGGGTCATATCCGCCAGTCCTGCCGTGGCGTGACAGTGCAGATGCAGCGGGACTGAGACCTGCTTTTTCAGCGCCTGAACCAGCTCACCGGCGACAGCGGGTTTTAAGATCCCGGCCATATCTTTAATCGCGATAGAATCCACACCGGATTCAGCCAGTTGCTGCGCGGTATCAATCCAGGTCTGCAATGTATGCGCCGGGCTGGTGGTATACGATAGCGTTCCCTGAGCATGGGCCCCCATTTTTTTCACCGCCTGAATCGCCTGCGTCATGTTACGGATATCATTCATTGCATCAAAAATCCGGAACACATCCATGCCATTTTTCACCGCCCGCTCAACGAATGTATCCACCACATCATCTGCATAATGGCGGTATCCGAGCAGGTTTTGCCCGCGCAGCAACATTTGCAGCGGCGTGTTGGGCAGCGCTTTTTTCAGCTCACGCAGGCGAACCCAGGGATCTTCACCGAGAAACCGGATACAGCTGTCAAACGTTGCACCGCCCCAACACTCCAGCGACCAGTAACCAATACTGTCGAGCGCATGAGCGATCGGTAACATGTCATCCAGCCGCAGCCGGGTCGCAAATAGTGACTGGTGCGCATCTCTGAGCACCACATCCGTAATACCAATTTTCTTACCTGTGTTCATGACTCACCCCTCTACTCTGTTTCGGCGCTGACTTTTCCTGTGCAAACAGACGGCAGCAGTCAATACAGCAATCAACTGGCCTTCATCAGATTTCACCTGTGTATTTTTTCCGGCAGGTTTGTTTTTCTTCTGTATTTCTTTGTTGTTCTGAGGTTCAGGCAGTAAAGAAGTGATTTTCGTCTGAAGATGAATCATGACGACAAGAAACATTAAAAAAACAAACACGAACCCCATTCCCAAAAGCATTAAAGTCACGCCTTCAGAAAATAAATTTTCATTCATATTAATTCCTGAAAAAAATCAGTTTCAGGACATCCCGGAAAACGGGATGCCTGAAGATCGCTATTGGACGAACGAAGATAGTTATTTGATGAATTTCACGTGCTGACAGATGTCTTCATACACTTTGTCTTTGCGCTCGTTATAAATCACTTTTTTCTCTTCAAATAAATTACGGCCGTGGGTGTCAATGGACACAATCAGCGGGCCGAATTCTTTCACTTTACAGACCCAGAGCGTTTCGGGCATGCCCAGGTCTTTCCATTGCGCATCGACAATTTCTTCAACCTGAGTGGCCGCCTGAACCGCACAACCCGCCGGGTAAACCACATGCAGTGCTTTATGATTCTGGCAGCCGGCCTGCGTGCCTTCACCCATGCCGCCTTTACCAACAATCAGTTTCACGCCGGTCTGCTCAATGAATTCTTCTTCAAACTTTTCCATCCGCATACTGGTTGTCGGGCCGATAGAAACCATTTCGTATTTTTCATCACCCAGAGAACGGATAATCGGCCCGGCATGGAAAATCGCCAACCCGTTAATATCCACCGGTAAATCACGTTTTTCTTCAATCAGACGCCGGTGAGCCACATCCCGGCAGGTCACTAAGTAACCGGTCAGATAAATCACATCTCCCACATGGATATCCGCTAAATCTTCATTCTGAATCGGTGTTTGCAGTATTTTTTTATCGTTCATGTGGTTAACGCTCATAGCTGTGCTCCTGAGTGTGAAGTAATTTCAAAATTAAGCTCTTTATCAAAAATGATGTGACCACGACGGTGAGACCAGCAACCCGTATTCACAGCCACGCCAATAGTGGATGGATGACGCGCTGTATTTTCAATATGAACACCCATCACGGATTTATTCCCGGACATACCCTGTGGCCCGAGACCAATTTCGTTGATACCGTCTTCAAGCAGCTGCTCCATTTTGGCGGCCCGTTCATTCTCACTGCGGCTGCCGATAGGGCGCATCAGCGCTTTCTTGGATAGTAAAGCGGCGGTTTCAACCGAGGTGGCAACCCCCACACCTACCAGCAGTGGCGGACAGGCATTCAGGCCGTAGCTGGTCATAATATCGAGGACGAATTTAGTCACGCCTTCATAACCGGCCCCCGGCATTAATACGGTCGCTTTACCGGGTAGTGTGCAACCACCACCGGCCATGTACGCATCAATTTCTACGTTGTCTTTCTCCGGCACAATTTCCCAGAACACGGTCGGTGTACCTTTACCGATATTTTTCCCGGTGTTGTATTCATCAAAGGTTTGCACACTGTTATGACGCAGTGGCGCATGCTCTGTGGCGTAAAGGACAGAGGCTTCAAGCATGCTTTCCAGCTTGCCCATGTACGGGAAGTTTTCTCCGCATTTGACAAAAAACTGAATCACACCGGTGTCCTGACAACTAGGGCGATTCAGCTCTTTGGCCAGATTCTGGTTATCAAACATGGTGGTATAAATGGCGGTTGCCAGTCTGGAGTCTTCCTGAGTTCTCAGCTCGGTCAGTTTGTCCATGACGTCATCCGGCAGGATTTTCCCAATCATAGAGACAAATTTGCCCATGACTTCCGTCATTTCCTGAATTTTATTTTGTTCGCTCACATTCGTTCTCCTTTATCAGAACTTTTTATGGGAAAAATGGGTACAGAACCGGCAGCAGAATCATGCTGACGATCGTTGAAACAATAATGAGTGGCAGACCGGACTTCACATAGTCACTGAAGCGGAACCCACCCGGACCTAACACCATCGCATTGGCAGGCATACCGATTGGCGTGGCATACGCCAGAGAACCACCAATCACAACCGCCATCATGACTGCGCGGGGGTCAGCACCAATTGAAGTGGAAATCGACATACCAATCGGCACCAGTAAAGCGGTGGTCGCCGTGTTGGACATAAAGTTCGTCATCACGACCGCCAACAGGAATATCACCAGCATAATCACAAACATGGATGTGCTTTGACCGACAGAACTCAGCACCGTATTGGCGATGACCATGCCCGCACCGGTTTTCTTCATTGCCGCGGCCAGCGCCAGTGTGCCGCCAAACAGGAAAATGGTTTTTAAATCAATCGATTTGTAAGCCTGATTTTCTGAAATTACCCCCAGGAAAATCAGCACAATGGCACCGATCGCACCTGTGATATGCAGCGGAATACCAATTTTTTTCTCAAACACCATGCACAGAATGGCAACTGCCAGCACACCCAGTGAAGTCCGCTTTTTCCACTCCGGAATATGGTCATAAGTATCTTCTTTGACCTTCTGATCACCCTCGTTACCAACCTGGTGATCCGGCAGCAGGCGATAACCAATGGTTGAGATAAACAGGATGCCGCACAGCAGAATCGGCAGGCCGACATAACCGTATTCAAAGAAGCCGAATTTCATGTCGACTTTTTCCAGCGCACTTTGTGCAATCATGTTGCCGGGCGCACCGATCAGACTCAGGTTGCCCCCCATTGCTGCGGCAAAAACAACCGGCATCAGCAATTTGGAACGGGCAAAACCAGAGCGGGCAGCAATCCCGATGATCACCGGAATCAATACCGCTGCGGTGCCGGTATTTGACAGCAGCCCGGACATCACGCCGGTAATCAGCATGGTCGCGACCACCAGTTGCTTTTCAGTTTTCGCAAACCGGGTCACAACGCCACCGATACTTTTCGCCATCCCGGTTTCAAACAGAGCGGCGCCGATAATAAACATATCAATAAACAGAATGACGTTTTTATTCACAAAGCCATTGAAGGCTTCTGTGGCATTCAGCACACCGGTTAAAACCAGTCCGATGCAAACGATCATAGAAGTAAGTGCCAAAGGGATTTTCTCCCAAATAAACATGACTACCGCAAAGAGCAGCAAAATCAATGTGATAGATGTAGGGGTCATGGTATCTCCTGATGTATTATATTTAATATTTGATAATGGATCCATTACCAAATATATTATTCCATACATTTTATGTTGTCTTTAAGGATCTTGGTTTTTGATCCAAAACTGAGAGATGACTCAAAATTAACCAATGCATACCAAACAGGATGAATAAAGTTGAATTAAATAAATAAAAAATATAAAAATCATAAGGTTATCACTATATGGAAAGATCTTTACTTACAATCCTGATAAGATGCCGTTGAACGGTCGATGACGGGAAAAACACCCGGATAAGTCCCGGCCCATCATCGAAACGATCCGCTCTCTGCCCAAAGCGCTTATTTGTTGGTCTTTGATCAATAAAGCCGGGGAGAAATTCAGAGCTCAACAATATAATCAACTGATTTCACTTAGCTTAATCAATCAACCAATATACGGAACGAACTATGAATCTTAATGAAGTAATCGGATTCGGAATTGCCGGTAATTTTGCCGGACATTTAGAACAAGCCGGAGAAATGAAAGATTTCGCCAACATTATCACTGCTGAAAATAAGCCAAAAGGTATTTTTCCGTTCTATCTGCCTAAAGCAGAAAGTCAGTTAAGCCATTATCCTTATTCCAGTTCAGAGCAAATCATTCCTGACAATGAATGCCCTCAGCTGGAGCCGGAAGTAGCGATTTATTGCAAACTAACCTACGAAAATAATCAGGTTGCAACCCTGACGCCAACTCATTTTGCAGCATTCAACGACTGTACACTGAGAAAAGAAGGGGCGAAGAAGATTTCTGAGAAGAAAAACTGGGGCCCGGCAAGTAAAGGCGTCAGCGATACCTGGATCGCGATTGATCAATTTAATCCCAAAGGAAATATCCACAGCTATTCACTGGCATCTTTTGTTGAAAGGAACGGTGAATTACACCCATATGGTATTGATGCAAAAGTCGGCGATTACAGCCTGTTTAATCAGGATTTAATTGAATGGCTCATCGATGCGATGAATCATCAGACCGATAACGGACCGCTGGAAAATATCCAGACGCTGTTAGCCTCTCATGACTATCCGGAAGAATGTATTATTTCTGTCGGTGCGACCGCTTATGCGCCGTTTGGTGAGGAAAACTATCTGATGCCAGGGGATAAATTAACGGTTGCCGTCTATGAAACTGACAGCCACGATATCGAATCATTAATCCGGGCAGAAAACTTTACCGGGAATGTATCATGGCTTCGCCAGACTGTATCAGCATAAACATTCAACGGGGCGGTTCAGCCCCGGTTTTTTAACTGAGCATTCTGAACAGGAAAGTAAAGTTCGACGACATAAGACTCCTGGTGATCAGAATCACACCGCTCATCATACATCTCTAAAATGTAGGTATCTTCCAGTTCAAAATCACTCTGCTTCAGCCATTCAAAAGCCTGACAAATCGTTTCTCCCATGTTATCGGCGTGGCCACTGTGCTCAAACATAGCAAATTGCTGTTCTCTGGTTTCAAACAACTCAACACCGTGCTCACTTAAGCCATTATCATATTCAGTGACCTGACAACCAGCCATATAAGTATGCGGGATGGAATCAATTTCAGAAGTGACACCCCAAAACTGATTGTTTCTGACTTTATGTCTGATCAAGCCAGATTCAAGATGAAAAAAGCGATACCATGCCTGATGAACCTCAGAAAGATTACCGGAGTGCAAATCCAGTGCTTCCCGGCACCCGGCAAATTTCATCACCGGTAAATGAATAATACGTGGTTCCATATCGAAATTCGCTGCTCACTATGACGACTGAATAACAAATTCACTATCAGCAAATAACAAATCCGCTATTCGTAAAAACAAGTTTATGGATAAAAGTCATTCAATGGGTAAAAAATAATACAATGAGATAATCAGTACGAGCCGGTTATGAAAACAAAAGCGCCATCTCAATAACCTGACTTTTATCAATATTCAGAAATCTTAATACTTGATATCAGCGAATAATTCGTCCTGAAATTAAACAAATGTGAAGCAGGTTCAGATAAAGAAGTCATCACTACGATGAATTAGTGAGCTTCAACTCTGTTGATATGTATATCAGCATAGCCATTCACATCGGAGGCCATAATCCATATTCGCCCGTCAGATACACCAAAAAGAATCTGAATCAGCGCTTTGCCTTTCTTTTGCGGATAAATACCGGATAATTTGTACGAGCCAAGGTCAACGTCATCTTTGACGTACTTAGAGCGGCCGCGAAACATATGGATTGTGATTTCTTCCTGATCATCATCTGCGGTGCTGAAAGTCTGGATATGACGACACGGAATCTCACACCCCATAAACAGAACAGGATTCAGCTCCCCACCCTGCATTTCAATGCCAATGTCTTCCGTCAACGCCGGCCCCTGAGCAACAGGTGAATCCGGTTCAACAATGATTCCGCCGGCATGGACTGCGCACGAAAAAATGAATCCCATCAGTAAAATCAGATATCTGCTCATCAGATCTTCCTGTACTACAAAACCCCGGCACAAAGAGCTTATTCAGCCTGCACCACCCGGGTAAAAAATCATCTCCGGTTCATCGTAGCAGGATCTCTCTAAAAGAGAAGATCCAGATGGCAGAACCGGAATGGAATTCTATTTCCGGGAATCCGCCCGCGTCTGAGCAGGCTCTGCCAGCTGGTCTGAGATCACCGGAAATGCTGATTTAGCGTGTAAGCTTGATATCCCGGTAGTCTTTCGGTGTCTGGGCCAGATCTTTCTTAAATACCGAATACATATATTGCAATGACGGGTAACCACAGAGCTCCGAGATTTCCTGAATGGATAGCGTGGTTGCTGCAAGCAGATGACAGGCCCGGCGAAGCTTCGCATGATGTATTTCATGGTGAATCGAATGCCCCATTTCCTGTTTAAAGCGGGTTTCCAGATTGGAACGGGACACCCCGACAGAATTGAGTACCTGCTCGACTTTTATCCCTTTGCAGGCATTCCGGCGGATAAAGTGCATCGCCTGAATCACATAAGGATCTTTCAGGGCCTGATAATCAGTACTCTGACGCTCATACACCTTCGCCGGGGGAATAATAATCCGGCAGGGTTCATTTTTCTTTTGTTGCTGATAGTCCAGCTGTTGATGCAGCAACTTCGCAGCCTGATAGCCCATGGTCTTACACCCCTGTCCGACCGAGCTGAGAGACACGCGGGTCAGAAAACGCGCCAGCTGCTCGTTATCAATCCCGATCACCGCTACTTTATCCGGCACCATAATATTCAGGTTGTCACACACCTGAAGCAGATGTCTCGCTCTGGCATCCGTCACCGCAATAATACCGACCGGCGTTGGCAACATTTGCAGCCAGTCCGCCAGTCGATTCATATCGTATTGCCAGGTTTTCGGATCCGTGGCATTACCGCGGAAAACGGCACCGGGATATCCCTCAGACTTCATCAGATCCTGAAATGCCCGCTCACGCTCCAACGCCCAGCGTTTACGGGGATCTTCCGGTAATCCGTAATAGGCAAAGTTTTCCAGCCCTTTTTCCTTCAGGTGCTGTAGTGCCAGATTCACCAGCGCAGCGTTATCTGTCGCCACATAAGGGACGTCAGGATACATACTGGTATCCCGGTAAGAACCACCGACGCCAACCACCGGAATATTGACATCCCGGAATAAGGATTCGATGTCCGGATTATCAAAATCAGCAATGACACCATCGCCGTGCCATGCCTGAAAATTCTCAGGGTTTGCGGTAAATTCGTCCTCAAGAAAAACATCCCAGTTACACTGAGAAGCCTGTAAGTATTCACCAATTCCTTCAATGACCTGCCGGTCATACACTTTATTTGCATTAAAAAGCAGATTAATCCGATAACGTTTATCCATCATGTTATTCAATACCCGTCTCCTGAAATAATCGGAACATTCACGAACGACAATGCCCACCCACTTGCAATGCATCTGTATTTTTATGTGTGACCGTCAAGATTAACAGTGTGTCCTGCCCGGTAGTGTGATCACTCACGCGTTGATGAAATAACAGAAATAAGCAATAAGAAATCATAATTGTCTGGAATATCAATCAGACTAACATACAAAAATAACATCTGGATCCGCTGAACTGTGACGATAGTTCAGGGAATCATCACCATAAAAATAAAAAGGCACTGAAGAACTATGTATATTGGTATCGATCTTGGGACGTCCGGGGTTAAAGTGATTGTGCTCTCTTCATCCGGAGCAATCATCGCAACCGGGACATCAGCACTGGATATATCCCGGCCTCAGCCACTTTGGTCCGAGCAAAGCCCGTTACAATGGTGGCAGGCAACCTGCGACTGCATCCGGCAGCTGGGGGATCAAACCGATTTATCTCAGGTCAAAGCCATCGGACTTTCCGGGCAAATGCACGGTGCAACCCTGATTGATGCTCAGGGCAATGTACTTCGTCCGGCGATTCTGTGGAATGATGGCCGGTGTGCCAGAGAATGCCAGGAGCTGGAGGAGCGGGTGCCGGAAAGTCATCAAATCACCGGCAATCTCATTATGCCCGGTTTCACCGCGCCGAAACTGAAATGGGTTCAGAAACACGAACCGGATATATTTACCCGAATTTCGAAAGTGCTGCTCCCCAAAGATTATCTGAGATTTAAGATGACCGGCCAGTTTGCGACAGATATGTCTGATGCTGCCGGTACCTGCTGGCTGGACTTATCCGGACGCTGCTGGAGTGAGCCCATGTTGCAGGCCACGGGACTGACCAAAGCGCAGATGCCAGATCTTTTTGAGGGAACAGATGTCACCGGCTACCTCAGTGAGTCTGTCGCGCAGCAATGGGGAGTACCGGTGGTGCCTGTGATTGCCGGTGGCGGCGATAATGCAGCAGGCGCAGTTGGCACCGGAATTACCCGTCCCGGACAGGCGATGTTGTCTCTTGGCACATCAGGCGTTTATTTTGCGGTCAGCGACGGCTGTCAGGCCAATCCTGATTCAGCACTCCATACCTTTTGCCATGCACTACCAAAGGCATGGCATCATATGTCTGTGATGCTGAGCGCGGCTTCCTGCCTTGACTGGGTTGCCGGACTGACCGGATTCGGTTCAGTCGGTGACATGCTGACAGCGCTTGAAGCCAACCGGCCGGAACTAACCCCGGTGATTTTCCTGCCCTATTTATCCGGCGAACGAACACCGCATAATAATCCGGATGCGAAGGGTGTCTTCTTCGGGATGACGCACGAGACCACCCGCTTTCATCTGATTCAGGCAGTCCTTGAAGGGGTCGGATTCGCTTTTGCTGATGGTGCAGACGCACTCCATGCGACCGGAAATATTCCACAGGAAGTCTGCCTGATCGGCGGCGGAGCGCGCAGTGCATACTGGCGTCAGATGCTGGCGGATATCACCGGTATCAAACTAACTTACCGTCAGGGCGGTGAAGTTGGCCCGGCCCTCGGTGCGGCAAGGCTGGCCGCTTTGGGAACAGAAGGATTATCGCGACTGGATGAAATTTGTCCGGAGCCGCCACTGATAGAGCAGCATCAGCCGAATCTGACAACGCATCAGGCTTATCAAAACAAACGCGTTATTTTCCGGAAACTCTATCAACAGCTTGAAGGTTTGTTTTAACTTCTGCGAAGACCCGGACAACCTGAAGCCACAGTGTTCAGGTTGTCCGGATGAGGATGCACAGACAGGGGTTGGCTGACTGAAATCAGAAGACGGGGCACCCTGGTGTATATGCCCGGCTTCCATCACTGTAATAATATTTCATACAGGTTAACGTTTCACCACGCTCAGAATGACTCTCCCAGATACTCACGCCATTCCCAGTGACAGAAATAACCTTGCCCGATGTATAAATGCCTTCAGGCAGGTCGAAGTAGTGGTAATGGTTATCCTTCAAATCCTGTAACGATATATCCACGGTTAAGTCAGAAGCTCCCGCTCGTTTAAGCAATAACTCCGCACTTCCCTGATTCGTCCGGTTATACGTATCAAACATGATACCAACACCCGTCAGCCGGAGCGCTGATATATCCGGCTGTTGCTGTTGAGGCACGATCAGTTGAACAGGCTCAGGGGCGAACATTAACTGCACCGGAGAGTTTTCATCTAACGGGACTGAAGGTCTCATCTTTCTGTAGTGTGGTTGTTTAAATAATCGGTCAAAGCCATTTTCATTCACCAAATCTTTTCTGACATAATATGGCTTTCCGGGAATTTGATAATAACTGCTATCCATATATTGCTGGATACAACCCGCATAACTATTCCATGGATACCGTCCCCAGACATTCCATTTACTGATATACATCACTTTGGGTTGCACTTGTTTTATCTGTTTGCAGGTATCAATCATCACACCAAATTTTGGGTGTTCATTATATTTTTCCTGCCATGGAAAATAGAAAAAGTTCCCTGATGCAGGTAACCGGTCAGAATAAATATATTCTAAATTTTTAAAAGAAAAGGCGATAATACGATCATTTTTATTCGTCACATCCTGCACAAAACGGGAAAATTCTGTTTCATAAGGAATTGTGTGTAACAAAATCTTTTGTTTATTTCCGGGAAGAAGCAGGGAGACCTTAACGATGGCAAAAACAATCATCCCAATCACAATACATTGAGAGGGTAATGAATTGATCTTAATACGCCCCAGCAGAGGAATAAA
The DNA here is from genome assembly GCF_024529975.1 of Vibrio quintilis. GTDB lineage: Bacteria > Pseudomonadota > Gammaproteobacteria > Enterobacterales > Vibrionaceae > Vibrio > Vibrio quintilis. The sequence continues at coordinate 147,388 of NZ_AP024897.1, read as the reverse complement.
CAGAGCTAACGTGCCATACATATATGGTAGCCCCTGAAACCCGCTTCCCCGCATCAGAAGGCTGCCAAATCCACCAAGTAATAACAAAGTCCGCCATGGAAAACCTTGTTCTTTCCGGGCCAGGATGAAAGTACTGATGAGCATGACAACCAGGGAAATAACCTGCGCTTTAGTCGATATAATCGCCTTCAGTGCATTCACAATCAACTGAAAACCCGGCTGTAGCCCTGTATAATAGGGCAATATTTCTGCATTCAGATAGATATGAAATGCCAGATATCCCGGGTAAGAACCGTAAAGCCCCAAAAATAATATATTAAGTGCAAAACCAAGAAAACCAGCCAGAAAAGCCGTCCTGATATATGTCATTCTCAGCGATAAGAAGAACAGCAGAATAGCGGTGGGAGCATAGGTCACCGCGAGAAAAGGAAGTGAAGCAATTAAAATATTCCCGGTAACGATATGAGATTTATGTAAAGATTCCGGTTCAAAAATTGAAGGCAATGCATACAGAGATAACAGAACAATTAATAACAAACCGGCCAGTGTCTGATAAATATAGGTATGACCAAAAATTCTTGGCATATAAATCAACATCACTGTAGACACAACAATTGAAATAATAACCCGCTGCCATGTTCCTTTGATTATCGGACTTCGATAGACAGAAAAGACAGCCATTATCTGTAGCAAAGCGATAGGTATCCGGTGCACATTGATACTGTAATCACCTGTTTTTTCAACAATCAACCCCGGGAGAAAGGTCAAAGGTCCGTGATGATTAAATATCTCTGAATATAGTTTAATCCCGGCAGCCATCATTTTAGCTGTGACGATTGTTTCGGATTCATCACCCCATTGCTGGAAATTTAACAGTAAGAACTGATAACGAAAGCTGAATAATGCAAAAATCAAAAGAAGGATTAATAAGATATACCGGGATAGCCGATCACCGGTGTCTGAAACAGATACAGTGTTATCTGCAGATGTATTAAATAGATTCAACATAAGTATGATACCTGAGGTACGTGTTTTCCTTTGAAAAGAAGACACTAAGTAGATTCAGATATTTGATTTCAATCGGAAGCAGAGATACCTGAATAGCCATTTAAACGTTGAATGACCTGAAGACGCCTGATTCAGGTCACCGGGTATAATAGCAGATAAATAATTACTGAAACCAACCAGACAGGTTTGCCTCACCCCGGACACCAGCCGGGCTGCAACAACAGTACCTCTGACATTTAAAGTTTCTGACCTTACAACACCAATCGTCATTAAGATATGCCATAATAAGCGTTCTGACTTCGCTGCAGGGAATTGATTGAATGAAGACAATAAGAGCACTGATATTGCTCCTGACGATGGCTTTTCTTCAGGCATGCAGCCTTCCGGTTTCCTCTCCGCAGCCACCGGCAAAAAAACAAGCGGCACTGGAAAATCTGGCCAATATCAAAACGCCGGATATTCTCTTTCGCGGGCGGATTACCCTCGGCCCACAAAGCAGTTCCTTTACCCCTTGTGGCAGCCGCCAGCAGTATCTGCTTAAGCTGACACCGGCAATGCAACACACACTGATGACACTGGTGAAAGCGCCTTATCAGGAAATTTATGGTGAAGTTTTCGGCCATCTGGCGATTCCCAGCCTGACCGGATATAACGCTGACTTTCAGGCCATGCTGGTCACAAAACAACTCAATTATGCAGCGCCGGACCCGCTGAAGTCATGCAGTCAGGCTTATCAGCCCACACAGGCCAGCGGTATTCAACCCGTCTGGTCGGTGATGCTTTCCGGTCAAAAAGTTATTGCGACACTACCCGGCCGGAAAAACCAGCAATGGACGCTACAGCAGATCCAGACACACCCGGATCGGCGGCTGTATCTGACCAGTCACGGGCAACTGTCTCTGACACCGGATACCTGCAAACCCGACAAAGAGACCATACTTGGCTGGATGGCAACACTGACTCACAATAAACAACGCCGCTATGGTTGTGCCCGCCTGAGTAATATTGATGCTTCCCGTTCCTGGGCAGCCACATATTTTGCTTCCTCGACCAAAAACAATAACTTTTCAGTCACACTTCACCTCTATCCGGATCATAGTGCAAAGACTTTATATACCTATACGAATGATCCGACACCTTTGGTTGAAACCGGATTCTGGCAGGCACTGAACGATGATCAGGTACAGGTCGTGATGACACAGCACCAGCAGCAATATCTGTTATCTCAGCGAATTTTCACCCGTGACGGCGACCGGCTCCATACACAGAAAGAACAGGTCGGCGCGCAGATTTACCAGATCAATAATGGTGGCCTGATACTCTACAAGGAAAAATAATGAGTAGGTGTCCACATTGCAGACTACAGTATCAGTGTTTGTGCCATGAGATTCCTCGGCTCAGTGCGTCACTGCATTTATCAGTGGTGATGCATGAGCAGGAAGCACGGCGGGATACAAATACCGGCCGTTGGCTTGATGATATTTTTCCTTCATGTGAGATTTACGGCTGGCAGCGTCTTCACCCCGCCCCCGGACTAAAACAACAACTGGAAAACAGCGATACATTACCTCTGTTACTTTTTCCCTCTGAACAAAGCCTGACGCTGACAGATGCACTGAAGATGGCGGCTCAGACAAATCTGACACCCCATTTCATTGTGCTTGATGGCACCTGGCAGGAAGCAAAGAAAATGGAGAGAAAGAGTCAGTGGCTGAAAGATGTGCCACGACTACAACTCAGTCCATCACAGGCATCAGCATATCGTCTGAGAAAGAACCAGCAATCCGGCGAATTATGTACACTGGAAGTGATTTCTGAGTTATTGGATCAGTTAAATCAACCTGAATCAGCAACAGCGCTGCGACTGTTTCTGCAACGCTTTATGGCCAGACTAAAGGCCGACAAAAGTGGTCATGCGTTGAAACTGAACTAAGCACGACTCAATCAAGCGTCACTCAACTAAAAGTAACAGTTCATCCAGCTGGTGAATTTCAATATCCGGCAGCAACCGGGAACGTTTAGCCCGGGTCAGACTTTCTGCTCCGCCAACATTCAGCCAGCAGGCACTGAAACCGTTGCGTTTTGCACCATCAACATCCGTTCTCAGGTGATCGCCGATATGTAAAATTTGTTCCTGCGGGCAGGAAAGCTCTTGTCTGGCTTTGATAAACAAGTCTGAATGCGGTTTAGAGAACCCATCAGGACCAGCTTTCAACGTTTGCTGAAAGTAGGAAGACAAACCAATTTTTTCCGGACTGGCATTCCCGTTGGTAATCGCGATCAGCGGTATTTTTTCAGCCAGTTTCTGAAGTACCCGGTGCGTTTCTTCCGGCACATGAATCTGATTACGCCAGTAAAGGACTTCTACAATTGCCTCTCTGGCTGCTTCCGTCGCTTTTTGCTCATCGTAACCTAACACCTGCATACCACGGCAAATACTCTGAAAACGCCATTGAGTGACATCATGAATAATCTCCGGGTACTCTTCCCGCAGGGATTGTTTTTGCTGCTGCCACCATTGCAGTGAACAGGAAGCTGTCACAGGATGATGTGTGTTCATCCATGTCATCAGCTTATTTTCCAGCTGTTGAATGACCGGCCGGTTATCATACAAAGTGTCATCAAGATCAAAAGTCATTGCCCGGATACGGGGCATATTACGGTAATAATGCATGGTTCAGCTTTCCCGCTTCTTCTTCGCACGTGGATGAGCCTGATCATAAACATTCGCCAAATGCTGAAAATCAAGGTGAGTGTATATTTGAGTTGTCGAAATATTTTCATGCCCCAGTAATTCCTGAACTGCACGTAAATCATGACTTGATTCAAGAATATGAGTCGCAAATGAATGGCGGAGTTTATGGGGACTGATATGGCTGTCAACAGACTGCCTGATTCCCCATTCAGCCATTCGTTTCTGCACATTCCGGTGAGAAATTCTGATGCCCCGCTTTGAAACAAATAGCGCGGGTTCATCTGCATGGGCCAGTTGTGCGCGGAAAGGAATCCACCGGCGAATCCACTCTGACGCCTGACCGGTAAACGGCACTTTGCGCTCTTTGTCACCTTTACCGATAACCCGGAGCTCTCCCTGATCAAATGACAGGTCCGCCAGATTCAGACTAACCATCTCAGCTAAACGTAAACCCGCGCCATACATCAGTTCCATCATAGCCCGGTCCCGCACGGCCAGCGGATCATCTTCATTCACCTCCAGCAACTGAGCGACTTCGTCAACATCCAGATTTTTAGGCAAAGGACGCTTTTTCTTCGGCGCGGAAACCCCTTTGGCAGGATTGGCGGGCAATTCCCCGCGCAGAATCAGAAAATCGAAAAAACTGCGCAGTGATGACAAACGGGTTCCAATACTACTGGCTTTCATGCCTTCGCGCATCCCTTGGGCTGCAAGCTGCCTGACCCAGGCAGCATCAACCTGTTGCCAGGAATTCAAACCTCTTTGTGCCAGATACTCAGCCATATGTATCAACTGCTGCCGGTAATTCTGACGGGTATGCTCACTCAACCCTCTTTCATTTCGCATATATTCATCGAAACGATTCAGGGGCTGAAGGAGTGTCTGCGGTAGCGCAGAGCCCGGCGTCTCGTTCATATCACGAACGCTTCCAGGGTAAAATATCAATCAGGTGAGAGAGTACCACGCCGAGATGATACAAAAAGAGCGTATCCATTGAAGGCTGAAAGTGTCCGCCATCTTCGCTGGAAAAAGCCAGAATTCCGGCCATTTTATGGGACTCCAGTGGCAGAACAACGTAGGAACCAAACTCAGGCGATGGCGTTTGCCCGCCAAATAGTCCATCCCGATCAACCTTTCGCATTCTGCCCAGATAAGCCTGACTACCATTGAGATAACTGCGGGAAAAACTTTGCCAGTAATCCATATCCAACCGGTATTGACTGGCAGACAATGGCGCGGATAAACGAATATAAGCTCTCAGGTTGATATCTGCGGCTCTTTGTTCAATCAGGCGAATCACCTGAAACAGTTCATCGCAACGCAGTATGTCTTCCTGCAACACCATGAAGTGCTGAAATGTGCGATCATTACCAGCCGCCAGCGACATTAAAGCGGTAATTTCTTCCTCAAGAGATTCAATACGCTGACGCTGACGACGCATCTGTATATGAGCCAGTGAAACCGCGCCCGGCTCTTGCGGTAAAGTCAGGCGTTCTGCCAGCTCCGGACGATGAATGAAAAAATCAGGATGATGACGAAGGTATTCAGCCACCACCTCGGCTGTCAGTGCATCACTTTCTTCAATTTCTATATCAGTGCTAGACACAATATCCCTTCTCAGCAAGAAATCTGACCATCAAAAACATGCGCGGTCGGTCCCGTCATATATAACGGTTTACCCGGCCCCTTCCAGTGAATTTTCAGTTCTCCTCTCGTAAGCCTGACCACAACAGTTTCATCCAGCACTCCCTGAAGAATGCCAACAGCAACAGCGGCACAGGCACCACTGCCACAAGCCTGGGTTTCACCAACACCGCGTTCATAAACCCTTAAGTGAATCTCTCCGGGATGAACAATCTGCATAAAACCAGCATTGACCCGCTCAGGGAACCGTTCATGAGATTCCAGCTGAGGCCCCAGCGTGTCAACATCTGCGGTCAACACATCGTCAACAATGGTCACAACGTGTGGATTTCCCATACTCACGGCACCACAGAACAAAGTCTGCCCGTCTACACGTAAAATATAGGTTTTTTCCTGCTGTTTTGCTTTAAAAGGAATTTTGTGAGGCACAAATTCAGGCACACCCATGTTTGCGGTAATCTGATCGTCTTCCTCAACGTTCAGAACCATCTTTCCTTTTTTAGTACTGACATGAATGTTGAATTTATTGGTTAATCCTTTCATCCGGACAAAACGGGCAAAGCAACGGGCGCCATTCCCGCACTGCTCAACTTCACTGCCATCGGCATTAAAAATCCGGTAATGAAAATCGGTTTCAGGATCATAGGGGGCTTCAACGATGAGTAGCTGATCAAAGCCTACACCGGTGTGACGATCCGCCAGACGACGGATCAATTCAGGTGAAAAAAATACATTTTGGGTAATACAATCAACGACCATGAAGTCGTTACCCAAACCATGCATTTTAGAAAAGTGGAAATGCATAAAATTCTTTACTCCGGCAATTGGGTCTCCAGAGCCCATAAGTCAGCAAGAGATTCCCGCTGACGAACCACATACGCCTGATCGCCATCAACCATAATTTCAGCAGCCCGTTGCCGGGTATTATAATTTGAAGACATCACAAATCCGTATGCACCTGCAGAACGAACAGCCAGAATATCACCTTCATGAACAGACAGGCTGCGATCTTTGCCAAGGAAGTCACTGGTTTCACACACAGGTCCGACAATATCGTAAACTGTCTCTGTCTCTTCGCGCGGAACAACAGGAATGATCGCCTGCCATGCCTGATAAAGTGCAGGACGCATCAGGTCATTCATTGCTGCATCAACAATCGCAAAGTTCTTATGTTCTGTATGCTTCAAAAACTCAACTTTTGTCAGCAGCAAACCTGCATTGGCCGCGATTGCCCGGCCCGGTTCAAAGATAAGCTCAAGGTTCTGATGATTGGCTAAACGGGACAGAAGCGTCTTCGCGTACTCAGACGGCTGAGGCGGCGTTTCATCCTGATAGCTGACACCCAGACCACCACCAACATCCAGATGGCGAATCTCAATCCCTTCTGATTTTAACTGTTCGATCAACGCTAACAAGCGATCGGTTGCATCGATAAATGGTTCAATGTTGGTCAGCTGAGAGCCAATATGGCAATCCATTCCCTGAATCGACAGGTGTTCAAGATCGTTCGCCAGCCGATATACATCAGCAGCCCGATCAAAAGCGATACCAAACTTATTGTCTCTCAGGCCCGTTGATATGTAAGGGTGGGTTTTCGCATCAACATCCGGGTTAATACGCAATGAAACCGGCGCAACTTTACCTAAAGATCCGGCGACCTTATTGAGCCGTTCCAGCTCTGGTTCAGATTCAACATTAAAGCACTTAATGCCCAGCTCAAGGGCACGGACCATTTCGGTCTCTGTTTTTCCAACACCAGAGAAAACGATTTTAGCCGGATCTCCACCCGCAGCAATTACCCGTTCAAGCTCTCCGGCTGAAACAATATCGAAGCCAGAGCCCAGACGGGCCAGCACATTCAGGACACCGATATTTGAATTAGCTTTCACGGCATAACAAACTAAGTGAGGATGATCACCAACCGCCTTATCAAAAGCATGCCAGTGACGTTCCAGTGTTGCTCTGGAGTAAACATACAACGGCGTTCCGAAATCTTGTGCCAGTTGCGCGACAGTGACATCTTCGGCCCAAAGCTGGCCATCCCGGTAATTGAAGTAATCCAAAATCTTTTCCCTTCACACTAATTGATGATTATGGCTGAGATTGCTCATTTTGAGGCTTATCTGCCGGCATATATAGGGCACCCGTTTGCCCGCAGCCCGACAGCGCTAACATGCAGAGTAACAAAAATGCCGTCAACTTTTTATTCATTTTGTATATATCGTGATTATTTATTCAATGCCCCCTATAATCGCACCAGATTCAGGAAAAGCAATAGGACATAAGAATGAACGATACTGAATTTCATCAATATGTTGATCAGCAAATGGAACGCATTGAACAGCTCATCGATGATTCCGGGGCCGATATCGATTATGAGACGACCGGAAATGTTATGACACTCGATTTTGAGGATCGCAGCCAGATTGTGATTAATCGTCAGGAGCCCATGCATGAGATATGGCTGGCATCCAGATCCGGTGGATTCCATTTTCAATATAAAGACAATCAGTGGATTTGTTCGAAAACAGGACTGGAACTACTGGTACTGGTCAAACAGGAATGTGAAAAGCACGCCGACGAAGAAATTGAATGGGATTAAATCAGCCAAACCGTTGTGAAAGAGAATCCGAACCCCGCTCAGCAGAACCGGATGACGAGTCACTACGATAAGGAATAATATAACTACACCCATCTTCCGGGTGTAGTATCTGATAATACTGTGGCAGATTAAAATTGATAAATTTAGAGGACACTTTATTCTCGTCACGCATCGAAGTGTAGAAGTTATTCAGACTGGCAACCATGTCGTCTTTACTGCCACTGAACTGGTGATAAACTTCCACCCGGTTCGACTCATCCAACACGTAAATATTAAAACCTTTCTCAGAATCTTCGAAGAAGAACTGGATCAGACCTTCACTGGCAAAGCCATCAATGACATCCGGTAAATGGAAATCCTGTTCACGGTCAATCATCAGTAAAGGTGAACCATTCACTTTATTGATAGAAATACTACGATAAAAGTCGACGGAATTTTCAAGCCGCTGAACTGAAACACCCCGGCGTTCAAAAAAGAATCCGTACATTTGATCCTGCACCCGCAACGCTTTAAAGCGGCGACGTTTCATTTGATCAATCGGTTTTAATCTTAAATCAATACATTCAGCTAAAAGCTGGTAAATTGCATTCCGGATCACGCCCCGCAAATTCTTACTGTAACAAAAAACATCGACAGATTCGGGAGGAAGTGCATCCTGATGCATTTTGCATAACATCGTCTTAAGCGCATCAAGAATTGCTGTTTCACCTTCAAAATGTAAGGTGCGGACCTCATGCCAGGAGTTTCGGTACACTAAATCAATACTACCAACCAGACATTCCTGCTGTCGGCCAAAGCTCAATACATCGACCGTCTTCAAATCAATTTTGAGGGTTTTCCCGGAAATATTACAGGTAGGATCCCGTTCAAAATTAATAAACATGGCAAGCTGGTTGATTTCACAGGGACTCGCCAATGCCTGCATAGTCGGACGGCGTTTATGCAATGAGAAGGTATTCCGTAAATCGCTGACCATTTGATATAACTTATCAATATCCAGCTGCCCATCACGGATGACGGCATCCAACCGGGTTGACTCCGTAATCAGCCCATTGAAAAAAGCCCATGAGACCAGTTTACTCAGATATTCATGATGCTCTAAATATCGCTGACCAATCAGCTGATGTGCCACAAGTGGCTGCTTATAAAGATACCAGCCATTTGGATTTGTCCGCCCTTGCTGCACTTCAATAAACGACAAATCAGACTCATGTAAATCGGGTGAAATCTGAGGATTCAGCAGCGTCACTTTACCCGGAAGGATTTCAAAGGCGGTATACAGTTTCCGGGCAAGAATAGAAATATCCTGAGGACTAATAGAAGAGGTAATATCATTACGGCGGGCAAACTGAATCAGATTCCGGTAACTTTGCATTAAAGCATCCAGTAAATCACCGTGAACAACTTTAACCTGCTCTACTTTCCAGTTCCGGCGATTATCGAGGCCTTCAATTTCTTCAGCAGACCAGCCCCAGGCCTCAGAAAGCTCCTGGAGTGCAGCCCGGCGCCACGGCATAGAGCCGACCCCCGGCTCACGGGATAACTTTTCATGCGTTTTTAAATAAAAGCAGCGCCGGACCAAATTTAGCCGGGTTTGATCGTTGATACGCTCAAGATACTGAGTCACCTTTTCCAGCATCAGGTAATAAGCATCGATGCCATATAACTCAGGCTCATGCGTAAAAAACCGCCGCTTACTATCTATACTTAGCAGTTGTGTATGTGGATATTCCCAGGAATAGGCTTCTAGCAGGATCGCTTTCAGAACAGACTTATATGGTGAATCAATACTTTTATACAGCTGCCAAAGATTCGCCCCAAAATATTCTTCAGCCGGGATATGGTTCAGCCGGCCAAAGTCGAACCATTCGTCACAATTAATATAAGACTTTTGACAAAGCTGCTGCGTATACTCGTCGTAGCACTCTTCCATCTCAGGAGGAACAATCTGCCATAAGAGACGTTTTCCCGCCAGACGAACCGCAGAGCGGTAAAATTCATCCAGTAGCAATAAATGCTGAGAAGAACCGCAGTTCTCCCCCGTCATTTCTTCAGAATGCTGATGACGAAAACGCTGCTCATCCATGATAAAAAAGTTGGCTTCCACCCCCTGAGTTTTTGCCCAGTCGGTCAGCAACAAACATTTTTTAGCCAGCTTTTCTCTTAATTCCAGCCCCATGGAAGAGTGAATGCATACCCAGATGTCCAGATCACTGGAAGTACTCTGACCAATAGAGGAAGTACTTCCCATCGTGTACAAGCCCAGAATATGTGGCGTTGGCTCCTGATAAAGCGCATGACCCAGTGTTAACTCTGTATCACTGACGAAACGTTGCTGGTAAACATCAGGTTTAAATCCCCAGACACCGAAAGGAACATCTTGATTGAAATAACCGGGAATCGCTGGATGGTTGAAATGAAAAAGTGCGGGAATGAGACGAAATACACGTTGACTTTGAAGATCCATCAATGCAAGCGCACGCTCAGTGCGCAGCTGATTCAGATGATCTAATCTTTCTATCAAAGTCTCAGTATAGCTTAGCAAGGGTGATATCCTTGGTTAAATACAGTCTGTTAAGTTGCTCACAATCCGCACAATATCGTGGGAAAAACGTGATCAATGTATCATTTTATTTATCTCTGGTAAAGATTTAGCCCCGGGCTTTACAGGGAAACACGAGCTACTTCACCAAATTATCAATATTCTCATTCGTTACTTCTAAATAATAGCTCATTCTATAAACAAGAGCTACATCACAAAAATAAAATAATGCGAGTCATTATTCAACCAGATTCACTTATTTATTCTTGATTTTCGATTTTTCTGAAAAGAATGTTAGGATGAACTCAGGCCATCAGCGATAGAAAAATCAGAAATAACTATGACAAATAACCGTCCAGTCCGAATTGCTACCCGAAAAAGTCCACTCGCCCTCTGGCAGGCTGAATATGTGAAAAATGCCCTGCTGAAAGAATATCCTGAGTTAACTGTAGAGTTAATCACCATGACAACCAAAGGGGATGTCATTTTAGATACACCACTGGCCAAAGTCGGTGGTAAAGGGCTGTTTGTTAAAGAGCTGGAAGTCGCAATACTGGAAGGGCGGGCCGACCTTGCGGTTCATTCCATGAAAGATGTACCGGTCGACTTTCCGTCCGGACTCGGTTTGGTCACAATTTGTGAACGGGACGATCCAAGAGATGCGTTTGTCTCGAACCAATATCACTCTGTTGATGCACTTCCGCAGGGAGCTACCATTGGCACCTGCAGTTTACGCAGGCAGTGCCAGTTAAAATCTTATCGCCCTGATCTGGTTGTGAAAGAGCTGAGAGGAAATGTAGGCACCCGCCTGAGTAAGCTGGATGCCGGAGAATTTGATGCGATCATCCTCGCTGCTGCCGGTCTGAAACGTTTACAACTTGAACAAAGAATCCAAAGCTATTTAGACCCGGAACAATCTCTGCCTGCAGTTGGTCAGGGTGCTGTGGGTATTGAGTGCCGGCTTGATGATGTCTGGCTACAGGAGAAGCTTGAAGCATTGAATCATATCGAGACTTCAGACCGGGTTCGTTGTGAGCGGGCAATGAATCTGACACTGCAAGGCGGATGTCAGGTACCAATAGGCAGTTATGCCGAGCTTGAAAATGACCAGCTATGGCTCAGAGCATTGGTTGGTGAACCTGATGGCAGTCAAATTGTACGCGGAGAAATTCGGGGCCCGCGGGAAACAGCAGAACAGCTCGGGATCTCACTGGCAGAACAGTTGATTCAGGATGGTGCGCAAGAAATCCTTGATCGCCTGAGTCACGCAACAGAATCATCATGAGCATCCTTGTTATTCGTCCGCAACCGCACGGACAAGAGCTGTGCCATCAACTGACTCAACATGGCTTTTCAGCCATTCATCTCCCTCTTGTTCGCTTTAAAAGAGGACGGGAGTGTCCACAGCTCATTTCTCAGATAGAGCAAAGCCAGATCGTAATTGCCATCAGCCAGCAGGCAGCCCGGTTTAGCCATGAATATCTCATGGAACAGGGCTACAGGTGGCCGGAACACATCAGATATCTTGCCATTGGTCAAAAAACTGCACAGCTTTTGAGTAATTTTACCCAACAACCGGTAAACTATCCCGGGTTTAGTGACAGTGAACACTTTATAAAGCTTCCGGAACTTCAGAATCTCTCAGGTATCTCAATCATGATACTCAGGGGAAACGGCGGAAGAGAGCTCATCGCTCAGGAGCTAAAAAAGCAGGGAGCCCGGATCAACTATTGCGAGGTTTATCAGCGGGAAATGGTGCCGTTTAATGCGGAGCACATGGTGCACACATGGCAGGATGCAGCCATCGAAAAAGTCGTTATCACCAGCGTTTCTCAACTCAACTTTTTTGTTTCGCAAATACCGGAATTTTATCACCCATGGCTATTTGATCGAATATTACTTGTCCCTAGTCAGCGAATAAAAAAAATTGCACAAGATATGGGATTCACACATATTATCGTTGTGGGTAGCGCCAATAATTCAGATTTAGTGGCTGCACTTCAGCCCCAGAAAGAGTGATAGGAACCATCAATGACTGATAAAAACAATCAATCCAAAGAACTGCAGCCAAAAGACAGCAAGCCAGAATCTCAATCACCATCCACTTCAGGTCATACGTCTTCGGGCAAAACACAACAAGCATCCGGATCTTCAGCGAAAACATCGACACAAAAACAAAAAGACAATAAGTCAGCTTCCGGTGCCGGACTTGCCAAAACAGCCATTATTCTCAGCCTGATTCTCGCTGGAGGCATGGGCGCATATGTTTATCACATACAAAAAAATTATCAGACTCAGATAGCCCAGCTTCAGCAGCAGTTGCAAACATCAGTTTCAACGCTCAATCAGCAAGTCACTTCCCAGGCTCAATCAACCCAGGAAAAACTCACTCATACATCCAATAAATTCGATACCCTACTGGACCAGCAGCATAAGAGCATTGAAAGCCTGCAGCTGGCTTTGGCAGACATCAAAGGACGCCGCCCGAATGACTGGCTGCTGGCTGAGTCAGATTATCTGGTAAAACTTGCCGGAAGAAAGCTCTTTCTGGAGCATGATGTTCAAAGTGCCACTCTGCTCATGGAAAGTGCCGATCAACGCATCGCAGCGTTGAACGACCCAAGTCTTGTCCCTCTGCGACAGTCGATGGCTCAAGACATTACAACACTGAAAGCTGTTCCACTGGTCGACAAAGATGGCTTAGTGATTCGCCTGACCAGTCTGCAGCAACAAATTGATCAATTGCCATTAGCCAATGCAATATTGCCTGATGCGCCGGAAGTACAAAAGGATGAAGTCACAGAGAATGTCAGTGACTGGCAACATAACCTGCTGACTTCAGCCAAAGATTTTGTCAATAATTTCATTACATTCCGCACCAGAGACGGCAATGTGATTCCACTGCTTTCTCCAAAACAGGATTTCTACTTAAGAGAGAACCTGAAAGCGAAGCTGGAAACAGCTATCCGTGCAGTTTATAACGAGCAACAGGCGGTATACAGCACCGCACTTTCAACGGCCAGAGAGTGGTCTGTTTCCTTCCTGAATCAGGAAAACAATCATGTGAAGCAGTTCAATCACATGCTTGAGATGCTGGGTAAGAAAAATATCCAGGTCAACTACCCGGTCAAGCTGGAGTCACAAAGCCAACTCACCGATATTATTAATAATCGTCTGCGTAAAGAAGTCACCAGTTTGACGGAGGATGATTCATGATTCGTTCAATCTTTCTGTTTGTTGTTCTTGGCATAGGTTTATTTGTCGGTACTCAATATGCAGGACAACAAGGTTATGTTTTAATTTCAGTTGCCGGTAAAACGATTGAGATGAGTGTCACAACACTTGTCGTCATGGTTATTGCCTTGCTGGCAGTGTTGTTTGGCATTGAGTTTCTGATTAAAAAAGTTCTGAACACCACCACATCCACCTGGAACTGGTTTAGTGACAGGAAGTTGAAGAAGTCCCGTCGCTTTACCAATGAAGGGATCGTCAAACTTATCGAAGGTGACTGGAAACTGGCAGAAAAGAAAGTCACCCGGCTGGCCAAAAATCACGATATGCCATTGTTGTGTTATTTAATTGCATCAGAAGCGGCTTTAGAACAGGGCAATCAACAAAAACGAGAACACTACTTATCTCTGGCAGCACAGCAGAAAGATTCAACACTTGCGGTTGAACTGACGAAAGCCAAACAGTACTTCAAAGAAAAGAATTATCAGGCAGCGCAAAAAATTGTTACTGAATTATCAACACACTACCCGACCAATCCGGTTGTCCTGGCCTTACTGAAAAGCACCTACTATCAATTACAGCAATGGCCCGAACTACTCTATCTTCTTCCTCAGCTCAAAAAACGTAAATTAATTGAAGAAGATGAATTACAAAAGCTCTCCGTTGAAGCCCATTGCCAACAACTTTCAAAGGCGGCAGAACAACTGAATCAGGAGGGCTTACTGGAACACTGGAACCAACTTTCAAGAAAAACCAAAACCCAGCCAGAAATTCTCACCCACTATATTCATCTGCTGATAAAACATAATGAAGACGCCCAAGCCTTCAAACTCATCAAAGATCAACTGAAGAAACAGCCAGAATCACTTCTGAGTGCATTACTCCCGGAATTAAATCTTGAACCACCTCAGGCAGAATCAGCGATTAAGCAACTTAAGGACATGGTTCAGGGGAATGAACACAATGCCGAGGCTCAAAGTGCTTTAGGCCGCTTTTACATGAAGCAGCAACAATGGAGCCGCGCTCAGAGTTGTTTTGAGACCGCCTTGAGAAGCAGAAGTCATATCTCTGACTATCGTTATCTGGCACAGGCTCTGGAGTATCAGAACATGGCACAGGCAGCGCACGACGTCAGCCAGAAAGCACTCAGTCTGGCCAGTAATACAGCAGAAATCAAATGAGTCAGGCAGGTTAATAAAAAAAGCCAGCGGTTAATTATCAGCGCTGGCTTTTTTTATTTATATCACCCGGGAAAACTGCTGCTGCCGGGCCCGGCTTCTCAAATACCGATCAAAGCACATACATATGTTCCGGATTAATAATCGGCCTCTTGGAGTAACCAGAATGACATTAGGTGTCATTTTAACCAAACCGTCGGTAACAAAAGTCTGAAGTAACGCCAGATCTTCACTAAAATAACCATCAAATTGAATACCAAAGCCGGATTGGATTGCTTTCTTATCCAGCATGAAATTACACATCAGCTGCTTAATCACTTCCCGGCGAATCAAATCATCCTGATCCAGAGAAACACCTTTCCACAACGCATGCCGTTGTTCATCGACCTGCTGATAATACTGATTGAGTTCTTTATGATTCTGGGCATAAACATCCCCGACCATTGAAATAGCTGAAACACCAAAACCAATCAGGTCACAATCGCCATGAATCGTATATCCCTGGAAATTCCGGTGCAGACAGCCTTCCCGTTGCGCGACCGCCAAATCATCGTCTGGCACAGAAAAATGGTCCATTCCGATATATTGGTAACCCGCATCTGTTAAATTCCGGATAGTCGACTGCAGGATATTCATTTTTTCCCGGGCAACCGGTAAATCTGCCTCTTTAATTTTTCTCTGAGCCGGGAATAGCTGAGGCATATGGGCATAATTAAACACTGATAACCGCTCCGGAGCCAGTTCAATCACTTTCTTCAGTGTCTTGGTAAAGTTTTCACAATTCTGCTTTGGTAAACCATAAATCAGATCCAGATTCACCGATCTGAAGCCAAGTGACTTGGCGTGAGCAACCAGTTCCAGGATAAATGCTTCATCCTGTTCACGGTTAATTAACTGCTGAACCTGCTTATCAAAATCCTGAACACCAATACTCAGGCGATTAAAACCTTCCTGATACAAATGATCCAGAAGGCTCAGCTCAATTTCTCTGGGGTCAATCTCAATACTGATTTCAGCATCTGCAGTAAATGCAAACTCAGCACGCAGCAACGACATTAACCGGCTGATTTGAGCTTTAGTCAAAAAAGTCGGTGTTCCGCCACCAAAATGCAGCTGCACGACTTCGCGGTTCTGCAACTGCAATAACGAAGCCCGCTGACGGATTTCCAGTTCAAGCACATCAAGATATTCATCAGCTTTGTGATTATGCCGGGTTACCAGCTTATTACAGCCGCAGTAGTAGCAGAGTTTATGACAGAAAGGAATGTGAATGTATAACGATAACGGCCGCTCAGGATACTGAGTACATGCCATATCGAATTCAGCAATGGTAAACGCTTCGTGAAATTCGACGGCAGTCGGGTATGAGGTGTAACGGGGTCCGGAATAGTTGTACTTATCCAACATATCCTGATCCCAAACGACTTGCTGATTCAATATTGCTTGTTGAAACATATTCATTATTCCGCATTCAACACTGAGGGCCTATTTTGCCATACAGATTGGGGCGCGAGTTGAATAAGAAAACAGAAAACCTTATAAATCATCTAAACTGTTACTCAGATCACTGAACTAATCAATCTGAACAGCGGTTAAATAGTTTGAATCAAAATCTGATTATCTGTTGCCTTAATGCCTTCCCGTAATTGGTGGAGTTCCCGGATAACCGCCTCATTCAGGCGTTCTTCAGCCTTCATTCGACTCAGATTTTGCTTCATACGCTCTTGCTTTGGCAGCGCCTGACGCTCTTCACCACGGGCCATATCTTTTACAATATGATACAACTCACTAATAGCCGGGTAGGCTTTGTCAAAATCGACCCGTCGTTCTCCCTGAACGTAATCCATAATACAGTAAATACGAATACTCAGTTCAGAAAGATCACATTGCCCCTGGATACCGACCATACATAAGGTATTGACATTATCAAAAATATTCGCATTTCGCTTTTCAACTGCTAAAGCCTGATGCTGTGCAATCAAAGCTTTCTGCTTTTTGAGTTTTAGCAGCAAGTATCCGGCATAAGCAGCCAAAACCAGGATAATGATGACGCCAGTCACAATCAGTACAGTCAAATTCATGTCAGCTCCAGTGATTACAACTTATCAGAGTCCGTCTCTGTCCATTGCTGTAACAGTTCATCTTCACCAGAAAATTCAGGAATATCTGTCATTTCAGGCTGGTTATCATTCGTGTCAACATCATCCGTCTCTTCCAGCAAACCTGACTGTTTCATCAGCTTTTCAATACGATCCAGCTTTTCATCGACATACTTCTGTAAGCCAGCTCCCAACTTTTCACCATTTTCAAGACGACCCAGCAACACCTGCAATTGAGCATCATTTTCCAGCTGTATCAATTCCTGTTCAGCAGAAAGACGACGCTCCTGCTTCGTTTGCTTTTTAGGTGCCTCTACGATTAATGGCACCTTTTTCTTACTTCCCAGACGAGGGTCACGTTGCTGCTTCGCTCTCGAAAGTTCATTTTCCTGGCCTTGCGAATGGCGACTTCCAGTCTTCAATCCCTTCTTTTTCTTCTCTTTTTTTCTCAACCGACCTTCAACATCCGCACTTTTACGGTTACTTTTTCGTGCAAAAACGAGATCGCCGTTCACACCAGTTGTTGTTACTTTTCTGCGAGTCATGACAAGCCTTTCCTCAGTATAATTACATCACGCCCGATAAATTCAGGTTCAAGCTTATCCCGCTCGGCTAAATACCGGAATGTCTTCTGGCTGAAAAAGCTCACATGAGTGAGATCATTTTTATAATGCCAGGTTGAAAATGCATCCTGATTTTCAACTAATTTTGTCATCAGGCCAATATATCCACCCGGTTTGAGCATTTTTAACCATTGCTGCCAAACATCTCCCGGATGATACAAATGCTCAATCACCTCTGTTGCCGTAATAAAATCATAGACTGATGATAAGGCAGATACATTGTGATGATAAAAAATATCGTACAACGCAACCCGGTGACCCGCTTCTTCCAGCATCAAAGACAGGGTGGGCCCGGGCCCGCAACCATAATCCAGTCCGGAAGAGTCAGGCAACAAACGTTGATTCAGCGGTAAAAATAACCGCGATAAAAACTGCCTGTATCCCGGATCAGAAGGGTGATTCTCATGCAAATCATAGATGGACTTTTCAGCTTCTGCATCCAAACGATACGAAGGTGCCACACTCACCAGATCGCAACGAAGACACTGCAGGTATTCGCGACGTTTATCCTGATGATAAAGCTGCAGAGGAGAAGCATTACATAGCGGACAACAATGCATGAGCACTCCGGATTAGAGGATCATTAACCTTAAGGATGCGGAACATACCAGAATTGGGGAAAATAGTGGAGTCAGTATACCGGTTTTTTAAATCTTATTTATAAAAAAAACGACAGGATATCCTGTCGTTTTCTAACCTGCTACCGGAGCAGAAAAAATCAGAGCACTTGATTGTGCACAACTTTCCATTTGTTATTCGTGCTTTCCATGCAAAAACATTGTTCGTCATCATCCTGATGAATTTTGACTATCCGTGAAAACTTCACTGTTATGGGCACTTCCGTGTCCTGGTCCTTTACGCGCTTCTTCCTGAAACAAATAGACCATCCATATCGGGTACACGCCCTGTCTACCCAAAAAGGCTATCACAAACACTATTCGCGAAACCCACGATTTAATTTACCGGAAATTTCAATCAGAACAACTCACCCGGATTTTTTGTTGAACACATTTTGAAACAATTTCACAAAAAAACATAATAATCAGCCAATTAAACTAACTGATACATAATTAATACCTTTATTTATGGACAATCTCTTACAAAAATCATCAGAAAAAAAGAAAAAATCTGATGATCGCCCGGTTGCTTTCATGCTGCTCCCGGAATAGTACAGAAAACCACCATCCTCTGAAGTATCCAGCTATGAGGAATATTCATGATATACTCAGTGCTGTTCCAGACTTTGCTACAACGGAGTTTACCTTGAGTGTAAAAATTAACTACCAACACACACACTTTATTACCAGTGCGCCGGATATTCGTCATCTGCCCGAAGATCAAGGTATTGAAATCGCCTTTGCCGGCCGCTCAAATGCCGGGAAATCGAGTGCACTCAACAGGCTGGCAAATCAGAAAAGTCTGGCTAAAACCAGTAAAACACCAGGCCGTACCCAGCTGATTAATTTATTCAAAGTGACCGAAGACTGTCATATTGTGGACCTGCCAGGATATGGCTTTGCCCAGGTTCCCATTGAAATGAAGAAAAAATGGCAGAAATCTCTTGGAGAATACTTACAAAAGCGTCAATGCCTGAAAGGATTGGTTGTACTGATGGATATCCGCCATCCGATGAAAGATCTGGATCAACAACTCATCTACTGGGCTGTTGAAAGTAATATTCCTGTTCAGGTTCTGCTAACAAAAGCTGATAAGCTGAAAAGTGGTGCCCGAAAGGCGCAATTACTCAAAATCAGAGAAGCTTCGCTGGCTTTCTGCGGAGATGTCAGTGTCGATTTGTTTTCATCATTATCCGGAATTGGTGTTGATGTTTTACGCAGCAAGCTGGATACCTGGTTCTCACCGGCTTTTATCTCAGATGAAGCATAACCACTCCGGTAAAAGTGACCTAACCAATTAATAACTAAGAACAAATAAAAACCCCACCTTCCTGGCGGGGTTAACGGGAGAGATAATGAACTTTTTTGTTATTTGTTTTTGTGCCTCTAGAAGCATCGTCTAATCTAAAGAATAATTCAATCCCGAGTTAATAAATTTAACAGCCAGCCAAAATTCATATAACCTTTTGATATTAAATAATATAACAACCAAATCATGGCTTTATTCACGCATAGAATTAATGATTTTGTGACAAACAATTTATTACAAATCTGTTATATACATTCATTTCATAAAATATGACGACAATTCGGAAGAATCAGAATAATAGAGAAGAAAGGAATTGAAAGGACAAGCTCAATGTCGAAATTTTTCCGATGAAAAACAATTGGTTACTACAATAAAAAACGCCCCAGTCAAAAACTGACTGGGGCGGCTGAAACAGCCTAATCCAATAACGTGAAACAAAAGGTCTGAAAGATAGAACATCTTACCTCTGTACCCTACGTCATTTAATGTACAACAGTCTGATGAAAAAAGAAACCCATTTTGTAATTAATTTTCATATTTTTTATACCAAAATACATAAGGTCATGATTCACGTTAGTTTTTTCCAAATATAAAAAAACTGGTGTTTTCACACCAGCTCTTTATTCAGATAAGATTCAGATCACACATTCAACGGATGAATGAGCCTTATTCAGGCAAAACTATTTTCTATTCAAGCGAAACAGCCATTAATGTGCCTGTTCCCAGCTCTCTCCAAACCCACTCTCTGCCACCAATGGCACATTAAGCAATGCAGCTGACTCCATCAGTTTCTGTATTTTATTTACAATTTCGGGTAAAAATGACTCCTGAACTTCAAAAACGAGTTCATCATGAACCTGCATCAATAAACGCACTCTCCCCTGACCTTCGTCTTCAATCCAACGATCAACGGATAACATGGCTTTTTTAATGATATCCGCTGCGGTTCCCTGCATCGGCGCATTAATGGCAGCACGTTCTGCAGCTTTGCGACGCATCCCATTTCTTGAACGAATTTCAGGCAGGTATAAACGACGACCAAACAAGGTCTCAACATAGCCATTCTCACTCGCCTGAGAACGGGTATCTTCCATATACTGCATGACTCCGGGATAACGCTCAAAATAAGTATCCATGTACGATTGCGCTTCACCACGTGAGATACCCAGCTGCTTCGCTAAACCGAATGCACTCATGCCATAAATCAAGCCAAAATTAACGGCTTTGGCACGACGACGATGTTCACTTGAAACCTGGTCAATATGAACACCTAAAATCTCAGCAGCCGTTGCAGTGTGAATATCTTTCCCTTCACGGAAAGCATCCAGCAAAGCCTGATCACCCGAAAGGTGAGCCATAATTCTTAACTCAATTTGTGAATAATCTATCGCAACGACTTTCCAGCCTTTCTCCGCAACAAAGGCCTGACGAATTCTCCGCCCTTCTTCATTACGAACAGGAATATTTTGTAAATTTGGATCGGTCGATGACAAACGGCCGGTTGCTGTCACCGCCTGATGATATGAAGTATGAACCCGTCCAGTTGCCGGATTGATCATTTTCGGTAACTTATCGGTATAAGTTGATTTAAGCTTTGCCAGTCCCCGGTATTCCAGTATTACCTGAGGTAACGGATAATCTAACGCCAGTTCCTGTAAAACTTCTTCGTTTGTCGAAGGCGCACCAGATGGCGTTTTTTTAACAACAGGTAATCCCATTTTATCAAACAGAATAGCCTGCAACTGTTTCGGAGAGCTGAGGTTAAATTCTTCACCAGCGATCTCAAAAGCTTTTTGTTCAAGCTCAGTTAGTCTGACCGCTATTTCCTGAGACTGAGCATGGAGTAATGAATCGTCAATCAGTACACCGGTTCTTTCCATACGTGACAATACCGGAACTAAAGGCACTTCGATTTCGTCATAAATGGTCTGCAGCTTCTGGTTGGCTTCAATACTTTCAATTAAACGATTATGCAACCGTAATGTAATATCAGCATCTTCAGCGGCATAAACTCCCGCCTGTTCCAGATCAATCTGATTAAATGTCAGTTGGTTTTTGCCTTTACCGGCAATCTGTTCAAACGAAATACATTGATGTTGCAGAAAACGTAATGCCAGACTATCCATATCGTGGCGCCCGCCGACACTATCGTAAACGTAAGAGGCCAACATAGTATCGTGACGTATCCCGCGCAGTTCGATGTCATAACGAGCCAGAATACTCATATCAAATTTCAGATTTTGCCCGACTTTTGCCAGATTCTCATCTTCAAGGAGCGGTTTCAGCTTGTCTAATACCCACTCCCGGCTCAGTTGCTGAGGCGCATCCAGATAATCGTGCGCAACGGGAACATAAGCGGCTTCCCCCTCTTTGATTGCAAAAGATAACCCGACCAGATTGGCAGTCATATAATCAAGACCATCCGTTTCAGTATCAAACGCAAACAGAGATGCTGCTTTCAACTTATCCAGCCAGGACAAAAAAGTCGCTTCATCCAGAATCGTCTGGTAACCATCCTGATCAATTTTTACGGCAGATGTATTCACCTGAGATGACGAACCATCCTGAGCTTTCCCGGATGATGAAACAGATCCGGTACTTTCTCCGCCCTCTGTCAGCTCATTCAGCCATGACTTAAATGCCAGCTGACTATACATCTCTGTCAGGTTGTCTTTATCCGGGTCTTGTTTCACCAGAGATTCCGGCGTTTCGTCCAGTGCCACATCCAGTTTAATTGTTGCCAGCTGATATGAAAGCAGCGCATCATCTTTGTGTTCTTCCAACTTCTTCGCCATGCTTTTCGAACCACGGAAAGTCAGATCAGAGATTTTATCAAGGTTTTGATACAGCGCATCAAGCCCTCCAATGCCCTGAAGTAATGCTTTCGCTGTTTTTTCTCCAACGCCCGGGACACCGGGAATATTATCGACCTTATCTCCCATTAGCGACAGATAATCAATAATCAGTTCCGGCGGTATACCGAATTTTTCAATCACACCTTCACGATCCAGAATGACGTTTGTCATCGTATTGATCAAAGTCACCTTATCATTCACAAGCTGAGCCATGTCTTTATCACCGGTACTGATCAAAACAGGAATACCAGCCTGCGAAGCCTGAGTCGAAATGGTTCCGATGACATCATCAGCTTCCACACCTTCAATCGCCAGTAAGGGCAATCCCATAGAACGAATTATTTTATGTAACGGCTCGATTTGGCTACGCAGCTCATCCGGCATTGGTGGGCGATGGGCTTTATATTCCGGATACATATCATCCCGGAAAGTTTTTCCTTTCGCATCAAAAATGACAGCAATCCGATCTGATGGGTACTGTCGTAACATGCTGCGAATCATGTTCACAACACCATAGATTGCATTGGTCTGAATCTTACCGTTACTCATTGTTTCAGGATAAGCATGGAACGCACGATAGAGATAAGATGAGCCATCAATAAGAATGAGAGGATTATCAGGAATTTGAGCCATAGTATGTTGGTATCCAAATTTGGTCGGGAATCACAAGCAGGCATTAGAATGCCACTTCTGCCCTCAGGATTCTACGCTCTGAATTACTTTTGGAAAAAATGGGCAGAATAACCACTCGTCACAGAAGCAGTCGATTGTGGATAAGTCTGTTTATACTTTTTTTTAACTTTGAACAAAAGAGAAGAAAGATGAAACGAAAATGAACCTAAGCTTATGATTAAAAACAAAAAATAAAAAGATCTGTGCAAATAACAATGATCCTTTCGTGATCAACTGCTGTGGAAAAGTATAGCTTTTGTACAATGGGTGACTTTTTATATATACCAATAAAGAAAAAGCGATATTCAAATATGAATATCGCCTAGCATAAGAAAGAAAGAGATTTATGTGACAAATCGCTTTCCTGTAAAGCTATAAATTACACTGGAAGCAATGTGAGCAATGTCGTGCCAAAAAGAATGAATATGCCAAACTGTATCAACATACAGAACAGCAAGTGCATCCCCTATGACGAGGTTAATAATAACCATTCTCACTTGAGAGTCAAGTGCAAATAAGAATTAATATCATTATTTCTTCAGGTTATTGACAATGGTCTCACTGGATTCCGCTAACCATTCTGCAACATCTTTAGCAAAGTAGGTCAGAATGCCATCAGCGCCAGCTCTTTTAAAACACAGCAGAGATTCGAGAACTGTCTCCTTTTCTTTCAGAAAGCCATTCATAATCGCGGCTTTATGCATCGCATACTCTCCGGAGACCTGATAAGCAAACGTAGGTACCTGAAGCTCAGATTTTACCCGGCGAACCACATCCAGATAAGGCATGCCAGGCTTCACCATCACCATGTCAGCACCTTCCTGAATATCCATAGCGACTTCCTGAAGGGCTTCATCACTATTCGCAGGATCCATCTGATAGGTTTTTTTATCCCCGCCTTTCAAATTTGCGGCTGAACCGATAGCATCACGAAACGGGCCATAATAACAAGATGCATACTTAGCAGAGTAAGCCATAATCTGAGTATGAATATATCCGGCTTCTTCCAATGCCTCCCGGATGAGTCCAATCCGCCCATCCATCATGTCCGAAGGCGCAACAACATCGGCTCCCGCCTGTGCATGAGATAGTGCCTGACGAATAAGTACTTCGGTTGTTTCGTCATTCAACACATAACCGTCATCGTCAATAATTCCGTCCTGACCATGAGTTGTATACGGATCTAAAGCAACGTCCGTAATCACACCTATCTGCGGCACGTGCTCCTTCAACTCACGGACCGCCCTTTGAATTAACCCTTCCGGATTATAGGCTTCTGCAGCATCGAGACTTTTCACATCCTGATTCACAACAGGAAACAGAGCAATGGCAGGCACACCAAGCCCCGCAAGATAAGAAGCTTCTTCAAGCAACAAATCAATCGATAAACGTTCTATCCCGGGCATAGATTCAACAGGTTCCCGGCGATCTTTACCCATCAAAATAAAGACCGGATAGATCAGATCGTTCACTGACAATGTATGTTCAGCCGTCAGACGACGACTAAAATCATGCTTACGGACACGGCGCATCCGGCGACCAGGAAACTGACCAATTACAGAAACTGACACATACTCCTCCTTCTCTATTATCATTTACTTCGAAACATCATCATTTGTATCACTTTGAAAGCCAAAGCGAATTCAGAAAATATCTCTGAGTGCATAAAATCATATCACTCCGTTTATTCTCTGCCATGAAAAATCTTCATTTCCTCTGCCGGACTCTATATTCTCGGGATATTCCGGTATACTGAGCCTCACGAATCAGAACTATCAAATTTCACTATGATTGACACACATGCTCACATTTACGCCAGAGAATTTGATCAGGATCGCGATGACGTGATTCAGAGGGCGCGCCTGTCAGGCATTGAAAAAATCCTGATGCCAAACATTGATCCGGACTCCATTACCCCGATGCTTGCAACTGAATCATCATATCCGGATATCTGCTACGCCATGATGGGACTTCATCCGTGTCATGTCGATGACAATTACCAACAGAATCTGAAAACCATAGAACACTGGTTTGAACAACGTGACTTTATCGCTGTAGGTGAAATCGGTATCGACCTTTACTGGGATCAAACCTATAAAAAAGAGCAGGAAATTGCGTTTATTACTCAACTCCGGCTGGCAAAAAATAAACAACGTCCGGTTGTTATCCATACCAGAGATTCAATTCAGGAAACACTGGCATTACTACAAAAAGAGCAGGATGGTTCGCTTCAGGGCGTTTTTCACTGCTTTGGCGGAACGCTTGATGAAGCGCAACAAATCACGGATTTAGGGTTTCATCTTGGCCTCGGAGGCGTGACAACATTTAAGAATGGCGGAATGGATAAAGTTGTGCCACACCTCGATCTGAACCATATCATTCTGGAAACGGACTGCCCTTACCTGGCACCGGTACCACACCGCGGTAAGCGTAATGAACCCGCCTACACGCAACTGGTCGCAGAACGCATCGCAGTACTAAAAGCATGCACACCAGAAGAAGTTGACCGTCTCACAACACATAATGCAGAAACGCTGTTCAGGCTCAGCAAATAAAGCCTGACAGCAGCTTCCTGTTTCCTTTTCCCAAAGCGATACCGTTTCAATCACTTAAACTGTGTCGTTTTCCGTCTCACGTCTGGTGTAAAAGCGGGCAAAAAAGATACCGACCTCAAACAACAAACACATCGGAATAGCCAACAGCGTCTGAGAAAAAATATCCGGAGGTGTCAGGAACATCCCCACGACAAAAACACTAACAATAATGTAAGGCCGTTTTGTCCGTAAACTTTCTGGTGAAGTCGCACCTGTCCAGCACAATAAAATAATGGCAACCGGTACTTCAAACGCAATCCCAAAAGCCAGAAAGATTGCCAGAACAAAATCCAGATAACTGGAAATATCCGTCGCATATTCCACGCCCCCCAAAGAGATTGCGGTGAAGAAACCAAAAATCAGGGGAAAGACGACATAGTAAGCAAACGCCACACCACAGTAAAACAGTAACGTACTGGAAAACATCAGTGGCATGACGAGGCGGCGCTCACGCTGATATAATCCCGGCGCAACAAATGCCCATAACTGGTACAGAATAAACGGTACGGCAAGGAATACCGACACAATTAAAGTCAGTTTCAGTGGCGTAAGAAAAGGAGACGCGACATCTGTCGCTATCATGGTTGCTCCCTGGGGTAACCTGTCAATTAAAGGTCTGGAAACAAATTCATAGATATAACTTGAAAAATAAACCAGTGCGATGAAAATGACTAACACCGCACCCAAGCTTCGCAAAAGACGATCACGAAGCTCAAGCAGATGACTGATTAGAGGTTGAGTCTGTTCTGCGGATGACATAATAACGATGACTCCTGACAGCAATCAAAACAGTCAATAACTCACTATTCTGAGAACTATTTTATACTTAAGATTCCGGCTTTTTTTCCGTTGCTGTTGATGCGTCAGACAAATTTTCTGAATCAGGTACTAAAGCAGCGTTTTCACGTTCAACTGCATCATTCACAGTCTCTTTAACCTGATCAACAGAAGACTCAAATTCCGAAGCTTTCTTCTTGATTGTCTGTTCAGCATTACGCAAATCTTCCTGGATCTGATTCAGCTCAAGCTCACGGTTCAGTTCATCTTTCACACTATTGGCCATTTGTCTCGCTGTACGGACAAAACGGCCGACAGAGCGAATCGCAGATGGCATCCGCTCAGGCCCTAAGACAACCAAAGCAACAACGAAAATTAATACCAGCTCCCAAAAACCGATATCAAACACGATAAGGCCCTACTCTTTATCCTGGTGAGTCTGTTCCTTTTGATGGCTCAGAGGCTGACCGGACTGAAGTTCATCGTCGCCAGACTTCTCTTCCTGCTTCAGTTTATCCGGATCTTCATCAGCTATAGCTTTCTTAAAGCCTTTCACAGCACCACCCAAGTCACTTCCCATACCGCGGAGTTTCTTTGTCCCAAACAGTAAAACAACGATCACGGCAACAATCAGTAATTGCCAGACACTAATTCCACCCATATCTTTACTCTCCTTTTGAATTTATATTTCTATTTATAATAGCGGTGTACCGGATTTATCGACGATAAAGCACCCAGCTACACACCCAACTGATACTACCACCAATCAAAGTGCTTATAGAAATATCAACATGATCATTTACTGCAAAAATTGCGGAGCAAATCATTAATGTAGCACCAACACCAAGGAAAAACTTCCCCGTTCCATGTTCCCGTTTCACCTGGCGATAATTCTGGTACATCAGATCGACCCGCTGATTCATTACCCGTCCCTGTTTCAGACTTTCGTATACCAGCTCCGGAAACTCAGGTAGTTTCTCAGCCCAGTAAGGAGCCTTCTCACGGATGGAGCGCACAATCGCTTCCGGGCCAACCTGTTGTCTCATCCACTGTTCAAGAAAAGGCTTCGCCGTTTTCCATAAATCCAGTTGTGGATACAATTGCCGGCCAAGACCTTCAACATACAGTAAAGTCTTCTGTAATAAAACTAACTGCGGCTGAACTTCCATGTGAAACCGCCGGGCAGTATTGAAAAGGTTAAGTAACACATGGCCAAATGAAATTTCACACAGTGGCTTGGCAAAAATAGGTTCACACACAACCCGAATCGCACTTTCAAACTCATCAATATTCGTATCGAAAGGAACCCAACCTGACTCAACATGTAGTTCAGCAACGCGCCGGTAATCCCGGTTGAAGAAAGCCAGAAAGTTCTCAGCCAGATAGCGCTTGTCTTCCTTATTGAGTGTCCCGACAATCCCACAATCGAGTCCAATCCATTGAGGGTTTTCCGGATGACGTGGGGAAACAAAAACATTACCGGGGTGCATATCAGCATGGAAAAAACTATCTCTGAATACCTGGGTAAAAAAGACACTTACACCACGTTCTGCCAGCAGTTGCATGTTGGTTCCGTTTGCGTTCAATCCTTCATGATCCGAAACCTGAATGCCATAAATACGCTCAGAAACCATGACCGTCTGATTACTCAACTCTGAAACCACTTCCGGAATATATAATTCTTCGCTGCCTTCAAAATTGCGCCGCAGTTGAATCGCATTGGCAGCTTCACGCCGCAGATCTAACTCATCTTTGAGTGTTTTCTCATACTCCCTGATCACTTCGACCGGCTTCAGCCGCCGCGCTTCCGGAAGTGTCCTCGCAACCAGCCGGGCAAGGCGGAACATCAACTTAATATCTGCGGTTATCACTGGCTGGATATCCGGACGAATCACTTTAATCACGACTTCCTGCCCGGATGACTTTAACGTCGCCGTATGTACCTGCGCAATGGATGCAGATGCCAGTGGCCTGACCTGAAAATCATCAAACCAGGTCTCTATTGGTCCGCCTAAAGCGGACTCGATCTGTTGTCTGGCAAGCTCCCCGTCAAACGGGTCAACTTTGTCCTGCAGCAATGCCAGTTGATCAGCTATATGTGGCGGGAACAAATCCCGTCGGGTCGACATCATCTGACCAAACTTAATCCACACAGGCCCTAAAGCCTGCAGCGCAAGTCTTAACCGTTCGCCTATGGGTTTCTCAGGATGACGGTTTTTCAGCCAGAACAGAGATTTTCTGGCCAGCATGGGGGCTTTCAATAACTGGTGATGAGGAAGCAACTCATCCAGCCCAAACTCAAGCTGAACTTTAATAATCCGGTAAAGTCTTCTGATTTCTGTTGGTGTCATCGTTTATCTGCTAATTGGTTGTCAATGATATCCGATACATTCAGAATGCGGGCTTCCAGCCGGGCAAGCTGACTATGAACGTCATCAACCTGATCACAAAAATCTGCGACTTCAAGAGGCCCGGGCGCAATACGCCATTCTTCGGTCAATACCTGCCCCAGATGAGACTGATGCCGCTTAAACTCTCCCTGCACGAAGTATCCTAAATCTTTCACACCACGAACAACGGAGTGTGCAACAACATCTCCCGTTAACCGGGACAGCCATTCTTCAGGATCTGGCTGGCACTCCGTTAATAACTTTGAAAAACCCTGCGCTAAACGCATGTCGCCTTCCAAAACCAGTTCATCTGCTTTAATCAACCGGGTGATATTAGCCTGCTCCTTTAACTGCGGTAAAACAGCCAGCTTCAGAGATAAATAGCAATCCGGTTGTCCTTCATAACCATTGAGGACATCGACCTGCTGGCTGAAAACAAATGTCAGCGTTTGATCGAGCTCTTTCAGATGAATTTGCACTGATTGCCCTTTCAGGCGTGCAGCCTGACGAACCAACATTGGATCATCCTGAATCAGACGGTTCAGAACCGTTTCAATTGTCGCAGTAATCAAGGATTCAAATGGCATAAACCAGACCTTTAAAATTTATAACCACGGTGTAATGCAACAATTCCGCCAGTCATATTGTAATAACTCACCTGCTCAAACCCTGTGGTTTCCATCATGCCCTTCAGGGTTTCCTGATCCGGGTGCATCCGGATAGATTCAGCAAGATAACGGTAACTATCCGCATCGTTTGCTATCAGTTGCCCCATCTTCGGCAAAATATGAAACGAATAAGCATCGTACACTTTTGACAATGGCTCAAACACAGGCTTGGAAAATTCTAAAATCAGTAAACGGCCTCCGGGCTTTAATACCCGATACATCGACTGGATGGCTTTCTCTTTATCAGTCACATTTCTCAGACAAAAACTGATCGTAATACAGTCAAAATAATCATCCGGGAAAGGCAGCTCTTCAGCATTGGCCTGCACATAATGAATGTTCCCGACAAAACCTTTATCCCGCAGTTTATCCCGGCCGACACACAACATCGAATTATTAATATCCGCCAGAATAACTTTGCCTGAGTCACCAACAATCCGGGAAAATTTTGCGGTCAGATCTCCGGTACCGCCGCCTAAATCAAGGATTTTTTGTCCGGGACGCGCACCACTACAATCAATC
Organism: Vibrio quintilis; assembly: GCF_024529975.1. Lineage (GTDB taxonomy): Bacteria > Pseudomonadota > Gammaproteobacteria > Enterobacterales > Vibrionaceae > Vibrio > Vibrio quintilis. The sequence goes on along the minus strand of NZ_AP024897.1, from coordinate 117,362 downwards.
GTAAACCGTTTCCATAAACGATGGATACCACCAGACATCAAATCGTTCATCACATCATACTTTGCCGCAACCGAATGAAATACCTGAGCAACTTTACGTACTTTTTCATCTTTATCTACGGTTTCGAAACCAAAATGTGTGGTTTCCTGAATATCGTCTAGTTTTTCTGATTGCACACCAATACCTACCTTAAATAATACAGGCAGCCTGTAAACAAAGGCTGCTTCCCTGATACTTCAATCATGCTGATTCGATGAAAGACCGCAGACAATTCAATAAACATCACTGAAACCAACCGTCTGATGAAATACATCAACATCATTGAGATAACCAAATTGAGAATTAGTTTACTTTATCCCTCCCGGGATGTCTTTGTGCAATATTGACAGATTTTCATCCGGGTTCTCCTCCGCTTCACTCACCAGCTTTGGCGAAATCGGACGTTTCACTTCAACCCCCAACGTTTTAAAGCTTTCCGCCTGCCGGATAACATTACCGCGCCCCGTTGACAGCTTTTTCATCGCTCCCTGATAACTTTGTCCGGCCTTATCCAGCGCCTGCCCCAACCCGTCCATATCATCAACAAACAACCGCAGCTTGTCATAAAGTTTTGCCGCTCTGTCCGCGATAACCTGAGCATTCTGGTTCTGATATTCATTGCGCCATAAATTATCAATCGTTCGCAAAGCGACCAATAAAGTCGTCGGGCTGACAAGAATGATGTTACTTTCCATCGCGTCTTTCACCAGCGAAGGATCTGCCTGAACGGCAACCTGAAAAGCGGGCTCAACGGGAATGAACATCAGAACATAATCAAGGGAGTGAACACCCACCAACTTCTGATAATCCTTACGTCCCAGCTCTTTAATATGAGTGCGAATAGCGATCAGATGTGCTGACATTTCGCACTCTCTGTCTTCATCCGTCTCAGCATGGAAATAACGCTCATAAGCGACCAAAGCCATTTTTGAATCGATAACAACCTGCTTTTTGTCCGGAAGATTAACAATCACATCAGGCTGATAACGTTTCCCTTCTTCATTATTTAAGCTGGTCTGCGTCTGATATTCATGACCTTCTCTCAAACCGGATTCGGCCAGAATCCGGGCTAAGACGACTTCTCCCCAGTTACCTTGCTGCTTATTATCTCCCTTGAGTGCCTGAGTCAGATTCACAGCTTCTTTTGCCATTTGTTCATTCAACCGTTGTAAATTCTTCAGCTCATGAACCAGCGTATGCCTTTCTTTTGCTTCTGAACTAAAACTATCATTGACCTGCTTTTTGAATCCTTCGAGCTGTATCTTCAAAGGATTCAGCAACCCTTCCAGACTCTGACGGTTTTGCTGATCAACTTTCGCTGTTTTTTCTTCAAAAAGCTGACCGGCCAGATTCTCAAATTGTTGTTTCAAACGCTCTTCAGCCCGTTCCAGCAACTGAAGTTTTTCCTGACCTGATTTCAGTTGTGTCTCATACCTCGCACTTTGCTCGCGTATTTCTCCGCTCAGCTGAGCATTCTGCTCTTGCAACTGATTGATCCTGTGAAGGAGCTGTTCCCGTTCCCGCTTGATGACTTCATATTGTCCCAGCTTTTCCCGGGCAACCATCAGTTGACCGTGCAATGCCCGCGACTCAACCGCTGACCGGTCCTGAAGCGTCTCAAGCTCTTGAATATTATCCAGAGATGAGTCAAGCTGATGATTCAGCTGCGCGATCAACTGTTCATTTAATTGTTGCTGCGTTTCCGATTGCTGCCGAAGTTGTGAAGTCATCATCTGATGCTTCTGCGTCAGCCAAAACCACGTCAGCCCGCAAGCACTCAAAGCCCCGGTCAGAAAAGCAATTAACAATGGTTGATTCTCAGTTATCCAATGCATGGTGACATCACTTAATTGTCTTTGATTCCCAATTTGATGGTATTGTGATACTGGATATCTGTCCAGTAAATAAAAATATCGCCGCTTTCCGATTCATACCAACCATGCAATAATCACTTAGTCACATAACAGCGTTAAACATTTCAGGGAACCGTATGACTGCAACATCTTATCTTTATGAACTCAATCAACAATACCTGTCTTTACACCGCACAAAAGAAGATTTTTTCTGGAAAACCTATATGGGAACCAGTGATGATCATCAGGGGTCAGCTGAAGCCCAGACCAAATGGACAGAGTTTCTCAGTCAGGCTGCAAAAATCCCTGAGATTAAACAGCAAATTTCGGCAGCTGAATCGATTACCGATCCGGATGAAAAACGTAGCACAACGACTGGCCTGAAAGGCTGGTTAACCATGTTTGAAGCGCACGCACTCGAATCCGAAAAAGCGCAAAAACTGAAAAAAGAACTCATCGATTTCGAGGCAGAGTTGTTTGAAAAGAAGCAAAATCACACCATGACATACCGCAATGAAGCGGGTGAGCTGACAGAAGGCTCTTTGCCTCTGCTGGCTTCTGTCATTCGAACCAGTGATAATGAGCAGGTCAGACAATCTGCTCACCAGGCTTTAATGGATCTGGAACAGTGGCTGCTTAACAACGGTTTTCCGGAGTTAGTCAAACTCCGGAATCAGTTTGCCCGTGCTTTAGGTTATGACACCTTTTTTGACTATGCCGTAGAGAAAACTGAACAGATGACGACGGCGCAACTGTTCAGCATTCTGGATGATTTTGAACAAAGAACGAAAGACAGCCACCTCAATAGTCTGAAGAACTTAAAAAAGCAACAAGGTGCTCAGGCTCTGCTCGGCCATAACTTTATCAATGCGTTTTCAGGCGATGTTATGCGGGAGCTTGATCCTTATGTTCCTTTCTCTAAGTCATTACGCCGCTGGGTCGAATCATTCAGCCGGCTGAATATTAATTATTCAGGCGCCGATCTGACTCTCGACCTGTTGGATCGTAAAGGCAAATATCAAAACGGTTTCTGTCATGGCCCTGTACCGTCATTTTATAATCAGAATCAGTGGGTGCCGGCCAACGTAAACTTCACCAGCAATGCCAAACCAGATCAAATCGGCAGCGGATATTCCGGCATTAATACACTATTCCATGAAGGCGGCCATGCCGCACATTTTGCCAACGTAAAAATGAACGCACCATGCTTTTCTCAGGAATTTGCTCCAACATCAATGGCCTATGCCGAAACACAATCTATGTTCTGTGACAGCCTGCTGGAGGATGCGGACTGGCTAAAACTTTATGCCCATGATGCAGATGGTAATCCGGTACCGGATGAAGTGATCAAAGCGATGATCGACAGCCGCCAGCCATTCAGAGCCTATCAGGAACGCAGCATTCTGGTTGTGCCTTATTTTGAGCGGGCTTTATACCAGCTCGGTGATGAGGAACTGACTCCGAAAAATGTGACTCAGTTAGCCCGCAACATGGAAAAAGAAGTGCTTGGTCTGGAGTGCAGCCCCCGCCCGCTTATGGCAATCCCTCACCTGCTGTCAGATGACTCAGCCTGTTCCTATCAGGGCTACCTGCTTGCTCATATGGCGGTTTACCAGACCCGGGCCTACTTTATGAAGCAATACGGTTACTTAACCGATAATCCGGAGATTGGCCCACAACTGGCAGAACATTACTGGCATGCGGGGAACAGTGTCTCTCTGAATGCATGTATTGAAAGCTTATGTGGTGAAGGATTCAATGCCAGGTACCTTGCTGATGAGTGTAACCTGTCCGCAGAACAATTATGGCAGTCAGAACAACAAAAAATTATGTCGTCGGCCAAACGAAAACAGAACCCGGTTATTCCTCTGAACGCAAAGATTAACGTAGTCGACGGAGAGAAAGAACTGGCTTCCAATAATAAGTCTGATCTGGCGATGTGCCTGCAATTCGAGAAATATATCACCGAAACATACGGCTGTTAAATTTACCCGGCTCACTGACCAGCATGATCGGTGAGCCGCTTCTGTATCATGAAATAAGCAGAATCATACACCCGCCAACAACCCCGATATATAGAATATACCCAAGCAACCTGATAATGCAGGTTGTTTGGGTATAATTGATATATATATCACCAAAATCAACAATAAACATGCCTTGATTCTTTTTTCTGAAAATCTGTTTACCGCTTACATCAAACATTAAATAAAACAATATTCCAATAATAATAAAACCAGTGAATAATTATCGTGTAACGAAATACCCTTCAGTCTGTTCGTTGCCTATTAAATCAGAGAATAATGCAGAGCACGTCTGAAGCAAAAAATAATATCAATGACAGTTGGCTGGCATACAACCGGACAGAAAGAACCCGCAGATTAACCGAGTCTGCCGTGGCCTCTCGTGAAGCCACATGAACCTCCGGAAACTTGATTGTCCTGAATGCCCGTAAATGACCCAAATAAACTTAAAAATTAAATAACGAAATACAGGATAGATAATGAAACTAAAACAACATTCAATCAGAATAATGATGCTTGCGTCGTTATCTGTTCCCGTTGCTTTCACGTCAGTTTATGCATCTGATAGTTCAGAACTTACCACAAGTACCGAAAGTATTTGCACAGATACAACGGCTTATTTCTGTGAAGACTTTAGTGCCGGAAATACAGATAACTGGAATCTGCTTCCTGAGACCGAAAATTCTTTTGTTCCTGATGGTCAGTTTGATTTAGTCACCGATCAGGACAATACAATGCTCAGATATACTGCCGGGAGTAAAGGTGGTGTGATTGCGCTGGTAAAACAAGAAGCTCTCAGCAAGCTAAATAGTGCTGATTATTATGTCGAAGCAAAAATAAGACCGCGAAAGAATAGCACCACTGCAAATAAACAGCTTTATTTACTGGGACGTTATCAGGATGGGAATAACTGGTATGCCGGAGCTTTGAACGTACAAAACTCAACCAACAGTACTCAGGTCGAAATCGCCGTCATGAATGAAGGCAAACTTTCACGGGTTAAACGAGTGAAAGTGCCTATCTCACAAGGCACAGCAGGAGAACTTGACGGTGACTGGCATCAACTCCGGTTTGTCATGAAAGATCAGACCCTCACCGTCTATTTTGATGGGGATAAAATTGCATCAACGACAGACTCTCATTTTTCATCCCAGGGATTAATCGGCCTCTGGACATCAAATAAATCATTCGAAATTGATGATATCAATATCGGTAATGCGGATGAAAAACCGGCATCACTGACCATTGACAGCGAATTACTTGAATATGCAGCCGATGCCGGTGATGACGCCACAACCATTCCTGTCAGTGCAACGACCCGGGATGGCGATGCCGATACCATCACTGTCACGTCAGGCGACAGCACCATCGTTAAAGCAGAACTGGTTGACGGCAATATCGTCTTAACACCGCTCTCACAAGGAAAAGTCACCGTCACGATTACCACGGGATCTGGTGTATCGAAATCGATTCATGCAGTCATTGCCCCCGCATTTGAAATGCCCACAGCAACTTATTCCTTTACTGATCAGTTGACCCCGTCAGCTCAAAGCACCAGCGTTTATGAAGATACAACCCTGTCTGTAACTTTTGATTCTCAGCCAGCCAAAGGGATTGGCTCTGTCCGGATTTATGATGCAGATGACGACACACTGGTTGACCAGATTAATGTTGATACTGATGAAGATAATATTGGTTATAAACAGCTCAGAACCATCAAAACACATTCCGTCAGAGTCGTCGGAAATGAAGTTCACATCACCCCTCATGCAAATGTACTTGAGCAGGGAAAAACCTATTATGTGGTGATTCCTGAAGCGGCCTTTACAGATGCGACACTAGCCGGAAAAACTTTTGCGGGGATTGGCAGAAACAGCAACTGGGTCTTCACAACCCGGACAGAGAAACCCGATGTGAATAAAACCTTCCTTGTCGTCGATGATGATGGTTCACATGCCGATTTCCGTTCTGTTCAGGGCGCAATCAACTTTGTCCGCCAATATCATGATACCGAGGCACCCATAACGATTTTGGTCAAAGCCGGAACTTATGAAGAACCGATTTATGTCTACGGGCAAAAGAATCTGACGATTATGGGAGAAGGCAGACAACAAACCATCATTTCCTATAAGAATAATGAGCAGCTGAATTCCGGCACCAATGCCCGCGCATTATTCCTGGCGAAAAATGTCGACCTGCTGACCCTGCAAGACCTGACCCTGAAAAACACCACCCTGATCGGTGAAGGTCATCAGGCTGAAGCCTTATATTTTAATAGTAATGACGGCCGCCTGATTGCTTACCGGAGCAATTTCATCAGTGAGCAGGATACACTGATGCTGAATGGCTGGACCTGGTTCTATAAATCAATGGTGGCAGGAAACGTCGATTTTATTTGGGGTTATACACATGCTTCTTTGTTTGAAAGCAGTGAGATCCGGACTCTGGGCGACTCAAGAGGGAAAAATAACGGTGGCTACATCCTGCAGGCCAGAGTGAAAGATGAGAACGATAAAGGATTTGTCTTCCTCAACTCAATCTTAACCAGAGCAGACAGCGAAAATGGTTATTCGGTCGCTGATGATTCTGTCTATCTGGCGCGCAGTGGCGGATGTCCGGGATGCTACGACAATATTGCATTCATCAACACCTGGATGGATGACCACATCCGCACCACAGGATGGTTAGATAAACCGGCACCAACACCAGAAACAGCGACGTCTACAGCAGGCTGGCGTGAATTTAACAGCATGGATATGCTGGGTTACCCGCTTGATGTCTCTAAACGCCTGGAGGGTACATATCAAATGACCTGGGAAGATGTGCTGACTGACGGTTACCTGACCCGCCAGCAAATCTTCGCAGACTATAATGACGGCGAAGGCTGGTTCCCGTACCCGCCAGTCCCTGAATACCACTGGCATGGCTGGATGAACTGGTTCGACATCATCAGGCTGTAATACATAATCAGAATGTAATCATATACTTAAGTCTGTGCTGACTGATTCAGCACAGACTTTTTTCATACCGGACATTCACGCAGCTCAGCAGACCTTTCACAAAAAGATAATCAAAAATGCAATGTCCCCGCTATTTGCGTATATTGATTGACTCAAAGTTTATCCTCACACGCAGCAGAAATAACAATGAATGAGAAACGCGCCCTGTTTTTCGGATTATCAGCCGTCATCTTATGGTCAACCGTAGCAACCGCTTTTAAGTTAACCCTGGCTGAATTTACTCCGGTTCAAATGCTGGTTATCGCCTGCACAGTCTCATCCTGTGTGCTCTTCATTCTTTGCCTGTGCCAGAGGAAAACGAAACAAATCATTCCAACATTTCAGGCTCAACCCGCCATCTTCATCCTGTCCGGCCTGATCAATCCGCTTGGCTATTATCTGATTCTGTTCAAAGCTTACTCTCTGCTACCGGCCTCTCAGGCACAAGCAATAAACTACAGCTGGGCCATTACCTTAACGATAATGGCAGCCATATTTCTCGGACAACCAATTCGCCGCAAAGACTATCTTGCCGCCGTAATTTGCTATCTGGGGGTTCTGATCATCGCCACATCAGGACAACTGCTGTCACTTCATTTTCAAAGTCCTGCCGGTGTCGGACTGGCTCTGTTATCCACACTGCTCTGGGCAGGTTACTGGATTCTGAATACCAGAAACAAAGCCGACCCAATCATCAGCATTCTGCTTGGATTCTTAGTTGCACTTCCATTGACAGCTTTGCTTGCTTTTTTTGAACAGGCAGACTGGACCATTCAACACTTATCCGGTTGGCTCAGTGCCATTTATATTGGCGTATTTGAAATGGGAATTACCTTTTTTCTCTGGATAACAGCCCTTCGACTGACTCAAAATACTTCACGAATCAGTAACCTGATTTTTATCTCACCATTTCTGTCACTGGTATTTCTGGCAACCATCATCCATGAACCCATCCATATCTCGACAGTGATTGGGTTAGTCATTATTATTACCGGTCTGATCATCCAGCAGTATCAGAAAAAACACGAGAAACATTGAACTAATTACAAATCTGTTGGTTTAAATGCTGAGAAGCTTCATACTGCTTCACTGATTTATCAACATCATGCATTCGAAAAGGTCAACCATGAAATTAGTCAAAGCCTTATTATCAATCATATTGCTTACAAACCTGTGTTTTGCCAACGCATTCGATGATGGGATGAAAGCATTAAAATCCGGAGATAAAGAAAAAGCGATTGCGCTTTTTAAGCAGAGTAAAAACCCACTCGCCCATATGAACCTGGGCACCTACTATACGCAACAAAAAAACTATAAAGAAGCGTTAAACTGGTATGTTAAAGCCGCTGAGTCAGGGGATCCGGAAGCGCAGGCAAAAGTCGGGGATCTCTACGCAAGAGGAATCGGAGCAAAAGCCAATCAACGAACGGCTGCTGAATGGTTCTACAAAGCTGCAAAACAGGGCAGTGCGATGGCACAACACAACCTTGCCAATATGTACATGGCCGGACGGGGTGTCACTGCAAGTCATGAAAAAGCCTTTAAACTATATACACTGGCTTCAAATCAGGGCATGACTTTCTCAATGTATAAACTAGCCAGAATGTACAGAGATGGGGTTGGCACCAAACAAGATTATAAAGAAGCTGCTAAGTGGTATCAAAAAGCTGTCGACGGAAGAGATAACAACAGTGCACTTGATCTGGGTATGCTGTATTACGAAGGCAGAGGATTGAAAAAAGATCAGCCACTTGCCTTTAAATATATTGAATTCTCAGCGCGTTCAGGAAACAAACGGGCACAAGACAGAATTAAAAAGATCTGTAAAGAGAATAAAGAATTATCATCAAAATTCACCTGTAAGCATCTGGATGTTTTTGATAAAAAATAACCTCTGATACCAAATAATTGAGTGTATCAGAGGCCTTCAGAAACTAATCGGGCTTTTTAATCCCAAACTGCTCCAGCGCAGGCGAGACGGTATGATCGAAATCACGTCGTTCCCTGCGCTTTTTAGCGGCGCCTTTAAAGTAATTCACAACTTCAGCAATCCCAAAACCGACCGATACCGCAGCACCAGCAATCATACCAACCGGACCAGCTGCAGCACCGATCGTCCCGGCTAATGCCATTCCTGCCGCTTCTCCGGCAAGGGCACCAGCCACGCGCCCTGCCAGCTGCGCACCCAGTTTGACCGCAAATTTAGTCCCTTGCTTTGCAAGAAATTTAGTCCCTTTCTTTAACGCTTTATCTTTTAGTTTATCCAACAACTCATGATTGTGCGTTCCACTCTGCTGAAAGTCAGTTGAAAGTCCGTCGTTGTGTTGCGCCATCAGTGCTTTCAGCATCCGGTTATCCACCACACCTGTATGACTGGCATCAACACCAGCGGCAGCTAAAGCCTGACTGACGACCTGACCATCCGGTAATCCGATCCCGCCTCCGGCCGACTTTGATAAAGCATCATCCATGAATGCAACGGTTGTCCAGTAGGCATCTGTTGCTTTTTCCGGGGAAAAGTCTTTATCTTTAGCCATCCTGGTTAATAAATCCCCGTTCATCACTTCATCTGACGATCGCCTGATCTTTGCTGCCAAATCAGGGCGGGTTGCGATCAGATCCGAGACTTCAATCTTGTGGCCGGTTAAATCCTGATAAAACTGCAGCTCATCATGCGCGTTTTCCAATGCCTGTGTCACGGCAAGGGCTGGCTGAGAATTTTCGGATGATTGATGCAACGCCTTCCCTAAAGAACGTCCGGATAAAACATCTTGCTGCATATGCTCCATCACGGTATGGAATAATTCAGAAGAGGCGTAAATAATCTGCCGTTTATTCTCAGGAAGCGACTTTTCAAGATACGTTTGAACATCCTTATCACTTTGTAGCTGAGCTATTTTATCCTTTAAATCTTTCTCTGTTTCATCGGTATCCCGGATTTCCCTGCCAGCCTGAACATATCCCAACATTTTCTGCAGCTTCATCATCACCGCTGCTTTTGATGCGCCGGAATATTGTTCGGGATGCTGAAAAATATCCTCATTCAGCTGGCTGATATCAACACTTGCCGTTGAGTTTTGCATGGCTGTATAAGCGATAAAATCGGCAAACTCAGCGCCACTGGCCGGTCCGACATGTTCAATAAAAGATGCAAAGTCATTCCCGGCCACCAAACCATCACCACCATGACGGGCAACGTCTTTCCCACGCAATCCCATATCTTCCAGCGTATTGTACATACCGGGCTGCCCCCACAGATTTGCGCCTTCTGTCAGCAGAAGCGACAAATCAGGATTATTTGCCGGATCAGCCAGAGCCTGTAAATCCCCCCGGTTGGTATATTTGACATCTTGTTGCCTGTCAGCACCACACGCCTTCGCCTCAGAAGCAGCACGTACAATCGGATCATTGGCATACATAACTGCGGCTGAACGTGCCATATACAGACTCCGGGCATCAGCATCCGGGTGTTTTTCATGAAATTTATCCAGCATTTCTCCCGCTTCCCGGGCCCGATCTTCCATGGTCCCGGCAAAGACTTTGAGGTCTTTTTCAGACATGAGCCCATCTGCCTTCACATGGCGATCATCACCGGACCCCGCACGGGTCTCAATCGCCCGAAACAAAGCCGGATTCGCCTTAATGTATGTCATTGCCTGCTCTCCGGCAGCACCACCTTCAAGGGCTAACTTTGCGGCAGCATACGGACGATTCAGCGCTTTCGCAGCATCTGCCCTTTGCTCTGGCGGCAAGTGTTCAACCATACGATCCCACTTTTTCAGCGCTTCGGCACAACTGAACTCTGAGTTATCAATTGCAGCCAGTGTTGCAGCATCAGTATGCCTGATGGGGGCAACCGGTTTGGCAGCTGAAACTGAAGGAGCAGACACAACACCAGCATGACCACTGCGTTTTGTTGACCGGGTATGACTCAGCCCCTGAAGTGGCATCTCCTGGCGAATCTCCTGTTTACCGGCTTTTTTCCCCGGAGACAAAATCGTTGCGACAAGCCGGAATAACAATGACAGATTACCGGCATACTGTGCCTGTCCCGGCACACCATCTCCTGAATTTGCGGACCCGGATAATCCGGCAGAAGGTTTGGGAGGGGAATTAAAATCAACCCCTTTTCCCGGCACCCCGGCTTGTTTGTGTAAACTCACCGACTGTTCTTCTGAGTTCTGCATCTTTTCATCACTCAGAGTGTTCTGAATTTGTAACCTGTTATCACCAATTCTCACGATTCTGCTTCCTTCTGCCAGATGAAGGCCAACCCCGGCCAGACAACACTGTTTTTTATGTGGTGATCAGCAGAATAAGGTTCCGTGAAAAAATGAGATGATCGAGCGAGGTATACCCCGGTGTGACTTTATGTATAATTCATCATCACCTTTTGACAGGAAAATGCAGGAACAACTTATGCCAAAACGCCCGTTATCGATTGCAATTATCAGCTGGTTTCTGATGATCGCCGGTGTAATGACGCTCATCTCAGTTTTTTTGAGCACCAAAAATCCGGAAGTGATAAAAATTATGGAAGCAAGTATGCTACCTGTTCATATACAGGTTGTTTTTTCATGTATCGGCGGCGCGATAACATTTATCTGCGGGTTATTGATACATAAAGGAAAAATTGCAGGAAGAAATCTTTATATCGGCTGGACAATTCTTTCACTCACTATCAGCCTGATTGTCAGTCCGGATAAAAAAATGGTGATTCCCGGTCTGATATTTTCTGCCATCATCATTGCTTTTCTGTTCAGGGCAAAAGCAACTGAGTTCTTCAGAGCCAGTTGAGTTTTACTGATTCAAACATAAAAGAGAGGAGCACAAGGGCCCCTCTCTGAAATAAACAATTGAATCATAGCTCAGCAATTATTCTGCGTTTGCTTTCCACAACCGTTGTAGCATTTCCCATTTCTCAGTTTCGAATCCAGTCCATTCACCCCAGCCAGATGTATTTGTACGGGCATCATAGGCGTGAGTATATAAACCGCCGGTATCGTCTGATTCAGGGTTGATACCCCAGTAACAACCTTCGATTTTCTTATCTGACATATAGTCAACCAGGGCATTCTGCCATTTCTTATCGTAGTCAGAATTTGGCAGGAAGTTCCACAGATCCTGAATACGGATTGCACCTGATTTCGGCCAGTCATAGTGACCACCAAATTCACCCAGGATAACTGCGTAACCTTTGTCTTTCAGATAACCAAAGTGCTCTTCCCAGCCTTTTTTCAGCATCGCTGGTTTAATCACGATATTACATTTCGCTTTCGCTGCTGCATCTTCAGACAAACCAACACAATCAGGGTCTGTTTGATCAACAAACTGTGGCTGAACAGATACAGAAGGTCCGTAAGTGTGTGGTGAAATAACTAAACGGTCTTTTGGAATATCCAGTGGATCCGTTGCCATTGAGTAGAAGTTTTCACCCCAGTTCGGGTTCAGATCTTCATCACCATGTGGGTTTTTCGTGCCATCAGATTTCGCACTACCAATCCCTTCAACCCAAACAAGAACGTTTTTATTCTCTTCGTTAATGGCTTGATAAGCGTGCTCTGCCAGTGTTTTCCACTCTGACCAGGTGTAATCCCATGGTTCGTTGAAGATATCGATACCCAGGATGTTGTTCACTTTCAGATCTGCAGCAAAGCGAGCCAGTTCACGTAAGTTTTCCAGCCATTTCTGCTCGTTATATTCCTGAACAGTTACGCCTTCACCGACATCAGTACCACAGGAATAATCTTCACGTGTGTAAATGTAGTTATTACGGTTTGCATCAGTATATGGAGGGGTTGCATCCAAACGACCGGCACGCCAGCCAAGATAGTTTGAACAAGAGTGAATATCTAACAGGATATCCAGATCGTTCTTATCAGCCAGTTTGATGAAATCTTCCAGCGCCTGACGGGCATTTGTTGCACGGACAGATGAATGGTTTTTAAATACAGCTGGTTGTCCCTGAGGATCATCAGCATCAAGTGTTTGTGGTGCAATTGGCAGACGGATCAGGTTAATACCTTTGGCTTTGATCTCATCCATAGTTTGCTGGATTGTACGACCTGTACCCTGGCTGTTATTTGCCCAGAATGTGTTACCAACATACAGTTCCATTGGTGCACCATTCGGGTTGCTTGAGTCAGTTGGTAACTCATGACGACCTTCCAGACCAAACCATGAACCACAGTGTACCGGTTTAACCGTACCGTCTTTAGTGATACGGCCATTATCATTAACCCGGAAGACAACCTGATTACCTTCGGTGCTGCCAGTATCATCACCAGTTGTGCTGCCGGTATCATCACCAGTTGTGCTGCCGGTATCATCGCCAGTTGTGCTGCCGGTATCATCGCCAGTCGTGCTGCCAGTGTCACCAGAATCTGAAGTGCCACATAGTGAACCAGTTAACGCTGGAACATCAGACGATCCGCTGAGCTGGAAACCAAATGAAGCACTTTGGCCGGGTTGTAAACTTCCGTTATATCCCATGTTGTTAATCACATATGGGTTTGAGCCTGAGACAGAAGCATTCCAGATGTTTGTAATACGGGCACTGCCATCATATTCCCATCCGATATTCCATGCAGTTACTGCACTATCCGTATCATTCTTAACAGTGACATTAACGATAGAACCAGCGCCCCAGTCACTTTGAACTTCATATGTACAACTTGCATACGCTGAACCTGATAAAGCTGCCAGAGCCAGGCTAATGCCGACACTAAGTGCACGTCTTGCGCATCTGACGTCTTTACGGAAAGTTTTTCTCATTTTTTGTTCCTTTATATAAAAAGTAAGAATATTTTTATTTTTTAGTTTTAGGGAGATAAATTTACTCTAAAATAGAGTGATTCCAGCCTTATTGTTCAAACCAGCCAAAATAACTCCACCTTAAAATAAACATAAAAATATGAACGATTAAAAATGATGACGTCTGAATTATAAAATCAAACATTTTTCTCATCATCAAATTTCAGATAGAAATTAATCATCTGCATCTTTTCTGTCAACACATATTAAATAACATCAGGTTAAATTCGTATAAAAAACATCCCAAACGTTAATTTCATTCAAAAAAATATCAAGTTTAAAATGATCATTATCACCATAAGATACTGATAAATTGGAATAAATATCAAATAATCACAACTTGGATTTTTGATTAACATAAATCAAAATTATTGTTAAATATAAAATTCATGGCAACAAGGTCACAAAAAAAGACATTCATATTAAAATTAACATTCCTGATTACAATAAATATTAAACTCTCAGTTAATCATCTATCTCAGATAATAAACTTCAATTTTTGAACAAACATACTACTTTCGTAAAAATTAACACTATTCTTTCTTTAATCTTACATAAAAACAAAAACAGCCATATTATTTATTCAGAACGTGTAAGTAATAAAAAAGAGGAGCCGAAGCTCCTCTTTTTATATCAAATGTATTGTTAATCGTTTTAATTAACAATTATTCTGCATCGTCTGCATCCCACAACCGTTGCAGCATTTCCCATTTCTCAGTTTCGAAACCAGTCCATTCACCCCAGCCAGATGTATTTGTACGGGCATCATAGGCGTGAGTGTATAAACCGCCGGTATCGTCTGATTCAGGGTTGATACCCCAGTAACAACCTTCGATTTTCTTATCTGACATGTAGTCAACCAGCGCATTCTGCCATTTCTTATCGTAGTCAGAATTTGGCAGGAAGTCCCACAGATCCTGAATACGGATTGCACCTGATTTCGGCCAGTCATAGTGACCACCAAATTCACCCAGGATAACTGCGTAACCTTTGTCTTTCAGATAACCAAAGTGCTCTTCCCAGCCTTTTTTCAGCATCGCTGGTTTAATCACGATATTACATTTCGCTTTCGCTGCTGCATCTTCAGACAAACCAACACAATCTGAGTCTGTTTGATCGACAAACTGTGGCTGAACAGATACAGAAGGTCCGTAAGTATGTGGTGAAATAACTAAACGGTTTTTTGGAATATCCAGTGGATCCGTTGCCATTGAGTAGAAGTTTTCACCCCAGTTCGGGTTCAGATCTTCATCACCATGTGGGTTTTTCGTACCATCAGATTTCGCACTACCAATCCCTTCAACCCAAACAAGAACATTTTCGTTCTCTTCGTTGATTGCTTCATAAGCATGCTCTGCCAGTGTTTTCCACTCTGACCAGGTGTAATCCCATGGTTCGTTAAAGATATCGATACCCAGAATGTTGTTTACATCCAGTTCATCAGCAAAACGAGCCAGTTGACGTAAGTCTTCAAGCCATTTCTGTTCGTTATATTCCTGAACAGTCACACCATCACCCACATCTGTACCGCAAGAGTAATCTTCACGAGTGTAAATGTAGTTATTACGGTTTGCATCAGTATATGGAGGGGTTGCATCCAAACGACCGGCACGCCAGCCAAGATAGTTTGAACAAGAGTGAATATCTAACAGGATATCCAGATCGTTCTCATCAGCCAGTTTGATGAACTCTTCCAATGCACTACGCGCATTTGTTGCACGAACAGATGAATGGTTTTTAAATACGGCTGGTTGTCCCTGTGGATCATCAGCATCCAGTGTTTGTGGCGCAATTGGCAGACGGATCAGGTTAATACCTTTGGCTTTGATCTCATCCATGGTTTGCTGGATTGTACGACCTGTACCCTGGCTGTTATTTGCCCAGAATGTGTTACCAACATACAGTTCCATTGGTGCACCATTCGGGTTGCTTGAGTCAGTCGGTAACTCATGACGACCTTCCAGACCAAACCATGAACCACAGTGTACCGGTTTAACCGTACCATCTTTGGTAATACGGCCATCATCATTAACCCGGAAGACAACCTGGTTACCTTCTTGTGGTGTTGGCGTTGGCGGTGTAGTACCCGAGCACAATGTGCCACTCAGTGTTGGGGTTTCAGGCGTGCCTGTGGCCTGGAAACCAAATGTCGCACTGGAGCCAGGTTGTAAGCTGCCGTTATGGCCTGCATTAGTCACCGTATATGGGTTGGTTCCGGAAAGAGAACCATTCCAAAGGTTGGTGATTGTTGCGCCTTTTGAATATTCCCAACCGACGTTCCAGGTTGATACGGCACTGGAAGTGTCGTTTGTTACCGTCACGTTTGCTGTAAACCCGGTTCCCCAGTCACTTTGTATCTCGTATACACATTTTGCGAATGTAGAGCCGGATAATGCTGCCAGAGCCAAGCCGATCCCAATGCTAAGCGCTCTTTTCTTGCAACTGACGTTCCTGAAAACTTGTTGTTTTCTCATTTTTTTTGCTCCTTCAATTCATTTAAATTTTTATTTTGTCTTGCTGAATATTTCTTTTCATCCAAAATCAATCATCAACCAAACAACTGACACGAGTGCCAATAAGCTGAGAACAAAAAGCTGAACTCATTCACATCTGTAACCGGTTACAATTATAGAAAATACAAATTTCCCGGGTTATACGCCCGAAAAAATAAACAAAAGTGAAATTGAGTAATACAGCGCATAAATAATTGACCACTTATTAACCGACTGTCAAACCTTATTTATCTCATATAGATAATGAATGATGTATCTGTTATTTCTATCGAAAAAAATAATACAATAAACTACACTATTGTCATCACAACACATTGGCAAACAAAGAATTTATATTTTTATTTATATAAAACAATAAGATAGGAACAAAGCAGCATTAGTTAACTTCAATATAACATACGATAAAATAGTGAAATATTTATATATAACTTCAGTAATAAAATTACATTATGTCATTTTGGTTTCATTTATTTTCCACTAAAAAATAATATTTTTATTTTTTATCTCTTCTTTTTATTTACAGTTACACTGTTAGTTATATTAGTTATAAAAAATGGGGGAGTTACGAGTTTTAAGTTTAGATAATAATGTAACTAAATGAATTTAATACATGAAACACACAAATTCACAAACAAACTGAAAATAAACAATCCGGATTATTCATGCATCATATTAGTTATACCCAGACAACCTGAAGGTGCAGGTTGTTTGGATATATAGAGAACAAGATTCGATTACATCAGCTCCAGCTTCGCGTAAGCTGTCACCAGCCACTTAATTCCTTCACCATTAAACGCGACCTGCACCCGGCTTTGTGGTCCGGCACCCTCAAAATTGATAATCGTGCCCTCACCAAATTTGGGATGTTTAACCCGGCTTCCCAACGTAAACCCGGTTTCATTGAAGTTTTCTTTCACAGTCTTCTGGCTGAAACGTCCATGGCTTGCCGGACGGCTCACCTGTGCTTTCATCCGGACTTCATCGAGGCAGTTTTCCGGTAATTCCCGGATAAAACGCGATGGCTTATGGTATTTGTCCTGACCATATAAGCGGCGCATTTCTGCATAGGTGATATAAAGTTTTTCCATCGCACGGGTCATACCGACATAACAGAGACGGCGTTCTTCTTCCAAACGCCCGGCTTCTTCTGCTGACATCTGGCTCGGGAACATCCCTTCTTCGACACCAACCATAAACACAAGCGGAAATTCCAACCCTTTTGCACTATGGAGTGTCATCAGTTGAACCGCATCTTCAAATTCATCAGCCTGCCCTTCTCCGGATTCAAGCGCTGCATGAGTCAGAAATGCCACCAACATGGTCATCTCTTCCGCTTCTTCAGGTTTTTCAAACTGGCGCGTTGCCGTCACCAGTTCCTCAAGGTTTTCCAGCCGGGCCTTTGATTTCTCGCCTTTCTCCTGTTCATACATGGTATACAGGCCAGAAGCATGAATGACATGATCCGTCTGACGGTGCAGCGGCATTTCACAGGTGTCGTCTTCTAATGCGTCGATCAACTCAATAAACCGGCCCATCGCACCAGCAGCCCGGCCTGCCAGCACTTTTTCTTCCAGTAGCGCAACACTGGCCTGCCACAACGTACAGCCCCGGTCTCTGGCCGCAAAACGCACGGTTTCCAGTGTCTTCTCACCTAACCCGCGCGTCGGCGTATTCACCACCCGCTCAAATGCTGCATCATCGTTACGGTTAGACATTAAGCGCAAATAGCACAGCGCATCTTTAACTTCCTGACGCTCGAAGAATCGCATTCCGCCGTAAATCCGGTAAGGCAATCCGGCCTGAATTAACGCTTCTTCCAGAACCCGGGACTGTGCGTTATTTCTGTAAAGCAGTGCGGTATTATTCAGAATACCGCCTTCTTCCTGCCAGAGCTTAATTTTATTGACCACAAACCGGGCTTCATCCAGTTCGTTATACGCTGAATAAACCGAAATCAGTTCGCCTTTCTGCCCTTCGGTCCACAGGTTTTTGCCCATCCGCTCGGTATTGTTGGATATCAGGGTATTGGCGGCTTCAAGAATAGTTTGGGTCGAACGGTAATTTTGCTCAAGACGAATCGTATTCACACTGGCAAATTCACGGGAGAACTTCTCGATATTTTCGACCTTTGCCCCCCGCCAGCCATAAATTGACTGATCATCATCACCCACGATCATCACATGACATTCGGGCCCGGCCATCAATTGCAACCAGGCATACTGAATGTTATTGGTATCCTGAAATTCATCGACCAGAATATGTTTAAACCGGGCCTGATAGTGCTCCCGGATAAATTTATTATCACGCAATAATTCCAGTGTCCTCAGCAGGATTTCAGCAAAGTCCACCAGCCCGGCCCTATCACAGGCTTCCTGATAAGCCTGATAAATCCGCAGATAGGTTGCTGTCACCGGATCCTGATAAGTCTCAATATGTTTTGGCCGCAGCCCTTCATCTTTTTTCCCGTTAATCCACCAGGAAACCTGACGGGCAGGCCACTGCTTATCATCCAGATTCTGTGCTTTAATCAACCGGCGAATCAAGCGCATCTGATCTTCAGAATCGATGATCTGAAAGTCATCAGGAAGTTTGGCATCCATATAATGCGCCCGGAGAATCCGGTGACAGATACCATGGAATGTGCCATTCCACATGCCTGAAGCACTTCCCATCATCAGTGCTTCAATCCGCCCCCGCATCTCTGCAGCCGCTTTATTGGTAAACGTGACCGACATGACAGAGAAAGGTGAAGCCTCTTCGACTGCGATAAGCCAGGCTATCCGGTGAACCAGAACCCGGGTTTTACCACTCCCGGCGCCAGCCAGTATCAGTAAATTCTGCAACGGTGCAGCTACAGCATCACGCTGTTTGTCGTTCAGGCCATCGAGTAAAAGAGAAGGATCCATCATGATAATATCACTGTTTATTTATACAGAAAGACCATGATTATAACCTTAAATAAACACCAGATGCTCGTATGACTTCAATATCTTTTATACATTCATCATCCATGAGCCTGTTTATAACGTATTCAATACGTTAATAAATACGTCATACAAGCTTCACGATTCATTCATTCTTCACTGATAGTTTTCCATTCGTCTGCAGAAAACTTTATCTGACACTTTTTAGCTGGAAACTTTGCCACTGATATCCAGGGTCTGTTGACCTTTGTATCAGGGCTTCAACGTATGAATTTTTTACTGGTAAGGATACTCATCCATCATGAATCATAAATCACATACCCGCATCTTTGCGCTGTCTGCGATTACGCTGGCACTGGCTGCATGTAACTCTTCCGATAAAACAACCTATACCAATCCGGGCATGCCAACAGGTAAGTCAGGCAATGTGACCATCAGTGAACCGGTATTAAGCGGTACTGACGTGGCAATTGTTGATGGTGATATCCCAACAACCAATGACAAGCACAATACAGATGCTTACAACCCGGATAAAAACCCAATCATCCAGATTTTGAGCGGGTTTGATGATATCTGGTATGCCGGTGATGATGTCTGGGCAAGCAATGGTTCTGATACCCTGACTGCCGTGAATGGAAACAGCGGTGTTGATGGCGGCGGCTCGAACAGTACAACACTGGCGATTCCGTTTAATTTCTCAAATGACGTCATCCGGGATATGAATGTCTGGCAAGAAAACTTTGACTATGTCACTACCCTGACCCGTCAGGGGCAATCAACGCCAGACGTTGACCGCAGCGACAAGGCGGCACTGGTCAGCGCTTATCTGGATGATCAGCGGGATAAAGGCTTCAGTATTACTTCAGGCTTAGGCCCGCTTACAGATGATTACCACACTGGTGCAAATTCACACTCATCCTATGGGACTGACAGCGATAACAATGTGACACTGACAGATAACGACGGCAATGTCACAACAGTTGATGTCACGTCAGCCACCTACAACAAGAAGCTATACAGTAAACTGGACAGCTATACCAAAACCGGATTTGGCACAACCACGCTGGATGGCAGTGCGACCGCACTGAGTAGTGTGGTCACTCTGCTGAATACGATCGCTGATTACGGCGCTTCCAGTGAAGCACCTAAATACCACTTTGAGTCGCCACGCCCATGGCGCATCAGCAAAAATGACTACGATGTTCCGTCATTCAATGACGCATCAGCATCTGTTTACAGCACCATCAGCGATCTGACAGCACTTGATCAGGTGACCTGTCTGAATCCTGATGGTTCAACGGATACAGCGAAATACTATGAGCGTCCGGCGAATCCTATCGTCAAACCAATGTCTGGACTGTTGTGTGCAGCAAGAACCACTTACCGGGCGAAAGACAGCGGCGGTTACAGCGAAGGTTATGACTTCAGCGCTTCACCTCTGGCGACAGTCACTTACTCAAGCCGGGCAAAAGATGGTGCATTCCCGAGTGGTCACACAGCCGAAGCATTTGACCGTGGTTTAGGCTATGCCTATGCAATTCCTGAACGTTTTGCTGAAATGGTGGCCCGTGCCGGCGATCTGGGACAAAACCGGATTGTTGCAGGCATGCACTCACCATTAGATGTGATTGGCGGACGTATTATGGCAACGGCAATTACAGCGGCAACGCTGTCAGACTCAGCAAATGCAACCATTGCCAGCAATGCTTACAGTCAGGCAAACAGCTATTTCTCTGCGAAAGCAGCAGCGGCTGGTTATGACAGCATTGATGACTATGCTCACTGTACAACCAGTACAACCAACCCATGTAGCAAAACAGACAGCTATGCGGACCGTGCGACAATGAAATCCCGCTATAAAGCTTATATGACTTACGGTTTCAGCCAGCTGGATGAAGCCAGCAAAGATCCGGAAGTGCCAAAAGGTGCTGAAGTATTGCTGGCAACCCGCTTCCCATATCTGGATGCCGATCAACGCCGTGTTGTTTTAGCTTCGACTGAAATCGATTCAAACTATCCGGTGATTAATGAATCGCGGGGCTGGGGTCGTTTGAACCTGGTTGATGCTGCTGATGGCTATGGTACTTTCGACGGCAATGTTTCTGTCTACATGGATGCAACCAAGGGCGGATTCAATGCAGAAGATCACTGGCGCAACGATATTTCAGGTGCAGGTCGTCTGGAAAAAACCGGAACCGGCGTCTTATTCCTTGAAGGGAATAACACCTACAGTGGCGGGACAGTCGTCGGTGCAGGCACACTGACAGGCACATCATCCAGCGCATTTGGTTCCAATACGTTATACCAGCAAGGCGGTCAGGTCAGCGTGTCAATTGAAGATGGAGCATCAGACAGCAGTCAGGGCACCCTGACAGTTTCTGACTTTGTACAAACAGGCGGCGAGCTGGCACTGGATTTGACCCGCAATGCGCAGCTGCATGCCTCAAAAGGTATTTACCTGACAGGCGACAGTGCAACGCTGACCCTGACAGTTCCTGTGCTGACAGCAGCAACAAGCTACACCGTGCTTTCATCCAATCATCTGGAAGGAACATTCACGACGGTAGCAGCAGCAGATGTGAACAATACATCGTATGATGTCAGCATCAGCTACTCAGACACTGGTGCGACCGTGACTGTGTCTCCGAAGGCGTAATCTCCTGAGGCATAACCACCAGCACCCCAAATCATAAAAAGCCCGGCGAATATCCGATTCGCCGGGCTTTTCTTATTCCGTACACTGACTGCCTTAATTCATTACGCTGCAATACCGGAGTGACGTAACAAGGCATCAATCTGTGGTTCACGGCCACGGAAGCGCTTAAACAATTCCATAGGCTCTTCACTGCCACCCATTTCAAGAATATTGTTCAGGAAGCTTAATCCGGTTTCCTGATTAAAGATCCCTTCCTCTTCAAAGCGGGAGAACGCATCGGAAGACAGGACTTCTGCCCACAAATAACTGTAATAACCGGCACTATAACCACCGGCAAAGATATGCGCGAAGCTATGAGAGAAGCGGTTCCATTCCAGTGCGGGAAGCACTGCAACTTTCGCCTTCACTTCAGCCAGCGTTTCCAGCACCCGCGGACCAATTTCAGGGTCATATTCGTTATGCAGGGTGAAATCAAACAACCCAAATTCAAGCTGACGCAGAATAAACATCGCAGACTGGAAGTTCTTCGCTGCCAGCATTTTATCCAGCATCTCTTTGGGTAACGGCTCGCCTGTTTCATAGTGGCCGGAAATAAAGGCCAGCGCATCTTCTTCCCAACACCAGTTTTCCAGGAACTGGCTTGGCAGTTCAACGGCATCCCACGGCACACCGCTAATTCCTGCTACCGCACCGACATCCACCTGAGTCAGCATATGATGAATACCATGACCAAACTCGTGAAATAATGTCACCACTTCATCATGAGTAAACAGCGCAGGTTTATCGCCCACGGGCTTGTTGAAATTACAGGTCAGGTAAGCTACCGGCGTTTGCAGCGTGCCATCTGCGGTAATACGACGCCCGCGACAATCATCCATCCATGCGCCACCACGTTTATGTTCACGGGCATATAAATCTAAGTAAAAGCTGCCACGCAACTGCTGCTGCGCATCGTAGATTTCATAGAAACGGACAGATTCATGCCAGGTGTCCACGCCATCTAGTTCCTGGACAGTCATCCCGAAGACTCGTTTGAGCACCTCGAATAATCCGCTGATCACTTTCTGTTCAGGGAAATAAGGACGCAGCATTTCATCCGAAATATCAAACAGATGCTGCTTCTGCTTTTCGCTGTAATAAGCGATATCCCACAGCGCCAGTTCCTCTACACCAAATTCGTCTTTTGCAAACTGACGTAACGCTTCCACTTCACGTTCCCCCTGAGGCTTCGCTCGCTTGGCCAGATCATTGAGGAAATTCAGCACCTGTTCAGGGGTTTCTGCCATTTTCGTTGCCAGTGATTTTTCACTGTAGTTATTAAAACCTAAGATGCGGGAAATTTCGTAACGTAATTTCAGCTCTTCAGCCATGATTTCCGTATTGTCCCACTGGCCGGCATTTGGCCCGCGATCAGACGCTCTGGTGACATACGCTTCATACATCTCCGCTCTCAGCTCACGGTTATCACAATAAGTCATCACCGGCAGGTAAGACGGCATTTCCAGCGTCAGCAGGTAACCATCCAGCTCTTTGGCTTCCGCGGCTGCTTTTGCTGCTGCCATCGCACTTTCCGGCATGCCGGATAAAGCTTTTTCATCGGTAATATGCTTCGTCCAGCCCATGGTTGCATCAAGCACGTTATTAGAAAATTTCGAACCCAGTTCAGACATCCGCTTACTGATTTCACCGTAGCGTTTCTGCTCTGCAACCGGCAGGCCGATCCCTGATAATTTAAAATCACGCAGTGCATCCTGAATGGTTTTCTTCTGCGCCTGCGTTAGTTCTGCAAAGGCTTCGCTGTCATGAACTTTCTGATAGGCATCATACAAACCTTTATGTTGCCCGACCCATGTGCCGTATTCAGATAAGATAGGTAAACAACTCTCATAAGCTTCCCGCAGCGCTTCACTGTTCACGACAGAATTCATATGACTCACCGGTGACCAGATACGGCTTAACCGATCATCGGCTTCTTCAATGGGGGCAACCAGATTGTCCCAGGAAGGGGCGTCATTTTCCTTTAACACCTCTTCAATCCGCTGACGGCAAGCGTCAATCACCTGCTCAACAGCTGGCTTTACATGTTCAGGTTTGATTTGCGAAAACGGAGGTAAATCCGTGAATGTAAGCAATGGGTTCGACATAAGACGTTCCTTTTAATGTTTAACCATACCATCTTCCAAACAGTGAAGATGCAAAGGCTGTTGTGCGTTGATATTTATTTCCGGACACATCTCCGGCGACACAGACGTTCATTCAAAAATCTGAAGAAGCGTAATTCTGATTTTTGAACCTATAGTTACTAAATATAGGTATGATCAACAAATTTCAATAGCACCATACCAGAGTCAGTGAATCAGTTGCTCAGGTTTACCGATGAACTGAAAGAATCACAACGCTGCATCTTCAGGTAACTTGGGTATATAATCAGCATTTCCTGACGCAGAACCAGAGAATCAATTTTGCTTAGTTATCGCCACAGTTTTCATGCCGGCAACCATGCCGATGTCCTCAAACATATCGTTCAGAGTCTGATTCTGGATGCTTTAAAACAGAAAGAGAAACCATTCGTCTATCATGACACCCATTCCGGTGCCGGACGTTACGATCTGAATCACGAATGGTCGGAGAAAACCGGAGAATATAAGCTGGGAATCGGCCGGATCTGGCAACAGCCGGATTTACCCTCTGAGCTAAACGCCTATCTGGATAGTATTTCCCAACTGAATCAGGGTAACGCACTGCGCTATTATCCTGGCTCTCCACGCGTTGGCCGGGCACTGATTCGCCCTCAGGATCGCATGGTTTTGACCGAGCTTCATCCCAGCGATTACCCACTGCTGGAACAGGAATTTCACCGGGATCGTCAGGTCAGAATATTTAAAGAAGATGGCTTTAGTCGCCTGAAAGCCAGCCTGCCGCCAAAAGAACGCCGGGGCCTGGTTTTAATCGATCCGCCCTACGAGCTGGCGAGTGAATACCGGGATGTCGTCAAAGCGATTGCTGCAGCGCATAAACGTTGGGCAACCGGCATTTATGCGATCTGGTATCCGGTGGTTTACCGTGAAAATATCGACGATATGCTGGCCGGGCTGGACAACTTAGACATCCGGAAAGTTTTACAAATAGAGCTGGGCGTCTCACCTGACTCAACGGAAAGAGGGATGACCGCATCCGGGATGATCGTCATCAACCCACCCTGGAAACTGGAACATCAGATGGAAGACCTGCTACCGTTTCTGAAAGAAAAAATCGCACCAGCAACAGGCCATTTTACCCTGAAGTGGGTTGTTCCGGAGTAAAACGGACCAATATTAAATTAAAGAAGACAATCTGCACCCTATTGGGAACTTCAGTCACAAGCAGATAAACTAATAATAATTAACCCGAATTATCGAATTAACCGAAACAGAATAATCTGGCCTCATAGCCACGGAATCAAACGGAGAAAGTCATGGCAACACATTTTGATTATATTTGCATTGGTGGCGGAAGCGGTGGTATCGCTTCTGCGAACAGAGCAGCAAGATACGGCGCAAAAGTTGCGCTGATCGAAGCAAAAGATTTAGGCGGTACCTGTGTCAACGTTGGTTGTGTCCCGAAAAAAGTGATGTGGCACGGCGCGCAGGTTGCGGAAGCCATCAAGCTCTATGCGAAAGATTATGGCTTTGATGCGACACTGAACAACTTCAACTGGTCTACACTGGTTGAAAGCCGTCAGGCTTATATCGGCCGCATTCATCAGTCTTACGATCGGGTTTTAGGTAACAATAAGGTTGAAGTCATTCGCGGTTTTGCCAGATTTGTCGATGCAAAAACAGTCGAAGTCAATGGTGAGCATTACACTGCCGATCATATTTTGATTGCAGTGGGTGGCCGCCCAAGCATTCCGGATGTACCTGGCGCAGAATATGGGATTGATTCCAACGGTTTCTTCGAATTACAGGCACAGCCAAAGCGGGTTGCTGTCATCGGAGCTGGCTATATTGCCGTTGAAATTGCTGGCGTACTACATGCACTGGGCAGTGAAACACATCTGTTCTGCCGGAAACAGTCTCCTATCCGCAGCTTCGATCCGATGGTAATTGAGACTCTGGTCGAAGTGATGAAAGAAGAAGGTCCGACACTGCACACCAACTCCGTACCAAAAGAAATTATCAAGGAAGCAGACGGTAGCCTGACTCTGCACCTGGAAAACGGCAACAGCCAGAATGTGGATACTTTAATCTGGGCCATTGGTCGTCATCCGGCAACAGATGCGATTAATCTGGCAGCAACCGGTGTTGAAACCAATGATCGTGGCTACATCAAAGTGGATGAATTCCAGCAAACTAATGTACCGGGTATCTACTGTGTGGGCGATATTATGGAAGGTGGCATTGAACTGACACCGGTTGCGGTCAAAGCTGGCCGTCAGTTGTCTGAGCGCCTGTTCAACAACAAACCTGATGCCAAAATGGATTACAACCTGGTGCCAACCGTGGTCTTCAGCCACCCGCCAATTGGTACGATTGGTCTGACAGAACCGGAAGCCATTGAACAATACGGTGAAGACAATGTGAAAGTCTACAGCTCCTCTTTCACTGCGATGTACACCGCGGTGACAGCCCACCGCCAACCATGCCGGATGAAACTGGTTTGTGCCGGAGCGGATGAAAAAGTTGTCGGTCTGCACGGTATTGGTTTCACCGTCGATGAAATGATTCAGGGTTTTGCTGTCGCCATGAAGATGGGCGCGACCAAAGCAGACTTTGATGCCGTCGTTGCGATTCACCCAACCGGATCCGAAGAATTTGTAACTATGTAAATGAAAGAGATGTCCTGATAGCATCTCACTGGGTGAAAATATAAAACCCGCCGTTAACCGGCGGGTTTCTGATCAAACAGAGCAGGAATCAGATAGTTTTAGTCAATCAGTGGATACACACCATTCCCGTCATGCACTTCTGCCCCCGTAACCGGCGGATTAAACACGCAAGCCATGACCATATCTGAATCTTCAGCAGCCCGCAGATAATGTTCATCATGCTGATCAAGTAAATACATGGTACCAGGCTGAATCGGATACGTTTTACCGTTTACCACTTCGATCTCACCTTCGCCAGACATGCAATACACGGATTCCAGATGATTCTGGTAATGAATGTGTGTCTCTGTTCCTTTGTAAATGGTTGTAATATGGAATGAAAAGCCAACCTTATCCTCTTTCAGAATCATCCGGACACTTTCCCAGTTCTCTGCCACGACCCGGCGCTCGCTGTTCTGACATTCAGCTAATGTTCTGACAATCATGATTCTTTTTCCTTACGATGCTTTTTTGGTTATTTTTGCAGACACACCAGCGACAACACCGGCAAAGATATCCAGCCCCTGAGCTAACTCATCTTCCGTAATCGTCAACGGACAGAAAAATTTCACCACTTCATCATCCGGGCCCGCTGTCTCGATAATCATGCCACCTTTAAAACAGCCGTCTGAAATTGCTGATGCAATTTCTCCGTTTTTACAGGCAATCCCCTGCATCAAACCGCGCCCTTTCACCTGAATAAACAGATTCGGATAAAGAACAAGTATCTGATTTAACATATGACTCACTTGCTCTGACCGGCGATGGATATGCTGCTCGAATGTATTGTCAGCCCAGTAAGTCTCCAACGCTTTGGTGGCGGTAATAAAGGCATGGTTATTCCCGCGGAACGTGCCGTTATGCTCACCCGGAAGCCACTGATCTAATTCAGGCTTCAACAAGACAATTGCCATTGGCAATCCATATCCGCCAATCGATTTAGATAATGTCACCAGATCAGGCTCAATTCCGGCTGGCTCAAAACTGAAGAAAGTACCTGTTCTGCCGCACCCGGCCTGAATATCATCAACAATCATCAGAACACCGTGTGCAGTACAAATCTTACGTAATCGTTGCAGCCACTCATTTGAGGCAGCATTTAATCCGCCTTCACCCTGAACAACTTCTAACAATACAGCTGCCGGTTTATCCATACCACTTGAGCTATCATTCAGCATCGTTTCAAACAGAGTCAGACTGTCAACACCTGCATAGTTTTCATAAGGCATTCGGGTAATTCCCGATAAATCCATCCCTGCTCCACCACGGTGATGCTGATTCCCTGTCGCAGCTAAAGCACCGGCGCTACAGCCATGAAAGCCATTGGTAAACGCGATGATATTCGTTCTGCCGGTCACCTTTCTTGCCAGCTTCATCGCCGCTTCCACGGCATTGGTTCCCGTTGGCCCGGTAAACTGAACTTTATAATTCAAAGCCCGGGGATCGAGAATATATTTGGAAAGAGCAGATAAGAAATCAGCTTTTGCCTGTGAATACAGATCCAACCCATGAGTCAGACCATCCCGTTCGATATAGGCCAGTAACGCTTGTTTAAACACATCGTTATTGTGCCCGTAATTCAGGGCGCCAGCCCCGGAAAGAAAATCGAGATATTTATTACCATCATCCGTTTTCAGCCAGCTCCCTTTTGCAGAAGCAAAAACTACCGGGAAGTGATTGGAATACGAGCGAACCTTTGATTCTTTTTGATGGAAGATATCCATGTCTTAATCCTTTATATCTTCGTTATTTTTCAGGTGAGTTTTATCAGATGAAATATTCAGGGGGATACGATACAGAAACTCTGTATCGTGCTTGCCTTTAAAATGTCTGTCTTCATCCAGGAAAGTCGAAATGTTTCCCTGGAAGCCATGTGATTTATCCAGTTTTTTAAATAAACCCCACGAGCTTTGGTTATCTTCGGTAATCGTTGTTTCCACAACAGAAACCTGCCGGAGAGACTGACGTTTCAGCAGAGCTTGCAGCATCCGGAATGCCAGCCCCTGACCACGAAATCGTGGTGCTACGGCAACCTGCCAGATAAATAATTCATTGGGAGATTCAGGTTTCCGGTAACCGGAAATAAATCCGGCAACAGATTGATCGTTTTCAGCAAGAATGCAGGTACTGTTGAAGTGGGAGGATTGAAGGAAATTACAATAAGAAGAATTGACATCCAGAGGCGGACAAGCCGCAATCAACTGGTGAATCTCATCACCATCATCCAGGCAGGGAGAACGAAAAGTCCACGGTTCATCCTCTTCATCCTGAATTTCCGCATGTGAAACCCAAGGTGTTGCAGCTACGATTGATTGTCGCATAATGTTTAGAACTCTAATCAATTAACACCTTATTAAGCATACACAACGACAAGGTTAGATCAAGTTCAGATCAAAATAATCACAAAATGGTAAGAAAAACGACGGAAAACAAACAGAACCATGAGATTATCATTAGACATGTAAAATTTAGAGCAGTAAGCATTTAACGTTAGTCGCTATCTGAAGAATGATCAAATATTCTGATTGAAAATTGTGTGACAAAACTAAAAGACCAAAAAAGCCCTTCATGATGAAGGGCTGTTCAGAGAGCAACAATAAGCGTTTCAATCTGGTCTTAAATAATTGTCAGACGAACATCAATATTACCGCGGGTTGCATTTGAATAAGGGCAGACTGCATGTGCTTTATTCACTAATTCTTCAGCCAGCGATTTTTCCATCCCCGGAATGCTGACCCGTAACTCAACTTCAATACCGAAGCCCTGAGGTATCGGACCGATGCCGACCAGCCCTTCAATTGCTGTTGTTTCAGGAATCGCGATTTTCTGCTGAGAAGCAACCAGCTTCAACGCACCAGTAAAACACGCAGCATAACCCGCAGCAAACAACTGTTCAGGGTTGGTTCCTTCACCACCAGCACCACCCAGAGCCTTGGGCGTGGTTAATTTTAAATCAATCATTTTATCATCAGCAGTTGCCCGGCCATCACGACCACCAGAGACTGATGCTTGAGCGGTATAAAGAACTTTTTCTAAAGACATAATTGACTCCACATATTTCCAAGTTAAATTGTTAGTTATTAAGTAGCGCACTATACAAAAGACAAAAAACTGCTCATACAACGACATTTATAGCCGGTCTAAGATATTTTTCCGCAACATTTCAAGGTTCGACTTCATTTCCAGCAATGTGTCCATGTCACATGCAGTCGAACACATCACCTGTTCAGGAATCAATGTGGCTTGCGCTTTGAGCGATTTTGCTTTATCCGTCAGATAAATAAAGACATGACGCTCATCCTGTTCCGAACGCTGACGAATCACCAGTTCCGCAGATGCCATACGCTTCAGCAAAGGTGTTAACGTCGCTGAGTCCAGAAACAGCTGCTCCCCGATAGAAGAGACCGATAAACCATCCCGTTGCCATAATGTCAGCAACACCAGATACTGAGAGTAAGTTAGCCCTAATGGCTTAAGCACCTTGCGATAAAGCTTATTCATTGCAAGAGAAGCAGAATACAAAGCAAAACAGACTTGCTTATCCAGATCCAACCACGTTGTTTTCTCTGATGTATCCACACAAACCTCCCGTATCCTGTTTTCTGATCTTAGTGTTCTGTTGTTAAAGCGAATCATACAATCAAATAGTGCACTATTCAATAGCAAATTACTTAAAACAGAATAACTCTGCGCTCTGTCAGTACCAGAGAAAACCATCTGAAAAAGCGGCGTGGCAGACAAACATGATGCTGACAGCCAGAATCATGCCTGGCTCATTTCAAAACCAGACATAGATAACAAAGAGATCGACGAAAAAAGTGACTGGAACGAAGAGGATCAGCGATCGACACACAGCACATTCAGTAATGAGGTCCCTTTTAGCTGAGTAACTTTACCGCTGGCAAATAGTCCTTTTTTATCCCGTCCCCAGTAGGGCAGATAAACCGGCCATTTGTCTTTCTCCATAACTTTTGACATCCGCAACCGTTGCCATTGCTGCTCTGAGGCTAGTTTCATGCCAATTTTTTGACATGTTCCCAGTGCATCGTCATAACTTAGTCGGTTCCATGGCTTATTGTATTCCATATAAAACTGAGCATCTTTTTTAGTCCCGACAAAAGGAACCGCATAGTTGACCTTCGCGATTCGTGTACGTTTACGCACCTCAGGCTGACCTGAGCTTGTTTTATAAGAGGAAGCAACGGGTTGCGAGGCAACAACCGGTGCTGTCGGGCGGGCAGGAGGACGCTTAACCGGTGGCTTTTTTACCGGAGCAGCCTTCGGCTTGGGTTTAGCTTTAGGCTTCGCCGGAGTGCCTGATTTACTTCCTTTCTTCACCACTTCCCGGATAAAAGATTGTTTGTATGATGGAATGGTCCGGACTTTTTTCAGGTCCTGACGCGCATCAACAATGCTTTCATAGGGCCCGACCAAACAGCGGTAACCTTTAGCTTCAGGCTTCATCCATACATCTGAGGAGATTCTCTTATACAAGACTTTAGCCTGACCAAGTGGCATAGGATGAGCGTAGATACCACACTGAATCCAGAAAATTGAATCACGCCCCTTCGGTTGTGATTTCCCCCATAATCCCTGACCAATTGGGCAAGACTTATCCAGCAAAGGGAGTTTCTGCGTTGATTCCTGAGTTGCATCACACAGGAATTCATCTTGCGCCAGAGCCATCTGGGTCCACGATAGTAAACCGCACAGAACAAAGCTCCCTAAAATACTTTTGGTGATTGTACTCATCACTTTCACAACAAAGTCCTTTGTAAATATATTGAGCAGACAAATAATTCACGACATATTTTCAAATTCAATGCAAAAAAAGAGCCGCATTTATAATGATACGACTCAGTTTATGGAATTTTTTATCGAAAAATCAATTGTATTTGTTCATTTATATCAAATATTAGGCTTAAAAGTTTACTGGTGCCAATACAAAAACTGAACTGTGTGCATTTAGACACAAAAATTCAAAGCAGCAGAAAGGCTGCTCTTCATCCACAGCGCTTTTATTGAGACAAATCAGATGCACTACCAAATTGCGCCATCCTGACTTTTTGTTTTACCGGATATAAAAAAGCCCCAGCAAGTGCTGAGGCTTCAAAAATGGTCGGTGAAGAGGGATTCGAACCCCCGACCCTCTGGTCCCAAACCAGATGCGCTACCAAACTGCGCTATTCACCGAGTTTTAATGTTTGGAGGAATCCATTTAATCAAATAAATGGGGTGGCTAACGAGACTCGAACTCGCGACAACCGGAATCACAATCCGGGGCTCTACCAACTGAGCTATAGCCACCATAAAAAGAAAAATGGTCGGTGAAGAGGGATTCGAACCCCCGACCCTCTGGTCCCAAACCAGATGCGCTACCAAACTGCGCTATTCACCGATCTAAAATGCACTATTTATCAATTCTTATCAATTTGATAAATGGGGTGGCTAACGAGACTCGAACTCGCGACAACCGGAATCACAATCCGGGGCTCTACCAACTGAGCTATAGCCACCATTATTTTTCTTTTTGCCGATATTTCCTCCGAGGAATGGCGCGCCCGAAAGGATTCGAACCTTCGACCTTTGGCTCCGGAGGCCAACGCTCTATCCAGCTGAGCTACGGGCGCTTCTATGCCCTATCGGCGGTGTGGAATGATACGGGTATCAATGTTTGCCGTCTAGTATTTTTTTCAACTTTTTTTGTTATTTGGTGCCTTTTTCATCAGAAAAAGGCGAATTTAACCTAAATGGCGAAATTTCTTAATGACCGGGTATGTTTTCAGATGGATGGAAACGGCTCAATCTTTCTTAAACATCGCACGAAGGTTCGCAATATGCGCCTGCCCTTTCTGTTTGGTTTCTTCCTGAGAGAGTGCTTTTTTACGGATTTCCCATGTCACATCATCATATGGCAGTTCGTCCAGAAAACGGCTGTGCTCAGGCTTAATTAACTCACCAAACTGCCGGCGCTCCTTACAAACGATAAAAGTCAGCTCCCGCTGTGCCCGGGTAATTCCGACATACATTAAACGCCGTTCTTCTTCAATATTATCTTCATCAATGCTGGTTTGATGGGGCAAAAGCCCTTCTTCAGAACCCACCAGGTAAACATAAGGAAACTCAAGTCCTTTGGAAGCATGCAATGTCATTAACTGAACCGCATCACTGTCATCAGCATCTTCTCCTCTCTCCATCATGTCACGCAATGTTAAACGCTGCACAACTTCCTTCAGCGATTTCACTTCCTGATCCGGGTTATCTCCTTCAAGATCAGCAACAATCCATGCATAGAGATCAGAAATATTCTTCATTCTCATTTCAGCAGCTTTCGGGCTGGAAGATGTCTCATATAACCAGTCTTCGTAATGCGTATCCCTGACCAGAGCCCGTACAACATCAACAGTGTTGCCTCTCTCCGCCTGATCCGACAAAGATACAATCCATTGAGTAAATCGTCTCAAACTCTCCAGACCTTTACCGGACAGCGTCTGCTCCAGACCTAATTCAAAACTGGCTTCAAATAAGCTTTTTCCCCGCATGTTGGCATAAGTACCCAGCTTCTCCAGGGTCACCGGACCTATCTCTCTGCGGGGGGTATTCACGATGCGCAGAAATGCATTATCATCATCCGGATTCACCAAAACCCGTAAATAAGCCATGATGTCTTTAATTTCTGCACGGGCGAAAAAGGATGTGCCGCCTGATAACTTATAAGGAATTCGGTTCTGCATCAGACATTTTTCAATCAGACGGGACTGATGGTTTCCCCGATATAAAATCGCATACCCCCGATAATCAGTATGATTGATAAATTTGTGGGCGATAATTTCCCCAACGACCCGTTCCGCTTCATGATCTTCATTGTTTGCCAAAATCACCTTCAGCATTTCACCATCAGGTAAAGCAGAGAACAGAGATTTCTCATAAACGTGGGGATTGTTGGCAATCAGAATATTGGCTGCCCTTAAAATCCGGTTTGTCGAACGGTAATTCTGTTCCAGCTTGATCAACCTGAGCTGAGGATAATCCTGCCCAAGTAACACCAGATTTTGTGGTTTCGCTCCCCGCCAGGAATAAATAGACTGATCATCATCTCCAACCACAGTAAAGCGGCCTCTTTCCCCGACAATTAATTTCACCAGTTCGTACTGACTGGTGTTTGTATCCTGATACTCATCCACCAGCAGATAACGAATCCGGGACTGCCACCGTTGCCGCACTTCTTCATCCTTACGGAATAGCAGTACCGGCATTAAGATTAAGTCATCAAAATCCAGCGCATTGTAGGCTTTCATTTGTACCTGATACATTTCATAGCAAAAAGCAAAGAGCTGCTGTTGCTCACCTTTTGCCATTGCTTTCGCCTTTTCAGGAGAAAGCATGTCATTCTTCCAGTTCGAGATAGCAGACAACAACTGACGCAACAAATCTTTATCGCCATCAAGTTGTTTTTCTGTCAGCTCTTTCAGCAGTGCCAGCTGATCCTGATCATCAAACAGAGAAAAACCAGCTTTCAGCCCCAGAGATTTATATTCACGGCGAATGATATTCAACCCCAAAGTATGAAACGTAGAAACCATCAACCCACGCGATTCACCTTTACCCAATGTCTGGGCAACCCGTTCTTTCATTTCCCGGGCTGCTTTATTGGTAAAAGTAACCGCAGCAATGTGCCTGGCTTTATAACCGCAGCTCTGTACGAGATAAGCGATTTTATTGGTAATCACTCTGGTTTTTCCCGATCCTGCACCTGCAAGGACCAGACAGGGTCCGGATATATACTTGACTGCTTCATCTTGACTGGAATTGAGTTTCATTTTGCCTGTTGCCATCTCTTTATTCTGCGATGGTAATAATAATGTGCAACGCCGTGGAATACTATGCTCAAAGCCTGATTGAAAATAATTCAACTTTTACTGTACAAGTGTATTGCATAGAAGGTAACTTACAGCTCAGTTATAAAATACACTTATTAATTGATTGCCAGAATATACATCTGGTAACAGTGTCTTAGTTTGATTAATCTGTATGACTAATCAAACGTAGTGTAGCCATCTTCTATATTTAAGAATTTCTCAAACTTAGGACTGACTCAAATGAAAAAGTGGACAGCAGTGATGTTACTGATCGCAATCCTATTGTTCGGTAGCGTGATCGGCTTTAATTGGTTTAAACAAAAAATGATTGCAAAGTATATGGCGAACATACCTGAGCCATCTTATCCGGTTACAGTCACAGATATTTCTTTGCAAGACTGGACACCAACGATTGAAGCTATCGGTTTCATTGAACCTTCTCAGGGTGTCACATTAACAACTGAAGCAAGCGGTGTCATTGACAGCATTAAGTTTGAATCAGGGGAAAAAGCGGAGAAGGGGCAGGTACTCCTCACGCTCGATTCAACAGTTGAACAGGCAACACTAAAAAGCTCACAGGCACGACTGCCTGCGGCAAAAGCCAAGTTCGAACGGTATAAAGGTCTGTTTAAACGGGGATCTCTGTCGCAGGAAGCTTATGATGAGGCACAAGCCGCGTACCTTTCACTGTCCGCTGATATTGAGAGCCTGAAAGCGACGATTGCACGCCGGGAGATTAAAGCACCATTTGCCGGCCAGGTTGGTATCCGGAATGTTTACCTCGGGCAATATATGCAACCAGGAACAAGCATTGTGCGGTTAGAAGATACCAGTGTGATGCGCCTGCACTTCACCATTCCTCAAACAGAAATATCCCGCATTTCAAAAGGTCAGACCGTAGAAATTAGTGTTGATGCATATCCGGATCATGCATTTAAGGGAGAAATCACAGCAATTGAGCCAGCAGTCAGCGTGAAAAGCGGTCTGGTTCAGATTGAAGCGAATATCCCGAACAGTGACGGCAAACTCCGCAGCGGTATGTTTGCTCATGCTCAGATTCTGCTCCCTACTATTTCTGATCAAGTCATTGTTCCACAGACAGCAATCACTTTTACATTGTACGGTGATAGTGTGTACATCGTCAGCGGAGAAGGTGAAGAAAAGCGGGTGAAGCAGCGTGTAGTTAAGGTTGGAGAACGCCGCGGATATATTGCACACGTACTGACAGGACTGAAGAACGGAGAAGAAATTGTCACATCCGGGCAGGTGCGACTCAGTAACGGTGTGAAAGTTCATGTGGTTGAAAGTGATGCCACTGAGCCTCGTGCCGAAACACCGATGTTGTAAGCGGAGGAAACATGCGCTTTACAGATATTTTTATTAAACGCCCTGTTCTGGCCATTTCAATCAGTTTCCTGATTGCACTGCTTGGACTGCAGGCCGTTTTTAAACTTCAGGTCAGGGAATACCCTGAAATGACCAACACTGAAGTTACGGTGACAACCAGCTATTATGGCGCCAGTGCGGATCTGATTCAGGGTTTTATTACACAACCTCTTGAGCAGGCGATTGCTCAGGCTGATAACATTGATTATATGACGTCGGAATCAGTTTTGGGCAGCTCATCAATTACAGTGAAGATGAAGCTGAATACCGATCCGAATGCCGCATTATCAGATATTCTGGCCAAAACCAACTCAGTTCGTTCACAGTTACCGAAAGAAGCGGACGACCCAACTGTTGCGATGTCAACCGGATCGACCACAGCGGTTATGTACATCGGCTTTTCAAGTGAAGAGTTGAGTTCAAGCCAGATTACGGATTACCTGAAACGGGTTGTTACACCTCAGCTTTTTTCTGTGCAGGGGGTGTCTAAAGTCGATTTATATGGCGGTATTCCGTACGCCCTGCGAATCTGGCTCGACCCTTATAAAATGGCAGCACTGAAACTGACAGCGACAGATGTATTGACAGTACTCAGTGCAAACAACTATCAGTCGGCCACGGGTCAGGCAACCGGTGAGTATGTGATATTCAATGGAGATGCGGACACTCAGGTCTCGACTGTCGAAGATCTGGAACATCTGGTTGTCCGTTCTGATGACGGACAGATTGTTCGTTTGGGAGATATTGCCAAAGTCACACTGGCAAAAAGCCATGATACCTACCGTGCAACAGCAAATGGTCAGGACACAGTTGTTGCAGCAATTAATGCCGCGCCAAGTGCCAACCCAATTGATATTGCAGCAAGTGTCCGGGATGTTCTTCCTCTCCTGCAGCGAAATCTGCCGGGTAATATTGAGATGAAACTCCTTTATGACTCAACCATTGCAATTAATGAGTCGATCCATGAGGTAATTAAAACACTGGGTGAGGCGGCGCTAATCGTTTTGATTGTGATTACGCTGTTCCTGGGCTCTTTCCGGGCGGTCTTAATTCCGATTGTGACCATTCCTTTATCACTCATCGGGGTTGCTCTGGTCATGCAGATGTTCGGGTTCTCCTGGAATCTGATGACACTACTGGCAATGGTACTCGCCATCGGGCTGGTTGTTGATGACGCAATTGTCGTACTCGAAAACGTTGACCGTCACGTCAAGCTCGGAGAAACGCCTTTCAGAGCTGCAATTATCGGAACCAGAGAAATAGCAATGCCGGTAGTCGCAATGACATTGACATTAGCTGCAGTATACGCACCTATTGCAATGACCAGTGGTATTACCGGCTCTCTGTTTAAAGAGTTTGCTCTATCACTGGCTGGTTCCGTCTTTGTTTCAGGTATTATCGCCCTGACATTGTCACCCATGATGTGTTCTAAGATGTTGAAAGACCATGAAGAACCTTCGCGCTTTGAACAAAAAGTCCATGACGTTCTCGATAGAATGACCGATCGTTATATGAGAATGCTTGGTGCGGTCATGAAACGTCGCCCGGTGATCATTGGCTTTGCGCTCATTGTTTTTGGTACGCTGCCTGTTCTGTTTATGTATATTCCTTCAGAACTTGCACCATCTGAAGATAAAGGCGTGGTGATGATGATTGCCAATGGTCAGGCAAACGCAAACCTCGACTACATGGAAAATACCATGACGGAAGTCAGTGACATTCTGAATAAACAGGATGAAATCCAGCTTTCAATGGCATTTACCGGTATTCCGAAGTCCAATCAGGCATTTGGTATTGCGGTTATGAAACCATGGAGTCAGCGTGAAGCAAGTCAGGCTGACGTCATGAAACGTGTCCAATCGCTGGTACAAGATATTCCGGCCATGTCAATCACTGCATTCCAGATGCCGGAACTTCCGGGTGCCGGATCTGGTTTACCCATTCAAATGGTGATCACAACGCCAAACAGTTTTGAAAACCTGTTCTCTCTGGCAGGTGATATACTGGCAAAAGTGCAGAAAAGCCCTTTGTTTGTTTATTCGACACTGGATCTGAACTTTGACTCTGCCACGATGAAAATTAGTATCGATAAAGATAAAGCGGGTTCTTACGGAGTCACCATGCAAGATATCGGGCTGACACTGGGAACCATGATGGCAGATGGTTACGTGAACCGGATTGACCTTGGCGGCCGTTCATATGAAGTCATCCCACAGGTTGAGCGCAAATACCGGCTGAATCCTGAATCGATGAAAAATTACTTCGTCCGGGCTGCTGACGGAAATATGGTGCCTCTGGGTAGCCTGATTCATATCGATATTGTTGCAGAACCTAAGTCACTACCTCACTTCAACCAGTTAAACTCAGCAACTATCGGTGCAGTTCCATCACCGGGCGCAGCAATTGGCGATGCCATCAAATGGCTGGACAATATGGCTCAGGAAACACTGCCTGTCGGGTATAACCATGATTATCTCGGGGAGTCCCGCCAGTATGTCACAGAAGGAAGTGCATTATATACGACTTTCCTGCTGGCACTCGCTATCATATTCCTGGTGCTGGCCATTCAGTTTGAGTCGCTCAGAGATCCGATCGTCATCATGATTTCTGTACCGCTGGCAATTAGTGGTGCTCTGATTGCACTGGCCTGGGGAGCTGCTTCAATGAATATCTACTCGCAAGTCGGGCTGATTACATTGATAGGCTTGATTACCAAACACGGTATCCTGATTTGTGAAGTTGCCAAAGAGGCACAGCTGAAACACAACAAAAACCGTGTTGATGCTGTGATGGAAGCCACCAAGACCCGTTTGCGGCCAATTCTGATGACCACAGCGGCTATGATTGCCGGTCTGATTCCATTAATGTACGCAACCGGCGCAGGAGCCCAGCAGCGTTTTAGTATCGGTATCGTGATTGTTGCTGGTCTGTCACTGGGAACCTTGTTTACACTGTTTGTGCTGCCTGTGATTTATACATATCTGGCTGAGAAACATAAGCCTCTGCCTGTATTCGTTGAAGATGAAACACATCAGTGAAAACATGCAGTGAAGAGTGTTTTTAGCTTACTCTTCCACGATAAAAACAGATGGGTGGAATACACCCATCTGTTTTTTTATGCTGCTGATTCAAATGACGCATGTCATACGCAATAAAACCATATAAATCATTGTGCATTCTATTGAATCAGCTTAAAATAAAATACAGTGTTTTATTTCAAGTAAAAGAATCTGCATTTCTGGCATTGAAGCGATGAAAAATAACTACTTACCCGTGATTAACGCACAAATTCAGTGTATTAATGAGCTGGCATCCGGGACAAAACAGGAAAGACTGTCTCTGGTGTACAACAAAAGTAATTACTGTATTGAAAAAGCATGTCAGCCACCTGACGCCAGGCACTCAACGATCCTGTTTCAGGGAAAAGGCCGGGCCTGTCATCTGTTTCTGAATGGTTACCTGGCTTCATTTCAGTCAAAGTAACACCTCATCCCCGAACATACGATCCATATGGTTTTTTCCATGTAAGTAACGACATTTACCAGTGAATTACATAAAATGTTTGTATACACGAAATCAGGAGTATAAGTCCGTATGTTCGATCCAAAAAAATTAGAACAGATAGCCAAACAAATTCATGACTCGATGCCGCAACCCGTCAAAGAATTAGGTGCAGATGTAGAACAAAAAGTTCGTCAGGTTATTCAGGGGCAGCTGAATAAACTGGATGTGGTCAGCCGGGAAGAGTTTGACGTACAAACCCAGGTCTTGATGCGTACCAGAGAAAAACTCACGCAGCTTGAAGCCAAAGTGGCAGAAATGGAGAAAAAACTCACCGACTCTGATTCTGAAACCGCATAAAAAAGGGCCTGAACATTCAGGCCCCTTTTTTATCAACAACTCAATGGATGAAGATTAATCACCAACGGCGATACGCTTCATATCTGTCATATAACCACGCAGCTCTTCACCAATATATTCAACCGGGTGGTTACGAATCACTTCATTCACTTTAATCAGTGTCGCATTATCAACCTGATTCGATGTTTCACCCAAGCCTTTACCAATCACGTCAGTACCAACCTGAGGCATGAATTTTTCACGCATTAATGGTGTTGCAACATTCGCAAACAGGTAGTTACCATATTCAGCAGTATCTGAAATAACCACGTTCATTTCATACAAACGCTTACGGGCGATTGTGTTAGCAATCAGCGGCAATTCATGCAGAGACTCATAATAAGCAGACTCATCGATAATACCGGACTCAGTCATTGCTTCAAAAGCCAGTTCAACCCCGGCACGAACCATCGCAATCATCAGAATACCGTTATCAAAGTACTCTTGCTCTGCGATTTTCACATCAGATTCAGGGTAGTTTTCAAACGCAGTTTCACCGGTTTCTTTCCGCCAGTTCAACAGGTTTACATCATCATTTGCCCAGTCTGCCATCATGGTTCCTGAAAATTCGCCAGCGATGATGTCATCCATGTGCTTGTAATACAGAGGACGTAACAGGTCTTTCAGCTCTTCAGACAGTTCGAAAGCACGAACTTTAGCCGGGTTAGAAAGACGATCCATCATGTGCGTGATGCCACCAAATTTCAGCGCTTCCGTGATGGTTTCCCAGCCATACTGCAGCAATTTACCTGCGTAGCCGGCATCCACACCTTCAGCAACCATTTTCTCGTAACACACGATAGAACCAGCCTGCAGCATACCGCACAAAATGGTTTGCTCACCCATTAAGTCAGACTTAACTTCAGCAACAAAAGATGACTCCAGACAACCCGCACGATGTCCGCCGGTTGCAGCAGCCCATGCTTTCGCAATTTCCAGACCATCACCATTTGGATCATTTTCAGGGTGAACAGCCAACAGTGTCGGAACACCAAAGCCACGCTTATATTCTTCACGAACTTCTGTGCCCGGGCACTTAGGTGCAACCATCACAACAGTCAGATCTTTACGAACCTGCATCCCTTCTTCAACGA
Organism: Vibrio quintilis; assembly: GCF_024529975.1. Taxonomy (GTDB): domain Bacteria; phylum Pseudomonadota; class Gammaproteobacteria; order Enterobacterales; family Vibrionaceae; genus Vibrio; species Vibrio quintilis. The sequence continues at coordinate 76,456 of NZ_AP024897.1, read as the reverse complement.
TGTTAAAACCGTGAGAATAGCCCAAAGATGCGCCTTGTTTCATCAAAGGCATAACCGTTTCAACAACATTGGTATGTTGCTTGTCCGGCGTCAGGTTTACTACTAAGTCAGCCTGAGGAATCAGTGTTTCATAGCTACCGACTTCAAAACCGTTGTCTTTGGCATTTTTGAAAGACTGACGTTGCTCATCGATTGCAGCCTGACGAAGCGCATATGAGACATCCAGACCTGAGTCACGCATGTTCAGACCCTGGTTCAGACCCTGAGCACCACAACCGACGATGACGATTTTCTTACCTTTCAGGTAATCTGCTTCACTTGCAAATTCTGAACGATCCATAAAACGACAACGACCCAGCTGGTCTAACTGCTGACGCAGATTGAGTGTATTGAAATAGTTAGCCATAGCGGCGCTCCTTAATTTAAAACTGTCTGTCACTTTTGTTGTGTTTGTGATGTTGTGTTTCGGCTTTTAGATATCATTGACCCGCAGTAAGACGATCATCGTAAAGGCAACTGCGACATGATGAGAATGATATGTGCCGGATTGATTTCATCTTAAACCAGACAAATCGTTGCCAAAAGTGATATATTCACAATTAATTATTGCGAATAATGCAACATGGAAAATCATCATCATGAACATAAAAATACTCAAATTGTTCGTGCACCTGACCGAAAGTAAAAACTTCAGCAAAACAGCTGGCGCAATGCATATCAGTCCTTCAGCCCTGAGCCGGCAGATACAGAAGTTAGAAGATGAAATCGGGCACCATTTATTTGTGCGGGATAATCGCAGGGTCGAACTGACACCAGCCGGTAAGAAGCTCATTCCGGTTGCACTTCAGATCATTGAAAAGTGGCAAGGTTTTCAGGCTGAAATCGATGAAAGTCATCATACACTGCAAGGAGAGGTTCGCTTATTCTGCTCAGTGACCGCCAGCTATAGCCACCTGCCGGATTTGTTATCTGATTTCAGGGCACATCACCCGTTAATTGACTTTCAGCTCTCAACCGGCGACCCGACTCAAACCATTGATAAACTATTGAATAATGAAGCAGATATCGGTATTTCTGCGCTGCCGAATCCACTCCCGTCCAGAATTGTCTTTAAGACCATTTGCGATATTTCCCTGTCTGTGATTGCTCCGGCAGGAATCACCAACTTCGCTTACTCTTTAAACAGCGACCCACCCGACTGGTCTCAGGTGCCTTTTATTGTTCCGGCCTCCGGCACGGCACGTGAATCGGCTGATCAGTGGTTTCATGAGATGGGCATCAAACCCAAAATATATGCGCAAACAACCGGAGGACATGAGGCAATTGTCAGTATGGTCGCATTAGGTTATGGCGTCGGTATCGCACCAGATGTGGTGATCACCAATAGCCCGGTACGTGACAAAATACAACGTCTGCCACAGAGTCAGCTGCTGAAACCTTTTAAACTTGGCGTTTGCTGTAAACGCTCACAATTAAAACAACCGCTGGTAAATGCGCTATGGCAGGTCGTAACTGAGAAAAAAACATAAACCGGATGTAAAGGAAAAGAATCGTTCCTTTATTGAATATTTTCTTCCCACTAGTATTATCGGTGCTTTCATAACTACATTGTCAAAAAGAGACAACCATGACTATTGATTCGTCCCGGGCACATCAAACACTTCAGGCAGAAGGGCTGCGCTGTCCGGAACCATTAATGATGGTAAGAAAAACAATTCGTAACATGGCTGATGGTGAAATGCTGTTGGTACTTGCTGATGATCCATCCACGACACGTGATATTCCCAGCTTTTGCCGGTTTATGGATCATCAGCTCATTGAATCCCAGACAGAACAACCACCTTACGAATATCTCATTTGCAAAGGTATCCCGGATGCCATTCCTGCCGGAAAATAACCAATCACAACAAAAAATGAGGCGATTCATCATTACTGAATGACGGCGACCGGTGAATTGCCACTACAGATAAATAACAATTACCGGGTCTTCTTTTTTTCAGTCGCATTCATCTTAATTTCAGCTAAAGCCCGTTCGAGATTTTCATTTGCCAGCGGATAATAAGAAGGTTTCTTATCAATCGCCTGTTGTAAGTAACTGACCGCTTCTTCTGCTTTGCCCTGTAATATCAGGAAATATCCGACATTATTCAGTGCTTCATAATCTTTCATGTGACGCTTAAACGTATTCAGCGCTTTCAACGTATCGCCCTGAGCCAGATAAATCAGCGCCAGATTATTAATCGCTTTCGGATTACCCGGTGAACGTTCAAGCGCAGCCAGTGTTGAACGCTTCGCTTCTTCAAAATCACCACTCATGTAATAGGAATATCCGATATTCAGCAGCAATCTCAGGGAATCCGGCTTAATGTTTAACGCCTTCTTAAAGAAAGTTTGTGCATCCTCATGCTTTCCATCTAAATCCGAGATAATTCCCAGCCCCATATAAGCCAGCACTGGTGACTGTTCATCGGACTTCAGGGCTTGAATGCGCTCCTGATTGAGTTCTTTTCTTTCCAGTTTTTCACGACTCTGAAGACGTAGCTGATCAGCATTAATTGCCCGGATAAAGTAAATCGCACCCTGCTTTGTATCACCTTGCTTACTGAAATTTGAGCCGATCTGCTGAAGCACAGCAACATTGTCCGGATTGGCTTTCAAAGCCAGAAAATACGCCTTTTCTGCCAGCGGATAATTATTTCTTGATTGATGAATCCGGCCAATCGTATATAGCGTCTTATCCTTGAACTTACCTTCTTTAAATTCGAGAGAACGAATGTACTCAAAGAGTGCTAAGTCCTGATTGTTATCTCTGATTGCAGCATCACCGCGCTCAATGGCCTCTTTTTCTGTTTTTGGCGGATCAGTCATCATCAACGTCTCAACCGGCTTACCATCGTAGAGCTGACTATCGAATGACTTCTCACTTTTTTGTGAAGATGCACAACCACCAATCAGCAGCACGACAACGAACACAACCAATGATTTTAGTTTCATGACTTGCTCCTTTTATTTACCCTTGTCCTAATGTCGCTGTCAGCGACAGGATGGAAGGTCCGATAGCAACGATGAAAAAACATGGCCAGATAAATAACAACAGAGGGAAGATCATCTTGGTTGGTATTTTTGCGGCAATTTCTTCCACTTCCTGATTCCGTCGATCCCGGTAATCTTCAGTATATTCCCGTAATGTCTGAGACAAACTACCGCCGATGCGCGAAGCATGAGCCAGCATATGCACCAGGCCGGTGATTTCATTGACTCCGGTTCGCTCAACCAGCTCTTCAAACGCATCAACCATCTCAACCCCTGCGTTCAGTTTGATACAGACGGTTTCCAGCTCGTCAGCAAACTCCGGATGAGAAATCATTAACTCACTGGCAACTCTTTTCAGCGATGAATGAAACCCCAGACCGGATTCGGTACACACCACCAGCAAGTCCAGCGCATCGGGTACACCCGCCCGAACTTTTTGCTGGCGTTTTTTTACCAGTTTATGCAGCATAAAATTGGGTGCAAACATACCAACACCGGCCAAAACAATCATAATAAGAAATAAATTACTAATATCCGGCATCAGGAAATACACGGCGGAGGCAGCCATTACCCCAATCACCCCGGAAAAGATTTTAATTGCATAATACATCGTCAGCATGTTTGCATCATGAAAGCCAGCATGCATCAGGTGATGGCGGGTCGTTTCCTGGTCCTTGGTACTACGGGGAGCTACAATCGGTGCAATCGATTCAAGTGTGGTATCAAATCTCTTGTTTTGCTTCTTAAGTAACGTACTGTTCATATCTTTGCGGATATCTTCCAACTGACGTTTCACCTTCGACTTCGAGCCGGAAACAATCATCACCAGTGTCACAACAAATGAAGTTACAGCAACAAAAATAATTACCAGAATCAAAAGCTCTTCATCAATATTAAGATTACGAAAGGAATCCCAAAGTGAGTCTAACAAGTCCATATTACACCTCGAAATTAATGATTTTCCGGATCCACAACGAACCGATAAATAAGCTGGTAACCCCAAAGCTTATGAGCTTAAAACCCCTCGGATCTTCATATAATGGCCGGACATAATCCGGATGAAGTAACGACATCGCCAAAAACAGCACAAAAGGAGAAAGCACCAGAATCCAGGCTGAAAGACGGCTTTCCGCGGAAATCGTTTTAATCTTTCGTGCCAGTTTAAATCTGGCCCGCAATACCTGAGACACCTTCTCCAGGTTCTCTGACAGATTACCACCGGTTTCCTTTTGTAAGAGCACCGCACTGGAAAAAGCCAGCATAGATACCGTAGGTGTCCGGTCTGCCATCTGCATAATTGCCAGACGCATGTCATAGCCATAATTGAGCAGGTTATAGGTGTTTTTAAATTCAATGCCAATCGGTGGCGGCATCTCATTCCCGACTTCATTAAATGCCTGAGTTACCGGCTGCCCGGCCTGAAGCATTCGCCGGATAACATCGAGCGCTTCCGGTAATTGCTCTTCAAATTTGGACAACCGGTCAGAAATTCGTTTCTGGATAAAAAAGTGTAAAGCCAGCCAGACAAAGGCAAATGCGCCAATTGCAACATACCAGGGCTGGCGGAAGATTAATGCAATCAGACAAAGCAGCAGGCTCAACAATAAAGTGACAGAGATAGTTCTTGCCAGCGTCCAGTCCAGCCCGGAAAGCTCCAGGTTTTTCTTCATTGATTCAAAAAAGGCAAACTTCACCAACCGCCGATCCATAGGGGTCAGCGTTTTCATATAGTGCTCACGCAGCAAAGAACGACTTTCTTCATCAAGGTTTGAGCGGGTTTCCTTCAACCGCTTTGTCAGTTGCTTATGCTTGGCTTTGCTTCCTGCAGCCGGCAGTAACAATGCCTGAGAAATAAACACAACTGCAAAAAACAGCAGGACCAGAAACAGTGTAATATCGTCGGTCATGAGAGCCTCCTATCCGTAACTCTCAGTAAAAAGCTCAAATGGTAAGTGCAATCCCCGTTTTGAAAGTTGTTCATGGCACTGCGGTACCACACCTGTCGCAATATAATTGCCGATTACATTCCCTTCTTCATCCATGCCCTGACGCTGAAATTTAAAAATTTCTGACATGGTGATAATTTCCCCTTCCATACCATTGATCTCACTGATACTGACCATCCGGCGTTTACCGTCTTCCTGCCGCTCCATCTGAACGATCAGATGAATTGCCGAAGCAATCTGTGAGCGAAGGTTTTTGGTTGTAATATTCCAGCCCGCCATGGCAAACATATTTTCAACCCGGCTCAACGCATCACGGGGCGTGTTGGCGTGAATTGTTGCCAGAGAACCTTCATGCCCGGTATTCATTGCTGCGAGCATATCAACCGCTTCACTTCCCCGGACTTCCCCTAACACAATCCGGTCAGGCCGCATCCGTAATGAGTTCTTCACCAAATCCCGTTGGGTGATTTCGCCTTTTCCTTCCAGATTCGCCGGACGGGTTTCAAGGCGCACCACATGAGGCTGTTGTAATTGCAGCTCAGCAGAGTCTTCAATGGTTATAATACGGTCATCACTGGGAATAAATCCGGACAGAATATTCAGTGTCGTGGTCTTCCCTGAGCCAGTACCACCGGAAATCAGAACATTCAGTTCACCTTCAACAGCAGCTTCAATAAACTTGGCCATCGGGTCTGAAAGTGAGTTGAACGACAATAAATTATCCATCGTCAGTTTATCGACAGCAAAGCGACGAATCGAGACGGAAGCCCCATCCAGAGCCAGCGGCGGAATAATCGCATTCACCCGCGAACCATCCATTAAACGGGCATCCACCATAGGCGAAGCTTCATCGATCCGACGCCCGATCTGACTAACAATCCGGTCGATAATATTGCGCAGATGACGGTCATCTAAAAAGGTATATGGGGTTTGTTCCAGCTTCCCGAAGCGTTCAACAAAGACGCTTTTCGGACCATTGACCAAAATATCCGACACCGTTGAGTCTTTCAGTAAAGGCTCCAGAGGCCCCAGCCCGAACACCTCATCTTCGATTTGCTGAATCACGCGTTTACGCCCCTCAGCACCGAGGGTATGGCTCTGGTCTTCCGCCATCAGTTGTACAATCGCTTCCTGAAGCTCTTTTCTGGCGGATTCCTTCTCCAGACTGGACAACAAAGCTAAATCAAGCGTTTCCAGTAACCGCTGATGATAATAATGCTTGGTTTCCAGCTCTTGTTCGAGCTGTTTCCGGGCTTCAAGAATCTCTCTTTCTTTTTCTTCATTATCGCGGATTTTTTTCTCCAGCCGGTTTTGTTTCTCTTCCTGTTCTTTCTCCGGTTTAGAAGTGGGTTCAGGTTGAGTCACTGCAGGAGTCCTGGCTGAAGACGGCTCTTCGCTGACCTTTTCAGGAATATCCTGATTAATATTTCTGCGTCTGAATAACATGTGTCACCTCCCTGTACCTTCCGTCAGGAAAAAAGTCGTTTAAACCAACTTTTCTGCTCTTTATCTTTTGGCATAAGTGTTCTGGTAAAACGGGCAACCGACTTCGATATCGCACTACCTTTCTTCGATGACACTAACGGTGTTCCCAGATTGACACTTTCAATCGCGGACTTAAAATCATTCGGAATGGTATGTATTTCCAGTCCGGCAATTGTCTCTTCAATATCTTTGAGTTTGATTTGCTGGCGTTTTTCATACCGGTTCACCACAAGGATGAGTTGTTCTTTGGCCACGCCATATTCAAAGGTTAACGCCTTAGCAATTCTTGACGTATTTTTGATGGAAACCAGATTCTGCTGTGTGATTAAGAAAATCTTGGTTGCCTGGCTCAGAATCGGAATAAAGATATGGTCAATCCCTAAAGACAGATCAACAAAAATATAGTCATAATGCTCACGCAGAATTGGAATTAATTTCCCCAGCATCATGGCATTATCAAAATTTTCCTGATGATTCTCATGCTTAAAGCTCAGAATATGCAGGCCGGAATTATGTCGGGTCACCTGACTCCTCAGAGAAACTTCATCCAAATCAGCCAGATTTGCAATCACATCATTCAGGCTATAGGCCGGGTTGATATTCAGATAGTCCATCACCACACCAAAATGGATATCTAAATCAAGCAGCAATACCCGATCAGTATGCTGCATCGCAACTTCAACGGCCGTATTCAGTGCCACCGTTGTCGCACCAGACCCGCCTTTGGTATTTAAAAACAGATAAACCTCTGATAAATGACGGGTTGCCAGCTTATCTTCGGCAATTGAATGCAGCATCCCGGCAAAGTCTTCAAGAACCGCCTGCTGTGAAATAAAATCCGTCGCACCTAACTTCAGCGCCACCCGCAAAGATAAGTTGTCACTTTCATCACCAAACACAATCAGTAATGTATCCAGTTCATCCTCTTCTCTTTCTTTATTGACATCAATATTTTGCAGCTCAGTGACCCGCCTTGCCCAGTCCCCACCTGTCTCAACGAAAATGACATCCGGTATTGCCAGGCGGGAAATATTGTCAAGCATGGTGCTGCTTTGCTGTAAACACTCAAAATGAATGCTGTAACAACGGGACAATTGTTTCACCATGTGGCACTTGAAAAACTCACTGGCATACAAGACCCACACTGTAATCGTGGTTTTCAAACGAATTTGATCTTGCCCCTCAGGCACTAACTTTATTGTTTTTGTCATCATGTACCCTCTAACAGTCAGTATGCCGGGATTCCGGGTGAGCAAGTGTCGGGCGAATAACCCCTAAAGACTCTATCGGCAATGTCGTTTCCATATCCGGCAACAAAATTACACCGCCCTCAGCCAGAAAACTTAAAAATCCAATCAGTTGATACTGGTAATTGGAAACACGAACCCGGACGAATTTTATGGTCGCATATGCATCATTATAGTCATCAGAACTCATCCCTGCATTGATAGACACTGCCTGCCCGGACTGATCAAGATATTCAATAATCAGGTTGCTTGCAGTGAACCCTGCCGGCGCATAATTCTGAATCGCCAGCGCAGCCAGATCGTCTTTATCACTGACATGACAGACAACGCCCATTCGGGCAACTTTGCGGGTAATATCATTTGCCATCTGTAATGAGTACACATAACGACCCATTTCAATCACACTGAACAACACCAGTAACACACTGGTGGCCAGTAATGTAAATTCAAGAATCGAAACACCGGACTGTTGCTTTCTCAATCTCATAGCGAAGTCCTCGATACTGCAGTCGCTGTCAGATCAAAATTCATATCCATCACAACCGATGGCACAATCGATAACAGCGGGGTGTAATCATAGCTGACCGTCACTGACACATATTTGTTTGCATGAGTTACCGTGATATCACTTGCAGTCACCCCTTCCAGCAATGGTGTAGTACCAGTTCCGGTATGACCATACAAAACCATATTTTTGATACTGGTCACGCTGGCGATTTGATCAGAAGAAGCCGTTCCGTAAATATCCGTCACCGCATATCTCGCACCATTCTGTACCATCTTATTCAGGGTGTTATAACGGACCAGTGCCGAACCAAACTCAACAATGCCGACTAAAAGCACCAGCACAACCGGAATCACAATGACGAATTCCACTGCGGCAAGCCCCTGCTGACGAAACCACATTTTTTTCATTTCAGGATTCCTCACTTAACGGATCGTCATACAGAACGATTCTGTATGGACCTTCACCACTGCTAACGTTTCCTGAGGAACTGTTCGTCACGGAGCATTCTTCTACATATTCACCAAACACAGCTTGCTTACCCGAGTTCGATGTAGGGGCCTGCTGAAGAAGGAAAAAACACCCTAAGGCTTCAACCTGTAACGTGGTTGTTCCTCCGGAGGCACCAGAGCAATCCACAATCGGAACTGACAACATTCTGCGATTAGGCTCCCCCCCACTATTCAGATAGCAATCTGCTCCTGAGCAGTTCGGCGCTTCCAGCTCATAATCGTCATAACCCCAGGTATCTGTATAAACCACATTGCCATCATTATCGAGTGTCGCCAGAGTATCTGGTTCCTTCACATAAATATCAGGTGGATAATCCGATGAATTAACGCCTCCGCCGCCATAAACACCAAAACGGGTATTCAAACCTTGCCCGACTGGACCGACAGTATTTCCCGGCTTAGTTGTCACAGTATCTCCGATGGCCAAACACCCTGTATATCCACCTGCCAATGCAGAACGGACTGCCGATGCTCCTGAACCAAAATCCAGTAATTGATAGTTACCCGGACCTAATGAGGACTGGTTTTTAGAAGCAACTTTTAAAGGATAAAGATCCCCGGCCACATACCCCGTTGTTCCACCACCAGAACCAGCACATACAGCCATCGGCACCACATTACAAATTTGCGTACTGGAAGAACCGGGCCCTGCAACGGCACTGGCAGCCAGGTTTTTATTGATTCCAAATGCTGCAATAAAAAATGCATTCAATGGATAGTTCGAAACGGCAACCCGTACAAAGCGATCATCAATCAAACTGGAATATCCCGGATCCGGAAAGGTTTCCGGGTCATTCGAGAACGTCACGGAAATCGTTGCAGCTGAAAAATCCATTGCCTGATTCCCGGTCGATGTTGCCATCTTCGTCAGAGTACTGTTCACCATCGCTGTTGCATCTGCATCACTGCCGCCGCTATCCAGCACCAACGCCGCAGCAAGCGCTGCTGCATCCACGCCGTTTTGCAACCGGGTCTTGTTCACAAATGCATGGTTAACATCGATTGCCAGTGCCATCACGCCTGCCAGTGCAACCAGCGCCGCAGTAACCAGAACGAGTACCAAACCTTTTTGCGCTTTGGGTTTACCATAAGCATGTGGTTTGGTAAAGAGTTTTTCTTTTCCACTCATACGGTTGTTCATCATCAACACTCCGGAGCATCACGTGCTTCCTAGTTACCACCAAAGATCAAATTTACAGGTGACTGAGACTTCGATGATTTTTGCTTATCTTCGGCAATATAATCCTTATAGGCATTTTCCATCCGTTCACCGATTCCAACAGGAATCACAGCCATGTTTTCCTGTGTTGCATCCGGATTATAGATTTGAGCCATCCGGACACTGTTCATGTGTTTTCCTAAGCGGGGCTGGTTCGCACACCCGCTGAGAATAAGCGCACCAACAGCGATAATCAGAGAAAAGCAAATCTGTTTTTTCATCACTGACTCCTTACATTTCATGTCCGAAAGCACCTTCAGAGCCACCGGTCCGGGTTCCGATATGACTTGCCCTTTGCACGCGAATGGCTGGTTTTGAACCAGGCGGCCGGCTCAGGGAAGCACCTTGTCCTAACAGGTAATATTCCAGATCATTAGGCTCGACAAAGGTATCTGTCGGTAAAGTCACTTTGCTGCGATCAATTGGTTTTGCCAGCCTTGGTGTCACTAAAATCACCAGCTCTGTTTCTCCGGAAATATATTCCTGGCTGCGGAAGAGTTGCCCAAGGATCGGAATGTCACCAAATCCCGGTAGTTTGCGGATAGAGTCCCGGACATTTTCACTCAGCAGCCCGGCAATGCCGATGGTTTGACCGTCTGCTAATTCAACCGTTGATGACGCACTCCGGCGGGTAATTGGCGGAATATAAAAGACAGTGTCGGTACCTGACAGGTTATAGGTAAAGGTGCTGGTACTGGCGATTTCACTGACATCCACAGATAAATCCAGGTTGATTTGTTTATCACTCAGCACAGTTGGGGTAAAACTGAGTATCACACCATATTCTTTATACTCAATCGTAATGCCATCATCATCCGGAACCGGGATTGGGAATTCGCCACCAGCCAGAAACCGCGCCTTAGAACCACTTAATGCGGTCAGATTTGGTTCCGCGAGTACTTTTGCCACACCATTTTCTTTGGCAATATCCAAAGCCAGCGTAAACAATGTGTCTCCATCAATGAATGTGGAAAGCAGCCCGGTTTCATCGATAGACGGAGAATTAAAGATGGGACCGATTCCTCCGGTAATATCATCAATGATGCCGCCGGCAGCAGTGCCACCCCAGGCAAATTTACCGTTAGTTTCGAAAAAGTGGAAATTGGAATCAAAACGACGCACCAGACTACGCTGAACTTCGGCCACGGAAACTTCCAGCATCACCTGCTGCGCTCCGCCAATCGTCATCAGATTCACAACCGGGTTATCATCCTTCTTCTCACTGGAAGCTTTCAGTGCCTTCACGCCACCCGCGGCAGATTGCTCAACACTCTGCGCAGCAGCATAAGTTTCAGCAATCCGTAAGGCCTGCATCATCCGGGCCTGAGAACTGATCTGGCCGCTCAGAATCAAACGATCCTTGGCGCTGTGTACTTTGATCTCTTCATCAGGTAAAAATTCATAAAGCTTAGACTTGAGGCTGTTTAAATCATGAATCACTTCAATATCAATTGAGTCAATCAAACGCCCCCGGCGATCCCATACCATCAGATTGGTTGTACCAAGTTTCTTACCAATCAGGAATAACTCATTTGACTTCAGCATCACAATATCCAGTACTTCAGGGTCACCTAAAGAAACCCTGGAAGCTTTACCGGCAAGACTGACATAAGCAGATTTATGGTGAGGAATCGACAGTACTTTGCCACTGACCATTGACATTTCCGCCCATAGCCCGGGGCTCCACATCAGTATGATAACTATCCATATGTATCTCATAACCCACCTCAATCTCTGACTTTCACTTTGGAGGTTTCTGTCCCTTTAATAATGGTTACACTAGGTGCATACCTGCGGACGGCCTTTTTCTCTTTCTTCAATGCCTGCGGATTTCTGAGCGTCAGGTGAATATCACCTCTGGTTTGAGCCGTCAGCAATTTTTCGGCCTGAGATGGCTCAACTTCCAGCGTCACTGCCCGGACAATCACGGGTTTGTTTTCGCTGGTTCGGGCTGTCTGATCGACTGCCAATACTCTGATATCTTTCAACACTGTAGCTGTAGATGCTGAGTTTTTCCCGTACTTCACCGTACCCAGCACATCAACCCGGTTTCCGGGTAGCAAAAAACCAGCAACACCAATGACATCGTTCACCCGAATTGTGACCGCTCTTTTGTCTTCGGGGATCAACACCGCCAGTGTCGCACCTTCCCCTTTGCTGCTAATCTGTTGCTTGATCAATATCTCTCCGGGATAAATCGTAGAATGAGCAACTTTGCCGATTAATTCACTTGAATCGATATACTGGTTTTCTCCCCGCCAGTCTTTTTCCAGCAATTTTTGGGTGATGTGTTGCTCTTCAATCACAACCCCGGCCGGAATTTCTAAAGCAGCAACAATGACCGGCTCCCGTTCAACAACCTCAACTTCCGTCTGTGGCTGAATCTGGCGGGCCATCCACTGCCTGGCGACAAAAACTGCCGCCAGCCCAAAAAAAATAGAAAGTAAAAATAGTAAAATTATCTGATTACGGCTCATCGTTTGCTTCCCCCGTTTCCATCATCCGTGAAGTAAACAGCCCACGCCTGCCCAATAATTTCCGGTGTAATCACCGGCGGCGCTTCTTCAAACACGATGATATCGCGACTAATTCCCACAAGGTCTTTCGGTAAACACGGATAAAAGCCCACCTGATGTGTCTGATGGAGCTTGATTAATGTTTCAAAAGACGTCTCACCCAGCCGTAACGAACGATGATGTGTCGTTTTTTCCCACAGTGTGTGGTATTCATCCTGCAGTAGCGGATGAAAATGTATTTTATATCCGAGTCTTCGCAGAAAAGCGGGGTCTGCAATACCCTCAGGGTCTAAATTGGTAGAAAATGCCAGTGTTAAAATAAACGGAATGGTGATTTGCTGACCGTTTGGCAATGACAGGTGATCAAAGAAATACTCCATCGGCACAATCCAGCGATTCAGTAAGGTCGCTACCGGCATTGGCTGACGGCCTAAATCATCAATCACAAGGATGCCGTTATTTGCCATCATTTGTAATGGTGCCAGCCAAACCCGGTTGTGCTCAGAATGATTCACTTCCAGCATATCCATTGTCAGCTCACCACCGACCTGAATATTGGGTCTTTCACATAACACCCAGCGCTTATCATATTGCTCTTTAAATGAAAGACTCTTGACTTCGTCATCCTCAGAGACAACACGTTTATGATGCTGCTGAGAAAAAACCTTAATAATATTTCCTGCCGCATACACCGCATATGGTACAAAGACTGATGTATTGAGAGAGTTCAGTATTCTGGTCGCAACGAATGTTTTTCCGGTACCGGCATCACCGTAAAGCAGTAAAGCCCGGCCTGAGTTAATCGCAGGCCCGAGTAAAGGAATCATGCGCACAGCACCTATCACTTCTTTCAATGCATGTTCAACGTCCGGGCGGGTAATATCATTGAGGCGAACATCCTGCTGAGACACCATTTGATCATAATCATGTAACGAGACAGGCGCCGGACCAAGATAGGCATCTTTGACAAAAGCAGCATCCGCTTCCTGTTGCCCGGCTTCAGAAAGTGCAAAACGGACATGTCCGGATGCTGATGCTTTATCCGGTTGAAATATCTCAACTAAAGACTTGGCCCGTAAATCTTCCAACAGTTCCTTGAGCATATGACTGCTGATTGCCATCAGTTTCACCAGCTCAAGCAAATCTGATTTTGGATACGCAGCCAGATGTTTAACTAACAAATTTTCCATCACCACTTTAGGAACATGCAGCTCACTAAATGATGTCGGCACTTTTGGTGGGACAGCCTGGGGCTTTAACGGCACACGATGGCTGTCTTTAGAAGACTTCGCAAGGCTCATCCCCGCTCCTTGTTTCACCCAAAATAACTATGAAGTGCCAAACCAATCACAACAATGGGTGCAAAAGGCATTTGTAAACGCCCACCTGTTGCACCGGACAGCCGTGTCCCGGGCACATTATTTTGTTTAACCGGACGAGGAAGATAAACTGCATTTTCAAATGAACTGTGTGACTGTAAAACCCGTGGCAATGATAAATACATTAAACCAACAACCACACTACTGACTGCCATCCAGAAAATACCCTGACTCATTCCTTCCCAGCCAAGATAAACCCCAACACCAGCCAACAATTTGACATCTCCGGCAGACATTGCCCGAAGAATGTGAACAACTAAACCAAGTGCAAAAAGAAACAAGCCGGCACTCAGCTCATACATCAGTGAAGTTAAATTCCATGTGCTTTGCCACTGATATAGCGCACATGCAACAAACAGTATGACAACAAACTTATTAGGAATGCGGTGCTCTCTGGCATCCACAACAGCAATCAAAAATAAAACGGACCAGATAATGAAGACCACGCTATGCCTCCATTGGTTATTCCATCCCTGTTCAAACCATCATCAAAATACATTACCAAGTTCCTGCAGGATGACAGTTCCCCATGCAGAAAAAACCGTGGCAAGTACAACCGCTAAAAGAGCAGCTGAGACAACATATTCAACAACAGTTAATCCATCTTCATCATGATAAAAGTTTAATAGATGTCTCAGCATAATAATGTCCTTATAGTACCGATATAACGATTATTCAGGCGTTTTATCAGAATACATTGGCCAGTTCATTGGATATCAATGTGCCCCAACCGCTGAATACTGCTGCCAGTGCTGCGACCAATAGTCCGGCTCCAACAACATATTCGACCACGGTCAAACCTTCTTCATCGTTCCAAAATGTCTTACATTGGTTGATTACGTTTTTCATCACATGCTCTCCTTCATGGGGTGATTAATGTTCAATTCCACTTTAGTTGTATGTGAAGCGTTATAGTTAGGACTTTTTTAAGACAGGACAAACGATCTGTATCACCAAAATTGATATTAATAACAGCTATAGCATGGACATTAAAAATAGATATTTGTTATATATGATTTTTTTTTGAACAGATTTATCAAAGAAATTTTGTATAAAAATTAACCCATTCTCAGTTTTAAGAATTATTCTGCAGTTTTGTTACATCATTGTGGCAATTGTCACATATTGTTCAAAATAACGGCTGTTTCAAAAAAAACCAATAACTAACGCCCTCATAAACCTGAGGTTACTATATTTTTAAACTAGACTTTAGTTGTATATTTACGATGGAATCGATCAAAACAATATATCTTTTTTAGATAAGCACGAAACTTAATCCCCTTAACCAGGTACAGTGCAGAACAACCTGACAACAGAACACGACACCGTCATCAGAAACAATTAAAACGACAATTATTAGTATTAATATCAACAATTTATAGACACTCACAACAATCAGTCGTGGCTTCCCATAGTTACTTTCAGGCTAAAATAACTTAATCATCCGGGAATAAAAGATACAGTCATGACGATCAAATATATTGTACACTGGATAGGTGAATCCACAGTTCAACTTCCTGATAAGGTACAGCGACTTATATTCGATTACTTCACTGTCATAGAACATGAAGATATAACATCTGTGCTTGCTTCATCCCATGTGTCAACGGTATTTTTTTATTTTAAGCATCCACAGCAACAGGCATTGCTGGATCAATCTCTGGAAATGTGTGAAACATTCAATAAAAAACTAATCATGATTCATCATGGTCTATGCAGTAAACTCTGTTTGCAATGGATACATACAATCAAAGCATCGATTGACCTATCCCGCACTGACTTACCTGAACAAAAAATTCATGAGTTGTTTGCTTCACTCTCTCAGCAAATCAATAAAAAATCCCATCGCTCAAGAGAAAACGCGCAGCAATCCCTTGAAAAGCTCATGTTTGATATCCTTCATTATATTGATAACAATATCGATCATGAGCTGAAGGAAGACGAAGTGTCCGCTTACTTCAACTACACACCCAACTACTTTTCAAAAGTCTTTAATCAGGCAGCCGGAACAGGGTTTAAAGCTTATATCACCAATAAGCGTATCGCCAAAGCTAAAGAGATGCTCATCCACGACCAGGATGCAAATATTGCTCAAATCGCTTATCAGTGTGGATACAAAGATGTGTCTTATTTCTCCCGGGTTTTCAAAAAAAAGACAGGGATAACACCGGGCTATTACCGACAACAGAATGAAACGGCAGAAAAAAGGGATAATACCTGAAAAGCTCAGGATCTGAGCTACGGAAAAATCATACCTGCAGATGAGAAATCTGAATAGTCAGGCAATATGCGCTTCATCAGCCAAACCACAATCTCTCAAACGCAAAAAGCCCCAGCTTTTCAGCTGAGGCTTGCAATTCAATCTAAAATGGCGGAGCGGACGGGACTCGAACCCGCGACCCCCGGCGTGACAGGCCGGTATTCTAACCAACTGAACTACCGCTCCACTTCAGATTGTCTGTCAGATAAAGTCTTACAATAATCCGCTTCATCTAACTGGTATATAAAGCCTGGCAGTGACCTACTCTCACATGGGGAAACCCCACACTACCATCGGCGCAATTGCGTTTCACTTCTGAGTTCGGCATGGATTCAGGTGGGTCCACAACGCTATGGCCGCCAGGCAAATTCTTTAATTCAGAAAACTGACTATTCTCTACACATTCAATCTGTTCTTCATTTGAGTCCATCAAAACCCCTTGGGTGTTGTATGGTTAAGCCTCACGGGCAATTAGTACAGGTTAGCTCAACGCCTCACAACGCTTACACACCCTGCCTATCAACGTCCTGGTCTCGGACAACCCTTCAGAGCACTTAAAGTGCCAGGGAGAACTCATCTCAGGGCTCGCTTCCCGCTTAGATGCTTTCAGCGGTTATCGATTCCGAACTTAGCTACCGGGCAATGCGTCTGGCGACACAACCCGAACACCAGAGGTTCGTCCACTCCGGTCCTCTCGTACTAGGAGCAGCCCCCTTCAATTCTCCAACGCCCACGGCAGATAGGGACCGAACTGTCTCACGACGTTCTAAACCCAGCTCGCGTACCACTTTAAATGGCGAACAGCCATACCCTTGGGACCGACTTCAGCCCCAGGATGTGATGAGCCGACATCGAGGTGCCAAACACCGCCGTCGATATGAACTCTTGGGCGGTATCAGCCTGTTATCCCCGGAGTACCTTTTATCCGTTGAGCGATGGCCCTTCCATTCAGAACCACCGGATCACTATGACCTGCTTTCGCACCTGCTCGAGCCGTCACTCTCGCAGTTAAGCGGGCTTATGCCATTGCACTAACCTCACGATGTCCAACCGTGATTAGCCCACCTTCGTGCTCCTCCGTTACTCTTTGGGAGGAGACCGCCCCAGTCAAACTACCCACCAGACACTGTCCTTGTCCCGGATGACGGGACTAAGTTAGAACATCAAACATACAAGGGTGGTATTTCAAGGTCGGCTCCATGCATACTGGCGTACACACTTCAAAGCCTCCCACCTATCCTACACATGTAGGCTCAATGTTCAGTGCCAAGCTGTAGTAAAGGTTCACGGGGTCTTTCCGTCTAGCCGCGGGTACACTGCATCTTCACAGCGATTTCAATTTCACTGAGTCTCGGGTGGAGACAGCGTGGCCATCATTACGCCATTCGTGCAGGTCGGAACTTACCCGACAAGGAATTTCGCTACCTTAGGACCGTTATAGTTACGGCCGCCGTTTACCGGGGCTTCGATCAAGAGCTTCGCCTAAGCTAACCCCATCAATTAACCTTCCGGCACCGGGCAGGCGTCACACCGTATACGTCATCTTACGATTTTGCACAGTGCTGTGTTTTTAATAAACAGTTGCAGCCACCTGGTATCTGCGACTCCCCTCAGCTCCATCCGCAAGGGACTTCACCATGAGGAGCGTACCTTCTCCCGAAGTTACGGTACCATTTTGCCTAGTTCCTTCACCCGAGTTCTCTCAAGCGCCTTGGTATTCTCTACCCGACCACCTGTGTCGGTTTGGGGTACGATTCCTTACAATCTGAAGCTTAGAGGCTTTTCCTGGAAGCATGGCATCAATGACTTCACTACCTTAGTAGCCCGACATCGTGTCTCGGCCTTAAAGAAATCCGGATTTACCTGAATTTCAAGCCTACGCACTTGAACCTGGACAACCGTCGCCAGGCCCATCTAGCCTTCTCCGTCCCCCCATCGCAATTGTAAGAAGTACGGGAATATTAACCCGTTTCCCATCGACTACGCTTTTCAGCCTCGCCTTAGGGGTCGACTTACCCTGCCCCGATTAACGTTGGACAGGAACCCTTGGTCTTCCGGCGTGGGGGTTTTTCACCCCCATTATCGTTACTCATGTCAGCATTCGCACTTCTGATACGTCCAGCATGCCTTACAGCACACCTTCAACCGCTTACAGAACGCTCCCCTACCCAATACATAAAATGCATTGCCGCAGCTTCGGTTTATTGCTTAGCCCCGTTACATCTTCCGCGCAGGCCGACTCGACTAGTGAGCTATTACGCTTTCTTTAAATGATGGCTGCTTCTAAGCCAACATCCTAGCTGTCTGAGCCTTCCCACATCGTTTCCCACTTAGCAATAATTTGGGACCTTAGCTGGCGGTCTGGGTTGTTTCCCTCTCCACGACGGACGTTAGCACCCGCCGTGTGTCTCCCGGATAGTACTTACTGGTATTCGGAGTTTGCAAAGGGTTGGTAAGTCGGGATGACCCCCTAGCCTTAACAGTGCTCTACCCCCAGTAGTATTCGTCCGAGGCGCTACCTAAATAGCTTTCGGGGAGAACCAGCTATCTCCGGGTTTGATTGGCCTTTCACCCCTAGCCACAAGTCATCCGCTAATTTTTCAACATTAGTCGGTTCGGTCCTCCAGTTGATGTTACTCAACCTTCAACCTGCCCATGGCTAGATCACCCGGTTTCGGGTCTATATCCAGAGACTGAACGCCCAGTTAAGACTCGCTTTCGCTACGGCTTCCCTATCCGGTTAACCTTGCCACTGAATATAAGTCGCTGACCCATTATACAAAAGGTACGCAGTCACCCCATTAAAGAGGCTCCTACTGCTTGTACGTATACGGTTTCAGGTTCTGTTTCACTCCCCTCACAGGGGTTCTTTTCGCCTTTCCCTCACGGTACTGGTTCACTATCGGTCAGTCAGGAGTATTTAGCCTTGGAGGATGGTCCCCCCATGTTCAGACAGGATATCACGTGTCCCGTCCTACTCGTTTTCACCTTATTTGCATCTTCGGTTACGGGGCTGTCACCCTGTATCGCGGCACTTTCCAGAGCCTTCACCTGACACATATAAAACTTAAGGGCTAATCCGGGGTCGCTCGCCGCTACTGCCGGAATCTCTGTTGATTTCTTTTCCTCGGGGTACTTAGATGTTTCAGTTCCCCCGGTTCGCCTCATTTACCTATGTATTCAGTAAATGATATCTGCTGATGCAGATGGGTTTCCCCATTCGGAAATCCCGGACTCATGTGGGTCTTACTCCCTCATCCGGGCTTATCGCAAGTTAGTACGTCCTTCATCGCCTCTGACTGCCAAGGCATCCACCGTATACGCTTAGTCACTTAACCATACAACCCCAAAGGGTCTTACGGTCAAACAACCAAGGTTGTCTGCAATTATTTAAACATGATGCAGACTTTGATTTTGCCGGACTCAAATTTTTTCTTCTGCCGAAGCAGAAGCCAAGAACACTTGAATGTGTGTTGGTGTATTCATTTCTGAATACTTTGAGAACTTTTACAAACAATCTAAAAGATTGTTTTGTCAGCTTTCCAAATTGTTAAAGAGCTTAAGTGTCATAAACACTTCTTAATGACTTTCAACGTCAGAAAATCTGACCACATCACAGAAACGTAGTCTGATTACTATCACCAAAAGTAATTAAGAAGTGGTGGGCGATACCGGGTTCGAACCAGTGACCCCCTGCTTGTAAGGCAGGTGCTCTCCCAACTGAGCTAATCGCCCGTTTTCGATATGGTGGAGCTATGCGGGATCGAACCGCAGACCTCCTGCGTGCAAGGCAGGCGCTCTCCCAGCTGAGCTATAGCCCCATATCAAAAATGGTGGGTCGTACAGGATTCGAACCTGTGACCAATTGGTTAAAAGCCAACTGCTCTACCAGCTGAGCTAACGACCCGTCTTTCTTTAAAAGAAAGTGGTATCCCGTAGGGGAGTCGAACCCCTGTTACCGCCGTGAAAGGGCGGTGTCCTAGGCCTCTAGACGAACGGGACACTTTCATATCTCTTTTCTAAACCAAATCAATCTGTGTGAGCA
Source organism: Vibrio quintilis (assembly GCF_024529975.1). Lineage (GTDB taxonomy): Bacteria > Pseudomonadota > Gammaproteobacteria > Enterobacterales > Vibrionaceae > Vibrio > Vibrio quintilis. Next base: position 56,309 of record NZ_AP024897.1, on the reverse strand, counting down.
CTCATCAACGTATCTTTATCGTTAAGGAGGTGATCCAGCGCCAGGTTCCCCTAGCGCTACCTTGTTACGACTTCACCCCAGTCATGAACCACAAAGTGGCAAGCGTCCTCCCGAAGGTTAAACTACCTGCTTCTTTTGCAGCCCACTCCCATGGTGTGACGGGCGGTGTGTACAAGGCCCGGGAACGTATTCACCGTAGCATTCTGATCTACGATTACTAGCGATTCCGACTTCATGGAGTCGAGTTGCAGACTCCAATCCGGACTACGACGGACTTTTTGGGATTCGCACACTCTCGCAAGTTAGCTGCCCTCTGTATCCGCCATTGTAGCACGTGTGTAGCCCTACTCGTAAGGGCCATGATGACTTGACGTCGTCCCCACCTTCCTCCGGTTTATCACCGGCAGTCTCCCTGAAGTTCCCACCCGAAGTGCTGGCAATCAAGGATAAGGGTTGCGCTCGTTGCGGGACTTAACCCAACATTTCACAACACGAGCTGACGACAGCCATGCAGCACCTGTCTCATAGTTCCCGAAGGCACACTCGAATCTCTTCAAGCTTCTATGGATGTCAAGAGTAGGTAAGGTTCTTCGCGTTGCATCGAATTAAACCACATGCTCCACCGCTTGTGCGGGCCCCCGTCAATTCATTTGAGTTTTAATCTTGCGACCGTACTCCCCAGGCGGTCTACTTAACGCGTTAGCTCCGAAAGCCACGGCTCAAGGCCACAACCTCCAAGTAGACATCGTTTACGGCGTGGACTACCAGGGTATCTAATCCTGTTTGCTCCCCACGCTTTCGCATCTGAGTGTCAGTATCTGTCCAGGGGGCCGCCTTCGCCACCGGTATTCCTTCAGATCTCTACGCATTTCACCGCTACACCTGAAATTCTACCCCCCTCTACAGTACTCTAGATGACCAGTTTCAAATGCTGTTCCGGGGTTAAGCCCCGGGCTTTCACATCTGACTTAATCATCCACCTGCATGCGCTTTACGCCCAGTAATTCCGATTAACGCTCGCACCCTCCGTATTACCGCGGCTGCTGGCACGGAGTTAGCCGGTGCTTCTTCTGTGGCTAACGTCAAAAGCAAAGCGTATTAAACTCTGCCCCTTCCTCACCACTGAAAGTACTTTACAACCCGAAGGCCTTCTTCATACACGCGGCATGGCTGCATCAGGCTTGCGCCCATTGTGCAATATTCCCCACTGCTGCCTCCCGTAGGAGTCTGGACCGTGTCTCAGTTCCAGTGTGGCTGATCATCCTCTCAGACCAGCTAGGGATCGTCGCCTTGGTGAGCTCTTACCTCACCAACAAGCTAATCCCACCTGGGCATATCCCGACGCGAGAGGCCCGAAGGTCCCCCTCTTTAGTCCGTAGACATTATGCGGTATTAGCCATCGTTTCCAATGGTTATCCCCCACATCAGGGCAATTTCCCAGGCATTACTCACCCGTCCGCCGCTCGACGCCAAGAAAGCAAGCTTTCTTTCGTTTCCGCCCGACTTGCATGTGTTAAGCCTGCCGCCAGCGTTCAATCTGAGCCATGATCAAACTCTTCAATTAAAGTTTTTTGAAGCCTAAGCTTCGGCTCAGTGATTACTGAATTGACTGTGCCGCTATTCATTCTGCAACTCAAAGCTGCTTCCTGATAGCTGTTGGTCACTCATTCTCACTGATAAATCTTTTATAAGATATCAATTAACGAGTACCCACACAGATTGATTGGTTTATATTGTTAAAGAGCTGCTCTTCTCAGCGTTGCTTCGAAGAGGCGGCCATTCTAGCGAGATAATTTTCAGTGTCAAACACTTTTTTTAAATTTTTCTCTTTAGCCCTGACCGGACTCACATCGTTCAGGCAGTTGTTGTTGCCATCCCGTGTCAGTGGGGCGCATTATAGGGGAGTAATTATATCTGGCAAGCACTTTTTTGAAGTTTTTTTAATTTTCTTTCTAAGTGAACGCTTTTCACACAAAACGCTTATCTTTTGCTATATTTTCCGGCGATTTACTGCATTTTATCATGAGTAAGATCCAAATGATGAAGTTGGTTGTTGATATCTGACGCATTATTATTTGGTGTATAGCTTTAAGAAAGCAGCCCAAAAATATCACCACCATAGAAATAGAAGGAAATTAAGTCATGTCGGCTTTAAGAAGTTATAAAGGTATTTCTCCTAAAACAGGTCAAGGCGTCTATATAGATAGCACTTCAGTGATTGTCGGAGATGTACAGATCGGCGATCAATCAAGTGTATGGCCATTAGTTTCCGCCCGTGGAGACGTGAATTCAATTAAAATCGGAGAAAGAACAAATATCCAGGATGGCAGCGTATTACATGTCACACATAAAAATAAGAAAAACCCACAAGGGTATCCTCTTATTATTGGTAATGAAGTGACGATTGGTCATAAAGTCATGCTTCATGGCTGCATCATCAAGAATCGCGTTTTGGTTGGTATGGGCTCAATTCTGCTGGATGGCGCAATCATCGAAGATGAAGTCATCATAGGGGCCGGTAGTTTGGTTCCTCCGGGTAAGACGCTTGAAAGTGGCTATCTGTATCTTGGCAGCCCGGTCAAACAAGCCCGCCCATTGACTGAGGATGAACGGGCATTCCTTGTTAAATCTGCGGACAATTATGTTCAAAACAAAAATGACTACCTGAATGAAATCATGCCAGTTCAACAGGACTGAGACTAAATCTCGATATACCCTTGCTCATTATAGTGATCGTTTTCTATTTCACTTTCTGCTATCTCTTCTATATCGAAACGGTATTGAACAAAAACATCCAGCGCATTATTGCTATCGACAGTTGATTGCCCTGAAATTTTTTTCAGGGCAGGTAATGAGATGAAACATTCAATGAGATTACCGGATTGTTGTGCAGGAAAACAAACTTTCTGCGTGTCATCACACCATGATTGAATGTCTGGAAAAATCACTGATTGATTCATACAGCACCTTCGAGGTTGCGCCGTAATTCACTGAGAACCTGCCGGGTTCCGGGCCGAATCCCCCGCCACAACATAAAACTTTCAGCAGCCTGACCAACCAGCATTCCCAAACCATCATAGGCATGCGCACAACCATTTTCTACGGCCCATTGATTGAAAATCGTCTTCCCTTTCCCATACATCATGTCATAAGACACACTGTTTTCACCAAATATACAGTCAGATATTTCAGGTAACTGACCACTCAAACTTGCTGATGTAGAATTAATGATAATATCAAACCCGGATTTGATATCACTCATTGGCTTTACTGAAATATTTCCGAAAGGACTAAATATTTCACATAAACTCTCAGCCTTAGCTACAGTGCGATTTGTAATAACGATAGATGCTGGTTTCTGATTCAATAAAGGCTGTACCACTCCCCGAGCTGCACCTCCGGCACCAATCAACAGAATGTTTGCTCCGGCAATTGGTACCTGATGCTGTAATAAGTCAAAAACTAACCCTTCCCCGTCTGTGTTATCCCCAAGAATGCCGCCATCATCTAACTTTTTCAGTGTATTGACAGCTCCGGACAACCGGGCTCTTTCAGAAACCATATCTGCAAAATGATAAGCTTTTTCTTTGAAAGGAACTGTTACGTTACATCCTTTTCCACCTTGAGAGAAAAACTCATCCACTGATTTCTGAAAGCCATCAACAGGCGCTGACTCAGCGGTATAAACCATATCCTGATTTGTCTGGCGAGCAAAAAGTGTGTGTATAAACGGAGATTTACTATGCTGAATCGGATTACCAAACACAGCATATCGATCGGTTAAATGAACCATATGTTTTGCCTTTCTAAACGGATAATAATGTCATCCTATGAAACTACCACCTGATACCAAAACTGTCACCATTCTCTTGGCTGCAGATAATCTTGTAATTCGGCCTCTGCTGATCCCGCCTCTGGCTGATAATTGTATTCCCAGCGTACGAGTGGCGGCATCGACATTAAAATAGACTCAGTTCTTCCACCAGACTGCAAGCCAAATAAAGTCCCCCGATCCAAAACAAGGTTAAATTCAACATAACGCCCCCGACGATAAAGCTGAAACTGGCGTTCTCTTTCACCATAAGGCAGTGCTTTTCGTTTAGTGACAATTGGAAGGTAAGCTTCGGAATATCCAGCTCCGACGGCACGTATATAAGCAAAACATGTATTGAAATCCCATTGATTCAAATCATCAAAAAAAATTCCGCCAATTCCACGGCTTTCCTGACGATGCGGTAAATAAAAATATTCATCGCACCACAATTTATGTTGTTCATAAATCTCCGGCCCAAAAGGCTGGCAGATAGACCTTGCTACTGAATGCCATGCTCTGCAGTCTTCCTCAAATGGATAAAATGGCGTCAGGTCAAAACCTCCGCCAAACCACCAGATGGGTTGCTCGCCTTCTTTTTCTGCGATAAAAAAGCGCACATTCATATGTGATGTTGGTATATAAGGGTTTCGGGGATGAACAACCAAAGAGACCCCCATCGCCTCAAATTTTCTGCCTTTAAGTTCAGGGCGGTGTGCTGTCGCAGAAGCTGGCATTTCATCACCAGTTACATGAGAAAAGTTAACGCCACCCTGTTCAAATACAAGGCCATCTTTCATTATCCGGCTGCGTCCGCCGCCACCTAAACGTTCACCGGGTTTTCGTTCCCATAGATCCTGCTCAAAAACAGCTTCACCATCTTCACATTCCATCTGGTGACAAATCTCATCCTGTAAATTCAGCAGAAATTTTTTTACTGCCAGCTTATCTGTCTGCATCATCGGATTATCCTTTTCTCAAAACTTCTAAAGTGCGGGCATCTCTGATCTCGCTCGGTTTGTCACGTCCCCCTGTTTCGCCAGTCAGAATCGCATCTAATTCACTACCAAGTTGTTCTGTCACTTCCTCAGTTGTTAAACACGGTGGATATCCGGTTAAATTTGCACTTGTCGATGTGATTGGCTTGCCATACTCAGAACAAAGCTGTCGCACAAGCGGATGATCTGTGACCCGAACGGCAATCGTGTCAAACTGACCACTCAACCAGGGAGAAACTTTCGAGCCCGCAGGCATAATCCATGTGACAGGGCCAGGCCATGTAGACCTGACACGCATTAACTGTTCATCTGTTAATTGATGGACATGGATATATGGAAGTAACTGCTCAAAATCAGCCGCGATAAGAATAAGCCCTTTTTCAACAGGACGTTGCTTTAATTTCAGTAGCTTTTGAATGGCCTCAGGGGAGTCTGGATCACATCCGACACCAAAAACGCCTTCCGTAGGGTAAGCAATCACACCATTTTCATTTAAGGCTGCAACAACCTGCTCAAAGTTATTCATTCTTTTCGTAGCCTGTATTCAACATATTTTCAAAGATTAGCGTTGTAGTGTACAAATGATTATTCAGGAAAACTAAAGCTATTTACTTAAAATATAATATTGGTACACATCACCTTCACGCAAACGTTTTCCTTTGCAGGGTTTCACCGTATAATGCGCGAAAATTTCTCTTTTCATTATCAACAGGCACAGGAATCAGAGATGAAAGTCGGAATAATCATGGGATCCAAATCAGATTGGCCAACAATGAAACTGGCAGCAGAAATGCTGGATCAATTTGGCGTTGAATATGAAACAAAAGTTGTTTCTGCTCACCGGACACCCCATTTGCTGGCTGACTATGCCAGTGAAGCTAAAGAACGAGGCATCAAAGTGATTATTGCCGGTGCCGGTGGCGCAGCACACCTACCCGGAATGACAGCAGCCTTTACCAGTATTCCTGTACTTGGTGTACCTGTACAGTCTCGCGCACTCAAAGGCATGGACTCATTATTATCGATTGTCCAAATGCCAAAAGGGATTGCAGTAGGTACGCTTGCCATCGGGGAAGCCGGTGCAGCAAATGCAGGTATTTTAGCAGCCCAGATTATCGGTATTCATGAGCCTTCAGTCATGGCGAAAGTTGAGCAATTCCGCCAGTCTCAGACAGACATGGTCCTCTCTAACCCGAACCCGGATGAGGAATAATACCGATGCATGTTCTTGTCTTAGGCGCGGGTCAACTTGCCCGGATGATGTCGCTTGCAGGTGCACCTCTGAATATCAGAATTAGTGCATTTGATGTGGTCAGTGAGAAAATTGTTCATCCGCTCACGCAGGAAATATTAGGCTCAGGACTGGATACTGCCATTGAACAGGCAGATGTCATCACCGCAGAATTTGAACATATTCCCCATGATATCCTTCATCACTGTGAAAAAAGTGGCAAATTACTCCCGGGAGCTCAGGCCATCAAAACCGGTGGTGATCGTCGACTGGAGAAAAACATCCTGGATAAATCAGGCGTAAAGAGTGCCAAATACTATGTCATCAAAACCAGGGATGACTTTGATCATGCTATCCGCCATGTCGGTATCCCAATGGTACTGAAAACAGCACTGGGCGGTTATGATGGTAAAGGCCAGTGGCGATTGCAAACAAGTTCAGATGCAGATGAGATCTGGCCGGAAATTCAGAACAGCATTGATTCAACAGAGAATCAGGCCGTTGTTGCAGAAGAGTTCGTCCCTTTTGATCGCGAAGTATCTCTGGTCGGTGTCCGGGACAAGACCGGGAAAATTGTTATTTATTCTTTGTCAGAAAATATCCATACAAAAGGAGTTCTCAGCCTGTCGACATCGATTGATGATCCAGAACTTCAAAAACAGGCTCATTCGATGTTTTCAGCTGTTGCGAATACGCTGAATTACACTGGTGTTCTGGCTTTGGAATTTTTTGATGTCGGTGGCAAACTGCTTGTAAATGAAATCGCGCCCCGGGTCCACAATTCGGGACACTGGACACAACAGGGAGCGGAAACCTGCCAGTTTGAAAACCATTTGCGCGCCGTTTGTGGCTTACCTCTGGGCAGCACAAAATTAATTCGCCCAACAAGCATGATAAATATTCTGGGTGAAGATACTTTACCCGAAGCAATTCTTGAAACAGATGGATGCCATATTCACTGGTACGGAAAAGAAAAGCGCCCCGGCAGAAAAATGGGGCATATAAATGTTTGCGCTGAAGATTATACCGGGCTTCAGCAAACCTTAGCTTCATTAGCAAAGGTTCTCGATGAAGAATCTTTTCCGGCAGTCCATCAATTCACTGAAGTATAGAAATATAAAGGAAAGGTTATACTGGTCATGGCACGGCCATCAGGTGCCATGGCCGTCTTCTTCATAGCCACATTTTTTACTGGCACAGATTTTTTTCACACCCGATGCTGTTTTCTTTTCCACCAGCAACTGAAAACCACACTGACTACAAACACCTTCCAGAGGCTGAGAATTAACGGCAAATTTACACTTTGGATAACAATCACATGCCCAGAAAACCTTACCAAAACGAGACTTTCTTTCAACAAGAGTACCTTCATGACACTCCGGGCAAATCAATCGTTTTTGCGGCTTCTGCTCATGAGATTCAAATGGTTCTGTATGTTCACATTCAGGATAATTGCTACACCCGATAAACATTCCGTAGCGCCCCTGACGCAATACCAGCTCATGGCCGCACTCAGAACAGTTCACACCAAGTGATTTAACAATATGCCCGTCATTTTGGTGAAGTGGTTGAATGTAATCACAATCCGGATAGGAAGAACAGCCAAGAAAAGAACCATGTTTACCATGACGAAGCTGTAAAGGAGATTGACACTGGGGACATAAGCCTTTTTCTGCTAACGCATGAGCATGGGCAGAAAAAAGCTGTTGATTAATTTTATTTCGACTCATCACTGACTAGCTGCTAATGCAAAATACCCTGCTCGTTTGTATAGAGCCACTCTTCCATTAATGTATAAGCATTTTCATTTCCCGGCACATTAAACAACACCATTAAGATAATCCATTTAAGATCATCCAGCTCAAACGCAGCGGTTTCCAGCCCCATAACACGGTCAATGACCATCTCCCGGGTTTCTGGTGTCAGAACTTTTATTTGTTCCAGGAATAACAAAAAGCCCCTACATTCTGCATCAAGACGAACCGACTCTTTCTCAGTAAAAATCCGCATTGCCGTTGTCGCACTGACAGACAATGGGGAATGAACATCACTCTGTTGTAATGACGCTAACTCTTCCAACCAATGAAGGGCTTTAAAGATCTCTTTTTGATGAAACCCTGCTCGTAGCAGTTCATCTTCTAACTCATCCTGATCAACTTGTAACTCAGCATCGCTATGGATGTAAGTTTCAAACAGATACATAAGAATATCCATCATCATAGCTAGCCCCTCCCCTTACGAATATAACCACCAGTAACAGCAACAACATGTCCGGAAAGCTCTAAATCCAAAAGTTGCCTCATAACTTCATAGACAGGTATATTGGTCCGGGTTGCAAGAATATCAACTGGTGTGGCTTCTACTCCTACGTTAGCTAACAGTTCAGCAAATGGCAATTCTTTGTCTACATTTAATGGGGGAAAAAGCTCACTTTGTTGATTTTTTTTCTGATCTATTGTCCATGAAGAGAGTGTTCCTACTTCTTCCATAACTTGCCGGGGATTAAAAACCAAACTTGCACCACTGCGTATCAGCTGATTACTCCCCCGGTAACCAGCCTGATGAATACTCCCCGGAATGACAAAAACATCTCTGTTTTGTTCTGCAGCATACTTTGCCGTAATCAGAGAACCGCTTTTCTCAGCCGCTTCTACAACCAGTACCCCAACAGACAACCCGCTGATAATCCGGTTTCTGCGTGGAAAATTTGTTGGCTTTGGCGGTTCAGAAGGACAAAACTCAGAAATTAAAGCGCCCGCACCTTCAATAATTCTGGATGCCAGCTTCCGGTGGCGGGAAGGATAAATATGATTCAGACCGGTTCCCAAAACGGCGACAGTTTGCCCGCCGCCTTGCAAAGCGCCATCATGTGCATGTCCATCAATACCGATCGCTAAACCACTGGTCACAACCAGCCCATGACTGACAAATTCTTTCGCAAACTGCCAGGCATCCTGCCGGCCAGGATGGCTGGCGGCTCTGCTTCCAACGATCGCTATCTGAGGGAGAGATAATACATCTGTATTTCCCTGCACAAATAACAAAGGGGGTGCACCAGCTGTCTCTTTTAATAAAGCAGGATAGTCAGAAGCGTAATATGGAAGAATAAAGCGGTTTTCTACTTCACATTTCCATGTCATGCAAGCATCAGAAATACCATTCGCGCCGGTGGTTAGATATTGGATCTGATCAGGCTTCAGTCCAAGATGTTTCCAGTCTGCTTTTGAATACCGGCTCAACGATGACAAAGAATCATGGCGCAGTATTTTTTGTAATCTCTTAATCCCTAAACGAGGTGTCATTGATAACTTAATCCAAAGTAAAAGTTCATTTTCTGCTTCAGAATCAGCATATAAGCTCATTAAAGATTCCTGTAAAAATTAAAAGAGATAACGCTCAAAAACAATTCCGGTATTCCTTTCAGAAAAAAATCAGAACTAAAAGAAGATAATGGACACTCCGGTTAAATGGCTTATATCTTCTTTAAATTGTTATCACATGCTGTCAATTGAAGCTTAAAATGTCTAGAATTGGAGCATTCAACTTTATTTTCTTTCGACACATTTCAACGATTTGAGTGTATATGTCTGTATTACAAGTATTAACATTTCCTGATGAGCGCTTACGTAAAGTCGCTAAACCGGTGGAAAAAGTCACACCGGAAATACAAAAAATTGTCGATGACATGCTGGAAACTATGTATGCCGAAGATGGTATTGGTCTTGCTGCAACTCAGGTTGATATTCACCTGCGTATCGTCGTCATTGACGTTTCAGAAACCAGAGACCAGCCCCGTGTTTTAATTAATCCTGAAATTACAGAAAAACGCGGAGAAGATGGCATTGAAGAAGGTTGCTTGTCCGTCCCGGGTTCCAGAGCCCTTGTTCCCAGAGCTGCAGAAATCACGGCCAAAGCACTGGACAGAGACGGAAATGAATACACATTTGAAGCAGAAGACCTTCTGGCTATTTGCGTTCAACATGAATTAGATCATCTGTTAGGAAAGCTATTCGTTGACTACCTTTCTCCACTAAAACGCAAGCGGATAAAAGATAAGCTGGAAAAAATAAAACGAGCCAACGAAAGAAATAAAAAACATGAATAAGTGAGGTTACCTTGACTGAATCTCTTCGAATAGTCTTTGCAGGTACTCCGGATTTTGCCGCCCGTCATCTGGCGGCATTATTGTCTTCGGAGCATGAAGTTATTGGCGTTTATACACAACCAGATCGCCCTGCTGGGCGTGGCAAAAAATTGACTGCAAGCCCGGTAAAAGAACTGGCTGCCACACATCAGATTCCGGTGTTTCAGCCTGAAAATTTTAAATCTGATGATGATAAACAGGTTCTCAAAGATTTAAATGCTGACATCATGGTTGTGGTTGCTTATGGATTACTATTGCCACGTGCTGTTTTAGATACGCCCAAATATGGCTGTATCAATGTTCATGGTTCCATTCTTCCCCGCTGGCGCGGCGCGGCGCCTATTCAGCGTTCAATCTGGGCTGGTGATAAAGAAACCGGGGTAACCATTATGCAAATGGATATCGGGCTGGATACCGGGGATATGCTGAATATCGCGACAACACCAATAATGCCTGATGATACCAGTGCATCAATGTACGAAAAACTGGCTGAACTGGGCCCGGGAGCTTTGTTAGAAACCTTGAGTCAAGTGAAACAAAACCAGACACAACCAATCAGGCAAGACGATGACCTTGCTTGTTATGCAAAAAAACTCAGTAAAGAAGAAGCCAAAATAGACTGGACCCAGCCAGCTGATCATATCGAAAGATGTATCAGGGCATTCATTCCGTGGCCTATGTGCTTTTTCGATGTTGCAGAACAGAATATCAAAGTCTGGCGGGCACAATTATCGGAACATCATGCAGAACACCCTGCAGGTACAATTATTCAGGCGGATAAGACAGGGATTCATGTGTCGACAGGAAAAGGAGTAATTGTGCTGCAGGAGCTGCAAATTCCCGGCAAAAAAGCCATGTCTGTTCAGAATATTCTGAACTCAAGAGCTGAATGGTTTCAACCCGGAACCCAGTTATCTTAATCTTCCGTAAGTCATTAAAAATGAAAGAGTTCAGGTTGTCTTCATGAATGTTCGATCAGCAGCAGCTTCCGTTGTATATCAGGTTGTGGATAAGGGTATGTCTCTATCTGCCGTCTTACCGGAATTTCAGCAAAAAATCAGACCAAGAGATCAGGCACTATTACAGGAAATATGTTTTGGTGTTCTTCGTCATCTTCCCCAGTTGGAAGTTATTGTAAGAGAATTAATGGATAAGCCTTTTAAAGGAAAACAAAGGGTTTTTCATCATTTGTTATTAGTGGGGCTTTATCAGATAAAAATGATGCGGATCCCTGATCATGCTGCTGTAGGTGAAACCGTGAACGCAACACATGATCTAAAAGGCTCAAAGCTTCGGGGATTAATCAATGCTGTTCTTCGGAACTACCAGCGCCGGCAGCAAGAGCTTGACCTTAAATCAGTTCAGAATAACTCAGCCAAATATTGCCACCCCGGGTGGCTGATCCGCTCTCTTCAGGAGAGCTATCCGGAGCAGTGGCAACAAATCTTTGAGGCCAACAATAACAAGGCTCCAATGTGGCTGAGAGTCAACAGGACACATCATTCAAGAGATGATTACCTTCAATTGTTGAAAGACTCAAATATTGATGTATGTCTACACTCTGAAGCAGAAGACGCCATAAAATTGGCCGCTCCTTGTGATGTATCAAAATTACCGGGATTTTCTCAGGGTTGGGTTTCGGTTCAGGATGCTGCAGCTCAGTTATCCGTGCGATACCTGAAACCTCAACCAGAAGAGTTGATACTTGACTGTTGTGCTGCACCGGGAGGAAAAACCGCACATATTCTCGAACATGTGCCGGAAATTAAGGTTGTTAGTGTAGATAATGATGAATTCAGGCTGAAACGGGTATATGAAAACCTGAACAGATTGAATTTGAAAGCAGAAGTCATATGTGGCGATGCACGTTATCCGGAAAGCTGGTGGCATGGCGGACAGTTTGACCGGATATTACTTGATGCCCCATGTTCAGCAACAGGTGTAATTCGCCGCCATCCGGATATCAAGTGGCTGCGCAGAAGTGAAGATATCAATGCGCTGGCTACGATTCAAAGTGAAATACTGGATGCGATGTGGGCTCAACTGAAACCTGGCGGAACTCTGGTTTATGCGACCTGTTCGATTATGCCACAAGAGAATAGTCAACAAATAAAGTCGTTTTTATCTCGCACAGAAAATGCACAACTGATAGATTCGGATGAAAATAATCCAGGCAGACAAATATTACCTGGTGAAGAAGATATGGACGGTTTTTACTACGCTGTGTTAAGAAAGCATGTTAAAAAGTAATATAACCACATCATTGTAAGTGGCAAACAAGAGAATTATGTTATGAAAATCATCATTCTTGGTGCCGGCCAGGTCGGTGGTACTTTGGCTGAGAACTTAGTTGGTGAGAACAACGATATAACTATCGTAGATAAAAGTAGCGAACGATTAAGAGAGCTACAGGATAAATACGATCTTCGCGTTGTTACCGGGCACGCCAGCCATCCGGATGTACTTCAGGAGGCCGGCGCACAAGATGCGGACATGCTTGTTGCTGTCACAAATACCGATGAAACAAACATGCTTGCCTGTCAGGTTGCCTTTACTTTATTTAATACACCTAACCGTATTGCACGAATTCGTTCGCCGGAATATCTGGCCGAGAAAGAAACGCTGTTTCACTCAGGCGCAGTTCCTGTTGATTACCTGATCGCGCCGGAAGAACTGGTCACAGGTTACATAGAAAGGCTGGTTCAATATCCCGGAGCCCTGCAGGTTGTTAGTTTTGCAAAAGACAAAGTCAGCCTTGTTGCTGTAAAAGCATACTATGGTGGTCCTCTGGTTGGGAATGCGCTTTCTGCACTACGGGAGCATATGCCGCATATAGAAGCCCGTGTTGCAGCTATCTTCCGTCAGGGACATCCGATACGACCACAGGGTACAACAATCATTGAAGCCGATGATGAAGTATTTTTTGTTGCTGCCAGTAATCACATTCGCTCAGTGATGAGTGAACTTCAGCGATTAGAAAAGCCATACCGACGGGTCATGATCGTTGGTGGCGGTAATATTGGCTCCAGTCTGGCAAAGCGCCTGGAGCACAGCTACAGCGTTAAACTCATAGAACGCGATTACAAAAGAGCTGAGTTGCTATCTGAAGAGCTGGAAAATACGATTGTTTTTTGTGGTGATGCAGCTGATCAGGAATTACTGACTGAGGAAAATATCGATCAGGTTGATGTTTTTATTGCTTTGACCAACGAAGATGAAACGAACATTATGTCAGCCATGTTAGCCAAGCGTCTTGGTGCGAAAAAAGCCATGGTTCTGATTCAAAGAAGCGCCTATGCCGATCTGGTTCAGGGAAGCGTCATCGATGTGGCTATTTCACCACAACAAGCGACAATATCAGCATTACTGACCCATGTTCGTCGTGCAGACATTGTGAATGTTTCATCTCTTCGCCGCGGCGCTGCCGAAGCAATTGAAGCGATTGCACACGGAGATGAGGTCACATCCAAGGTCGTAGGGCGGTCTGTTGGCGATATCAAACTCCCGCCAGGGACAACGATTGGTGCGATTGTGCGTGGCGAAGAAGTTTTAATCGCCCATGACCGGACCATTATCGAACAAGACGATCACGTCGTGATGTTCCTTGTTAATAAAAGATACGTTGCGGATGTTGAGGCTCTCTTCCAGCCCAGCCCCTTGTTCCTGTAGTAATTAAATTAGTGATACGTTGTCATGTTGAACTTTAAATCCATTCTGTTTGTATTGGGGTTGGTTCTCTCTAAACTAGCTTTATTTATGTATGTCCCGACTTTAGTTGCATTCTTCAGCGGGACAGGTGGCTTTCTGGATTTTGGTCAGGCTGTCATCATCACGCATATAGTTGCTTTCATTTGTCTGACTCTCGGCAGAACGGCCAATTTTAAATTAAACGTGAGGGACATGTTTCTGATTACGACACTGGTGTGGAGTGTCGCCAGTGCATTTGCAGCATTACCTTTTGTGTTTATCAATCATATCAGTTTCACCGATGCTTATTTTGAAACCATGTCCGGTATCACCACAACAGGTTCAACTGTGTTAAGCGGCCTAGATCATATGGCGCCCAGTATTTTACTATGGCGATCAATCCTGCAATGGCTAGGCGGCGTCGGATTTATTGTCATGGCAGTAGCCGTCCTGCCAATGCTGAATGTTGGGGGAATGAAACTATTCCAGACTGAATCATCTGACTGGTCCGACAAAAGCAGCCCCCGAGCAAAAACCGTCGCTAAAAATATTGTGGCTGTTTATCTTGTTTTGACCCTGTTTTGCTGCATTGGATATGTGTTAACCGGAATGACGGTGTTTGAAGCCATCAATCATTCCTTTACAACTTTATCAACCGGAGGTTATTCGACATCCGATGGTTCAATGAACCATTTTTCTAACGGCGCCCACTGGGTTGCGACCGTCTTTATGTTCTTAGGGGGCCTGCCCTTTTTACTCTTTGTTATTGCAGTGAAAAAAAAGAGAGCCGTTGAATTGTATAAAGATGCCCAGGTCCGTGGGTTTTTCTATTTATTTATGTTAACCAGTACCATCGTGGCACTCTGGCTGAATATACACAACGGATATCCGGTTCTCGACGCATTCCGGGTCGCAATGTTTAATATCGTATCCGTATTAACAACGACAGGTTATGGCCTGGATGACTTTACCGCCTGGGGAGCTCTGCCCAGTACACTATTTATATTTTTGATGGTTGTCGGCGCTTGTTCCGGCTCTACAGCCGGTGGTATCAAGATTTTCCGGTTTCAAATCGCAGTGACATTACTACACAAACAAATGATGAAGCTGATTCATCCATCAGGTGTATTCGTTCAGAGATACAACTCACGCCCCGTAAATGACGATATTATCCGCTCTGTTGTCGCTTTTGCGATTACATTTTTTATGACGATCATCCTGATTGCCGGCATATTAAGTGCCATTGGACTTGATCCAACAACAAGCATTTCTGGTGCAATCACAGCCGTTTCAAATGTTGGTCCGGGAATGGGAACAATTATTGGTCCAACAGGTAATTTTTCATCCCTGCCAGATTTAGCGAAATGGCTACTTAGTTTTGGCATGCTCATGGGAAGGCTGGAAATATTAACTATTCTGGTATTATTTTTCCCTGCTTTCTGGAGAAGCTAAAACCTTCTGAAGTGACAAACTCAAACACCTGTATATTGATGATAATTTGTGCAGATCATCATCGATTTCTATAATAGTTAATGCTATCCTAACGTAGTAATAAGCACATTAGTTCTTGAATAACTATTTGGATGGGCACTCGGCCCAAAATGAGTTTTCTTAATCACCAGCTGATTTGAACAGAATGAACTCAATAGTTACTTCAGGCCGTTAAATAACAAGGGAAATGTAAAACCATCAGGTAACAATAATGCCCGCAGCCCCAGCCAGGTACTCGCACGATCACGGCAGCGCTTCACGCCGCCGCAGTAGCTTCGCTAAAGCGAAAGTAACTCAAAAAAACACACCAGTAATGACCCCCGCAGAAAAACAGATCTTAAACACTCCGGATTCAAGCGGAAAAGATGTGACGAAAGCAGCCTGAGAATGACTGCAGATTCGGAAATAAGCGCAGTTTTAACTGCGCTTTAATTATGCTTGTTTATTGGTATTTACACCGCAATTTGTTACTTTGTACAACTATCAAGTCATCAAAGGTCAACTGACCTGAGTTATAAATGGGTAAAAGTATGAAGTGTCATCGTATAGAAGAGCTACTCGAACTTCTGGAACCTGAATGGCAAAAAGATTCTGAACTGAATCTGATGCAATTCATCATCAAACTGGCTCAGGAAGCTGGATACAGTGAAGAGATTGAATCTCTCACGGATGATGTTCTCATTTATCACCTGAAAATGCGCAACAGCGACAAAGATGAAATGATTCCGGGCCTGAAAAAAGATCAGGAAGACGATTTCAAAACAGCGATACTAAAAGCCCGGGGCATTATTCAATCAGACTGATACAAATCAGAATTAGACCATACCTACCGGCTGTAAAAGAACCAACATCAGCAGGGATTATATTCTTTTATACAATGAACAATGAACAATGAACGATTATGTCGCAGGCTTCTTTTAACTTTAACGCGCTCACTCCTGATTTAGTCTGGTACGCTTTAGAAAATATTGGTATCCGTGCTGAATCCGGCTTCCTTCCTTTGAATAGCTACGAAAACCGGGTCTATCAGTTTACAGACGAACAAAACCGTCGCTATGTAGTTAAATTTTATAGACCGGATCGCTGGACAAACGAACAAATACTGGAAGAACACAGCTTTACTCAGGAATTAGCTGACGCAGAGATCCCCGTTGTTTCTCCGGTTGATGTAGATGGACAAACTCTCCACCAATATCAGGGTTACTGGTTCACTCTGTTTCCCAGTGTTGGCGGGAGACAATTTGAAGTAGATAACGATGAACAATTAGAGTGGGTTGGCCGCTTTCTGGGAAGAATACATCAGGTTGCCAAAACAAAGACATTTGAACACCGGCCCGATATATCTCTGAGTGATTATCTTTATCAACCAGGAACATATCTTGAAAACTCTCATTTTATTCCGGCACACATCCAGAAATCATTTTTTTCAGATCTTCATCTACTGATCAATACAATAGAAAAATACTGGCCAGAAAACCTCTCATACATTCGCCTGCACGGTGATTGTCACCCGGGAAATATTTTGTGGAGAGAAGGCCCGGTATTTGTTGATTTGGATGATGCCCGCAATGGACCTGCCATACAAGATATCTGGATGCTGTTAAATGGAGAACGCCATGAAAGAATCACTCAACTGGATATAATTCTTGAAGGCTATCAGGAGTTTTGCGATTTTAACCCATCAGAGATGAAACTAATTGAACCTTTACGTGGTCTACGAATGGTACACTACATGGCGTGGCTGGCCAAAAGATGGGAGGATCCAGCATTTCCTCTGGCATTTCCCTGGTTTAACGACCCTAAATATTGGGAATCCCAAGTGCTTGCATTTAAAGAGCAAATTGCAGCATTAGAAGAGCCACCATTATCTCTGATACCATGAATTAATAAGAATGCTCAACAAATGGAGTTTATAATGAAAAAGCTGTTTGCATTATTTGCAACCCTAATCATCAGTTTATCGGTCCAGGCTGACCCATATAAGGAAGGGGTAAACTATCAGGTCCTTGATTTACCTCATTCAACTAACCCGACGGTTACAGAGTACTTTTCATTTTATTGCCCGCATTGCTTCGAATTTGAACCTGTTATTCAAAAACTGAAATTACACTTACCAAAAGACACCGAATTCCAGAAAAATCATGTCTCGTTCATGGGCGGGAGCATGGGTGCTCCAATGAGCAAAGCTTATGCAACCATGATTTCTTTAGGTGTTGAAGACAAAATGATACCGGTCATGTTTAACCGTATTCATGTTGAAAGAAATGCACCGAAAACTGAAGCGGCTCTCAAACAAATTTTTATCGATCAGGGTGTTGATGCAAAGAAATTTGATGCAACGTTTAACAGTTTTGCTGTTGACTCAATGGCACGTCGTTTTGATAAAGGTTTTCAGGAAAGTAAATTAACAGGTGTGCCATCAGTGATAGTGAATAACAAATATCTGGTTGTAACACGTGGTATCAAAGACAATGAAGATTACTTTAAATTAGTTGATTTTCTGCTGAAAAAATAATGCTATAGGAATGATTGAAAAGGGAGGTATGCCTGACATATCTCCCTTTTCTTTTTAAAAATACATGAATATGCCCAAACAACCTGAAGATGCATGATTCAGCTCACGCCCTGCAGGTGAGTTTGTCTTGCTCTGATATGGCGTGACTGATTTTCACCGTAGAATAATTTGGGTATAAAACAGAGATAGTTAATCGTTAGTCATCTGTTCGTTGATAAACCACTTTCAAACGCTGATCTTTTTGTGCCCAGATATTTGCCAGCCACTTCTGAAACTGACGTTTATATGGTTTGTCATTAAAATAATCTCCCCGAACCCGCTCATCAACCGGTAAAACATCAATATGGACAACGATTCGCTCCATTTTTCCCATAAGCATATCTTTAAAAGGAGTCTCTTGATTTTCAGGATAAGCCAGCGTTACATCAACAACATTTTCAAAAAGCTCACCCATAGCGGCCAGTGTATAAGCGATTCCACCTGACTTTGGTGGCAACAAATAGTTATATTCAGTCTGATGCTTTTGTTTCTCAGTGGTAAAGCGCGTTCCTTCAACATAGTTAACAACTGTTGTGGGAATATGCTTAAACTTTGTACATGAACGACGGGTTGTTTCCAGATCCTGTCCTCTCTTTTCCGGATGACGAATCAGATATCCTCTTGAATAACGGCGCATAAAAGGCATATCCAAAGCCCAGCAGCTCATACCAATGAAAGGAACATAGAGAAGCTGATATTTGAGGAAAAATTTTGGCATGGGAATTTTATCTTTAAAAACACTGCATAAAACAACAATATCAGCCCAACTAATATGATTACTAATCATCAAATACCATCCATCTTTATGCAAAGAATCTCCACCCTGAATATCCCATTCAACATGATTAGATAAAGATAGTATTTTCAAATTCAAAGTTGCCCACAACCACATCATGACATTAGCTAATTTTGTTGCATAAAATTTTAAGGCCTTGAATGGCAGCACTAATTTGATAACGGCTGTCAGACAAATCATAACCGAGCAAAATACGGTATTCAGCAGCACTAAAAAGATATTTATAATTAAAAGTAGATAAGCCAGCATATATTGTTGTTTGTTACGATAAAAAGATGGTAATTATACAAACTCAATTGCTGAATAAAAACTTAGGTGTGAAAAAATCTGGTAACTACACGCTCATCGCTGTTAATTGCTTCAGCAAACGGTCCATTGCCCGATACCCAAGTGCTTCCGCTAAATGATGCCGGGAAATCTGTCTTTCCCCGGCTAAATCAGCAATCGTCCTGGCAACTTTAATAATGCGATGATAGGCACGAACTGATAACCCCAAATGATGTAAAGCACTTTCAAGAAACTCAGCATCTTCATGCTCCAGCACACAGAACTTTTCTATTTCCTGATTCGACAATAATGCATTTGCTTTACCACTTCGTTCCATCATAACCTGACGTGCTTGTATGACCCGGCTCCGGACAGTTAAGGTCGATTCTCCCCGGCTTCCTCCATTCGACAACATTCCTTTAGGCAAAGCCGGAATTTCTACCGACAGATCAAAACGATCGAGCAATGGCCCGGAAATCCGGCTCAGGTAACGCAGAATATGCTGAGGATTAACATGAGCACTGTCTGATTCATAGTAACCCGAGAGACTGGGATTCAATGCTCCGACTAACTGAAACCTGGCCGGAAAACGGGTCTTCCCCTGTGCCCGGGAAATAATAATCTCGCCCGATTCCAATGGCTCGCGCAATGAATCAAGAGCCTTTCTTTCGAACTCAGGCATTTCATCCAGAAACAATAATCCATTATGTGCCAGAGAAATTTCCCCAGGCCTTGGAACAGATCCTCCCCCGACTAATGCCGCCATTGAACTGGAGTGGTGTGGCGCCCGAAATGGACGTTTCTTCCAGTTATATTGATGAATATCCTGCTGAGTTAACGATGCAACTGCAGCTGTTTCCAAAGCTTCTTCATCGGTCATATCAGGTATAAGATCGCACAACCGGGATGCCAGCATTGTCTTACCTGTCCCCGGAGGCCCAAGAAATAGCTGGTTATGTTATAATCCTACCAATGCCATAAGAGCGGATTTTAGCAATGAAAAAGGCTTATTCCTACATACGCTACTCATCAGCGCAACAAGCCAAGGGTGATAGCTTTAGACGACAATTTTCAGCAACACAAGCATATTGTGAAAAAAACGGCTATGAACTAGATACAGAATTAGCCGTTTATCAAGAGCTTGGTGTATCAGGCGTTGACGGTGATCAGGAAAATCTCAAAAGATTTATTGATGATTGTGAAACAGGCAAAGTCAAAAAAGGTTCATTACTGATCGTTGAAAACCTTGATCGCCTATCACGTAAAAAAATCAATAAAGCAATGCGTCAGTTTCTGCATTTGCTCGATTATGTAGATATTTACACACTTCAAGACCAAAAACTATACTCACAGAATGATGATGTCGATAGTGAAACTCAACTTTTAGACGTTATGACAAGCTTGATAGTAATGAGTCGAGCTTATGAAGAATCAGCCACAAAAAAGAAACGATTAAAAGAAAGTTGGGACTCTAAAAGGAAGAACATTGATAATAAAAAACTAACTTCTTTGATCCCACATTGGCTAGAATTGTCCGAAGATAGAACAGAATTTCGCTTAAAAAAAGACAAAGTAGAGATAATTAAGTATATCTATAAAAAATCAATTGATGGTATGGGTGTATCACAGCTTATAAGGCACTTAAACGAAAACTTAACCCAATTCCCTACCCCAACACATAAAAGCAAGTTGTGGGCTAGGACAAGCCTCTCACGAATACTTACAGATAGATCTGTATTAGGGGAATATCAGCCACATATCGGAAAACATAACGGGATCGGTGAAAATAAACGCAAGCCTCTAGGCGATCCAATCCCAGATTATTACCCTCAAATCATTGATGAAGAAACTTTTCTAAAGGCTCAAATTGCTAGAAAAAGCAGAGTTATAGGTCGTGGTAAAGTCAACCGCAACAAGTTTTCTAATCTATTTCGTAATATCTTACGGTGTGGCTATTGTGATGGAAAAATTGAGTATGTTGATAAGGGTGATGGTTCAAGAGGTGGTAAATATCTAACTTGCTCTAATGCTAAAAGAGGCGGTGATTGCACTCACAACAAGCATTACAAGTATTTACCGTTAGAATTGATGTTGCTACATCTAACTACTGAAAATGGCTTTATGCCAAAACCAGAAGCACCTACAGAACTAAATTTGCGATTAGCAAAAGTTCAGGATCTTAACGAAAAAGCAGAATCTCAACTTAATTTTTTACTAGAAGATGATTTTTCAATCCCTGCAATTAAAGAAAAAATCAGAATTTTATCAAAAGAAATTGAAAGTTACAGATCAGAAATTGAAGATATTGAAAATAAAATTTTAACTTTTAAACCTGATTATACATATTCCGACCTGTATCAAAATGTAATTCTTGAGAAAGACTCAGTTTTACTATCATCTAATAGAATGACTTATAACAGTTATTTATCTAAAAAAATAGAATCAGCATATTTATTCAATGATTATAGTAATTTCATTTTATTCAAGATGAAAGATCAGCACGTTCATACAGTTATGATTGATGAACAATATAATTTTGGTGGTTGTTCATTACCAAATAACAATATGACATATAAACGTTTAAATGGCGAGAAAACGCCAATTGATGAGATGATTTGGCAAATACAACAGAACTTTTTAATATTAATTGATAGTTGCAAAGGGTTAAATAACAATAAACTAAACAATTATTTAAATAGAATTAACAAATTAATCAGCAAAATAATAATCCAACAAGAAATTGAATTATTTAATAAAGTTCTTTTCCAGATAGAAAAAGCTACTAAGTTATTAAACAAAGTTCAAAAGGATAACCAGAGCGCCCGCTAGGGCATCTTTGGGGGTATCAGGGGGGACAAGCCCCCCTGCAACTAAAAAAAAAATGCCAATCAAATTAAATACAATTGTATATAACAAGAATCCACATAATAGATAAGAAGAGATATGTTATTTTAAAAGTTATATATTGAAAGCATTGTTATTATTGGTTTCGCTAATAAATAAGGTGTTACCTCTACATAACTACAGTAGTTAATATAAATAACTACTGTAATTACCAATCATAACTACTGTAGTTATTTTAACCAATATGACCATTCTAATAATATAGTGTCATAACATTTTAAATGTTAATAACTATAACTACTGTAGTTATATTATCCAGATTATCTTAAATAATAACATAACATTTAAAAAGTTACTTTAAGGCATTGACAAAATATTTAAATATGGTTTATTTAAGTTATAAAACTTAAAAAGGAACATATTATGACAGAAATAAACAGAGGAAAAAAAGAACAAGAGATAAATAAGCATCTAAATGGCTTATTTGATGATAGATATACAGAAGAATTAAAAGTGCAAAGAAAGAAAAAAGAGTATTTTCATAAAGTCAGTTTTGATGAGTTTGATGAGGCTGTTAATTCTACAGAAACAGCAACAAGCAGTATACCAACTGAACCAGATTTTATTAAACTATATCTTAAAGATGTTGTTAGTTTGAAAGGTATTCAACCAGCTAATAAAGATGTTTTATATTTTCTATTAAAACTAATGAGATATGAAGAATATATTATTTCAATAACAGAATATGATAAACAAAAAATATGCAAAGAGCTTGGTTTAAAAGGTATTCAACAAGTAAATAATGCTATTCAAGCATTGAAAAAATCAGGTATTTTGTTCTCTGTTGTAAGTGAATCAGGAAAAATAAACAGAGGCGCTTTTGAGGTTAACCCTTACCTTTTCGGAAAAGGAAATTGGGTAGAAAACTATAATAAAAGAGATATACACAAACTGACTGTTTTGTATAGAAAGAATAGTAAAGAAGTAATAAATGTTGATGCGTTAGTTGAGTATATTAAAACTGAAACTAATGAAGATAAAAGAAATGAGGCTATTAAAAAATTAAATGAAATAAGAGGTTTTACCGATGAAAAAGAAAAAGACAGCGTATGATGAATTTTTAAAAGAACGTCAAGAAATGTTTGAAGAATTAGTTATATTAGTTAATTCAGACGAACAAGAAATACAAGAATTAGAACAAAACAGAAAAAACAAAAATAGACAGGAGAATAATAATGGATGATTTAGATATTTTAAATTGTGAAGACATAGTAAGTCTTAAAAGGCTTATTCTTGTGAGAAAATATAAAAATATAATGCTTTCAGAAGCAGAAGAGCTATTAAAAATGGCTAAATGTTACGAAGCTCCCAAAGAATTAACTTCTTGGTCAGAATTACTAATAATAAATATTAATGACTTATCAGAAATATCTATTTTTCCGAAGTCTTTAAATCCTTTATTAAGTCAAGTAAGTTCTTATATTGACTATATTAAAAATCATAGAAATGACTTAGGGGACTTTGAAGAAGATACTTTAAGACATATTTCTTATAATATTAGTATGCTTAGAAATTATTTAGAACGTTTATCAGGTGATTATAATGAAGTATTAACTGAAGAAGAATTAACAGAAAGGCATAAACATCTTGATTGGGTTGAAAATAAAGCTTAATTGCAAATTCGAGTAAAACAGTTGGTAATCACTAACTGTTTTTTATTTCTATCGACTGGTAAGGAGTAAATTATCAGCTATGGATAATTTAATGAGTTCACTACACACCTTAAAAATGTAGGTGGGAGTGAACCCTTGTCTTGCAATAAAAAGTGGTCCCGTGGTTGTCGAGTTTTTACTCATCATTTTTTGCCAAAATCAGGTTTTAAAGTAAGTTTAGAAACAGATGAATTACTTTTCTTTTTATACTTTCTTTTGTTCTTAATTGCTTTAATTTTTTTCTCTTTATCAGCTACTTGCTTCGCTTTAACTTCATTGTTAATTTTCTGTTCTTCCACCGTTTGCGGCACTTCGGCCAATTCTAGTTCTGATGGTTCGATCTCTTGCTCTTGTACCAGGTCTTGCTTCACTGGTTCAGATCTTTCAGTTAGTGCTTGGTAGATCTCAATTGCCATTTGTTTTACTTCTTCAAATTTTTCACCAAACGCTTTTTCTAAACTTAGAATTAATTTTGGTCTTTCATCAAAAAAGTTTTTAATTTTTTGAGCGTAATTACTCAAATTCTCAAATCGATCTAATTTTTGTTGATGATCTAATATTTCATCTAGTAAATCATTTTTTTCATCTAAATGTTTAGATGTGGTTTGTATCAACTCAGTTGTTTTTAATTCTAACTCTCTAACATAATCTTCTTTATCTTTATGATCACGTTTATTCGTCATTTTTGACTCACCACGATCAAAACCAAATTTTTTAAAATGTTTATGTAATAGATCTTGAGAAGCGATCCAATTTTTCTTCCTCATATCTCTTAAACAAGTTTTATTATTTTCAAAGTCATAATTTAAAAAAATGGCGTGAGCGTGAACATTATGCTTTATATATTCACTTGTAAAATCTTCATCAGGATTATCAATTGGTCGATATTTTTTTCTTTCATCTTCTGATAATTCTTCTAATTTATCAGCGTCAATCGTTGTTCCTTCGTCTAAGTGAAACTCAAAACCGATTGGTTCAAAGCCATATTCTTTTTGAAACTCCAACATAAAATCTTTTGTGGCTTGTTCGATTTCATCTTGTTTATTTTCTTCAATACATTTTAAAAATTGTTCAGAATTGAAAACCAATACGCTATCAATGAAAGTATTACTATTGTTTTGAATTGCGTATTTATTTTTTTCTTTTGCTTCTTTCAATCTTTTTTCGTAATAACTTCCCAGATCATCATTTTCAGAAAAACAATAGCCAAAATTATTTTCTTGTAAACACTTTACAGAATTAACATTATCAAGCATTTTTCTTAAAACGTGGTTTATCTCACCAGTATTTGAATTTTTGTAATATTTCGTATTTACAGCGCAGTATTTTTTATCACTCATAGAAGTCCTCTTTTAATTATTCATATATTCAACAAATCATATATAAATAATTAATCAAGGCTGACGAGGTAATTTTCCACAGCCGTTCAAGGCTGTACGGTTCAGTTAACCGTTTTAGCACACTAAAACACCCTGGTCAGGGTGTGTGTGCTCTCCGAGGGCTGGGGATACCCCAAACCCGTTCACCATAGGCTCACCCGTAAAACAAGTTTTACTCTCGCAAGCTCACAGTTAACAACACGGCCGCAAGAATCTACGGCCGAAAAATTCAACAAAAATAAAAATAATCAATATAAACAACAATATAGAAAAATAGAACCATAAAAAAATAGGAAAAAGATGATTCATATTATATAATTTGTTTAATATGAATTAGAGAAAATACTATGAATGTGCTTGAAGTAACTAACATATTGAAAGCAAAGGGATTAGTTAAAGATGTTAATGGCACTAGGCGTTTTATCCGAAAGGGTGAGCTAGTAGCCAGTAAAGAGTGTAATCACGATGGCTACCAACTCACTCAACAAGCATTAGATGCTTTTTTGTGGGTAAAGCAGTCTTCTGATGCTGAAATGGTGCAACATATTTTGAATAACGTTATTAAATTGCCGAAAGCTGAAAACCCTTTCAAAGTAGCATCGTTTTTCGCTGGAATTGGGGGGTTTGACTTAGGTTGTGAGCGAGCAGGGATGGAGGTTGTATTTCAATGTGAAGTAAATAGCTTTTGCCAAAAAGTATTGAAAAAACATTGGCCTAGTATACCTTTACATTCCGACATTACCACTCTTGAAGCAAATAATATCCCTGATGCTAATATTTGGTGTGGTGGGTTTCCTTGCCAAGATGTTTCATTGGCAAATCAAGGTAAAAGAAAAGGTTTAAAAGGACAACGCAGTGGACTCTTCTATACTTACGCAGAACTTGTTAGAGCAAGAAAACCTGACTGGATTATCATTGAAAATGTTCCCGGATTACTCAATAGCCACGATGGCGCTGACTTCGGAATCCTTCTTAAAACGCTGGATGAACTCGGGTATGGTGTATCGTGGAGAGTTTTTGACACTAAATACTTTGGAACACCACAACGAAGACGTAGAGTGTATATTGTCGCAAGTTATGGAAACCTCCGCTCCTCTAGAGTCCTTTTTGACAGTAGAGCAAATACAGTCACTGATAAATCGGGCAGAGGCGAGAGGACAAATTTTACATCCGAAACTAGAGATGGCTTATCGAAAACAGATATCTTTGCTATCCAACACGCCAGCATTGGAAGAAAACACACAGCAGGCCCACAAGCTAAAGGATATCGAAATGACGGAGAAAGCTACACTCTCGACTCAAGAGGAAGCGCCGATGCTGTATGTGCGCCGAATGCTCCCTATAGAGTACGAGAGACTTCAGGGCTTTCCCGAGAATTGGACTCAAATAGATTAAGGGCTATAGGTAATGCTGTATCTGTTCCAATAATAGAGTGGATCGCTAATCAGATCATACGAGTTGAAAATGAAAGAGGGTAATCTCTTTCATTTAATTTCAACATCTTCACCACTTAAAGATAAAAATTTACCTTTGAAGATTGAGGGTTCTGGTCCACCTTGATCGGTTAACGTTCTTACAAAAGTAGAGTAGTTTGTAAACAAGGTTCTATCCTCATCAACAGTTAATGGAATAGGACCGAATGTTCTAGGTTTCGAAGTATCTTCTTTAATGCCAAGTAAACACAACGTCCAATTATGTTCCTTTAAATCTCTCAGATTAGCTCTTGATACTCTAGGATATAAATAGTCATAGATTAAATTGCCTATCGCAAAAACTATCTTTCCTCCTGTCTGGTTTACTATATTACCTTTAACTAAAAACTGCTCTTGTTGTCTTCTCCAAGCATTTGTTTCAATAGAATTAGGTTTGGGGAGCAATTGCCTCAAATACTCATTCGTTGATTTATCCAACCTTGCCCACTTAGAAACGTGATCAGAAATATGCTTTGTTTGGCTTGTTTCTCCTCCGCCTTGCATTTCTAAGAGTATTTCATCAATTTTTGCACCTATAGCTAAATTACGCATAATGTAATCTGCTTTATAACTCCCTCCTGTTTCTTCAATAGGGATTGGAGCTTCTCGGTTTACAACAATATCACTTTTGTCAAATTCCCCTCGATAGACTGTCTTCGCAATCTTCCACAACACTTCCTCTTGATGTGGAGTTAGTTGTGCTTTAACAGTTATTGCTTTTCCATCAATATTTTCTTTTTTTGTTTTAGGTGTAGCACAGAGTCTATGCTCACAAACTATCCACATAGTGCCGTTTTTTTTTCGAACAGAACAAACTGGCTGTAATTTCTTACTTAACTTCGAGCAATATCCATCCATAAAAGGACACAAATGCTTTTCGCCTAAAGCTATGGGTTGAATATCTCGATCATCTACATCTGTTCTTTGACCAAGGTACTCCGCTACTTGTACTGCCATCTAATAACGCTCCTTATGTATCTACAAATCAAGATACATAATCAATTTATCTCGGCCAAGTTTTACGCACACAAAAACATAAGATGTTGATTTTATCAACAAATGAAATACACATCTTGCAATTTCACTTTCATTTGATATGACACTTATATACAAGGAGATATTATGAAAAACGACAAATCAAAGAAAGATTCATTAGAGAACAATGCCAAAGCCGAGCTACTAAAAACACAACAAATAGCCCAATCAGATATGGTTAAAGAACATCTCTTAACCATTAAAAATTCAAAATTACGAAAAGATATAAACATAAGAGATCTGTTAGAAAAAAAACTTAAATCAGCACAACCAAAGCTTTTAGAACGAATCGAAGAGCAACAATCTTTACTTGACGATTTAGTTATGGATATTGAATCTACAAACACAGAGCTTCACGGTGCAAATGATAAGGCACGTATTGCTATAGCAAAACTAAGAAAAATTGCTCCGAAACGTGCAAACGAATTAGAAAACTCATTATCTCTAAAAGATAGAACTAGAAAGTCACGAATCATTACTAAAAAACGCTTATAGCTTTGTAAAACACATTGTTAGGTAATTGACATAACTATAGCAGATTATGATGTCCTGCAGCTGCAATTTCCAGAGCCCGTTTTCCCTGTTGTTGACCAATAATATCCTGTAAATCGCGAAGTTGTTTATCTTCAGATATATGATGAGTCGACTGATGTAATGATAAAGAAATGTCACCACAAAGCGCCTGGCAGACTTCCAATAAACTTCTGGCAGATAAATGACGTTCTTTTCCGACTAAAGCAGCCTGATCCCCATTTCCATCAGGAATAATCAGACAACGTTCATCTTTACCTGCTGCTAATGCTGCAGGTAACACACCTTTAACAGTACGAAGTAACCCAGATAAAGCCAGCTCCCCCAAAAACTCATAGTGTTCCAAATCATCAGAGAGAACTTGCTCTGATGCAGCAAGAATTCCCAAAGCTATAGGTAAGTCAAACCGGCCGCCTTCTTTGGGTAAATCTGCCGGAGCAAGATTGACCGTAATACGTTTCGGTGGAAATTCAAAACGGGAATGAATGATTGCACTCCTGACTCGATCCCTGGATTCTTTAACAGTTGTTTCGGGTAAACCGACCAGTGTAAATCCTGGCATTCCATTGCTGATATGAACTTCCACAGTGACTAAAGGCGCTTCAACACCAACACTGGCCCGACTATAAATTACAGCTAATCCCATCAAATAAACCTTCTTCGCTTCTGACAAAATAATCCCAAAACTGATTTCCCGACATTACAGCAAGTCCATGAAAATAGGCTCTTAATCAATGCATATTGATATGAAATCCAAGCTATTTCTCTTCACTAATCATATGTATAACGTATTTGAAGCTTACGGAAGGATGAAAAAAGAATGATTTTTTACTTGTCATGTAACGGAATTATATGTTAACACTATGGTTGTAGAGATTTTCGTCAGATATAAAACTTTATTATGAAATTTTTAAACGTTCACTTTGCTTCACTTATTAGCCTGATTCTGGTCGTGGTCATTATTAGAACCGCGCGGGGGCTGGTGAACGTTAGATAAACTTAAGAATAACAACACCCCCGCACTGAAAAGTCCGGGGGTTTTTTTTCAACATAAGAAAATAAAATGAATACTGCGGGAAGGATGGAGTAACACATGAAATGCCCGACAAACACAACACTAATTGATAAGAATGAGAACAGATCAGGGGGTCAACAATGACCGGAGCACAACTCGTTGTTGCAGCTATACAACAGCAGGGAATCAAAACTGTTTTTGGATATCCCGGCGGCGCAATCATGCCAATTTACGATGCTTTATATGATGGCGGAGTCGATCATATTCTATGCCGGCATGAACAGGGAGCTGCAATGGCTGCTATCGGCATGGCAAGAGCAACTCAGAAAGTTGCAGTATGTATGGCAACTTCTGGTCCTGGCGCCACCAACCTTGTGACTGGTCTGGCTGATGCTTTCCTTGACTCTATCCCCCTTGTGGCAATTACCGGACAGGTTGCAAGTCCATTAATAGGTACTGATGCATTTCAGGAAATGGATGTCATTGGGATGTCTTTAGCCTGTACAAAACACAGCTATCTGGTTACTGATGTGAATGAACTGTCAGCAACACTGGAAGAAGCATTTGAAGTTGCACAATCAGGGAGGCCGGGGCCGGTATTAGTTGATATAGCCAAGGACGTACAACTGGCACAGATACCCAACATTACTCTGGAAAAGAAAACCGCCAAATCAGTTCGACCAGTGAATCAGGAAGAATTGTCATTAGCTCAGTCGTTACTGAATGAATGCCGTCGTCCCGTCCTTTATGTCGGTGGAGGTGTTCAGCTAGCCCATGCAACTCACACCGTTCGTGACTTTTTAGTCCGGAATCCGATGCCTTCTGTAAGCACACTGAAAGGATTAGGCTCTGTAGAACGACATGATCCACACTATCTTGGAATGCTTGGCATGCACGGGACTAAGGCTGCAAACCTGATTGTTCAGGAGTGTGACTTGCTGATTGCTGTTGGTGCCCGTTTTGATGACAGAGTTACAGGTAAGCTTGACACTTTTGCACCAAACGCAAAAGTTATTCATATTGATATTGATGCAGCAGAATTCAATAAGCTACGCCTGACTAATGCAGCCCTCAGAGGTAATATCAACACGATCCTGCCTCAAATTGAACTAAATAATGATATAAAACAATGGCTTGAATATAGTGAAACGCTGCGCAAGGAATTCAAATGGCGCTATGATCATCCCGGAGAACTGATTTACGCACCACTGCTACTTAAGCAGCTCTCAGACATGATGCCTGACACAACAATCGTTTCAACGGACGTAGGGCAGCACCAGATGTGGGCAGCACAACACATACAACCACGGGAACCTCAGAATTTCATTTCTTCAGCCGGATTAGGCACGATGGGATTCGGTTTACCAGCAGCAATGGGAGCTGCCGTTTCCAGACCGGATGACCAATCAGTACTTATCTCAGGAGATGGCTCATTCATGATGAATGTTCAGGAACTTGGAACACTGAAGCGACGTCAAATCCCGGTAAAAATGGTGTTACTTGATAACCAGCGTTTGGGAATGGTTCGACAATGGCAGTCTCTTTTCTTTGATGGCCGCCACAGTGAAACAATTCTTGACGATAATCCTGACTTTGTCATGTTGGCACAAGCATTTAGTATCCCGGGTAAAACCATCACAAAAAAAGAAGAAGTCGAACCCGCATTAAAAGAAATGCTTGAAAGTCCAACCGCTTATTTACTTCATGTAGTTATTGATGAAGAAGAAAATGTCTGGCCACTGGTGCCACCAGGTGCCTCTAATAGCGACATGTTAGAAAACACATAGGGAGCACTAAAATGGAAAGATATTTAATTGATATAAAAGCCGACGATAAACCTGTTCTTTTAGAACGAGTTTTACGTGTTGTCCGCCATCGGGGATTTATTATAAAACAAGTCGCTGCGACTCAAAATCATGAAAGTCATGTCGCGAGCGTAGAGATTATTGTTGATAGTGATCGTCCTATTTCGACACTTATCAATCAAATCGAAAAATTATGGGATATTCGTACCGTTGAAGTAACAAAAATCAACAGCAACACTTTGCCAAACAATAACTTACAGCAAAAAGTGTGTGCATAAAAAAATGCAAAAGCAAGCTGTGTATTAAACGGTTCAGAATTTTAAATTTAATGGCAAAACCAGGGATAAATAAGACAGGTCAAATTCCATTTATCCGGGAAAAAATAAGTATGTGAGGGAAAAAATGCCAAAATATCGTTCAGCAACAACTACTCATGGCCGGAATATGGCCGGAGCCCGCGCTCTGTGGCGTGCGACCGGAGTGAGAGAAGAAGACTTCGGTAAACCGATTATCGCCGTGGTGAACTCATTTACTCAATTCGTTCCCGGACACGTACACCTGAAAGATCTTGGGCAGTTGGTTGCAAAGGAAATAGAACAAGCAGGCGGCATCGCAAAAGAGTTTAATACTATCGCTGTTGATGATGGTATCGCAATGGGTCACGGAGGTATGCTGTATTCTCTGCCTTCCAGAGAATTAATTGCTGATTCAGTTGAATACATGGTCAATGCCCACTGTGCTGACGCCATGGTCTGTATATCAAACTGCGATAAAATTACTCCAGGGATGCTCATGGCATCCATGAGACTCAATATTCCTGTTATTTTTGTCTCTGGCGGCCCTATGGAAGCAGGAAAAACCAAACTTTCAGATCAGCTGATTAAACTTGATCTGGTGGATGCGATGATTCAGGGAGCAGATCCCAAAATATCAGATGAACAAAGTCAGCAAGTTGAACGTTCAGCATGTCCGACATGTGGTTCTTGCTCAGGAATGTTCACCGCGAATTCAATGAACTGTCTGACAGAAGCTTTAGGGTTGTCACAACCAGGAAACGGTTCATTACTGGCAACACACGCTGACAGAGAGTCACTTTTCATCAATGCTGGTAAGAGAATCGTTGAACTGACAAAGCGTTATTATGAGCAGGATGACGAAACAGCGCTTCCAAGAAACATTGCCACAAAATCAGCGTTTGAAAATGCGATGGCTTTGGACATTGCTATGGGAGGCTCAACTAACACCGTTCTTCACCTGTTGGCTGCAGCTCAGGAAGGTGATGTCAATTTTACAATGGAAGATATCGACCGCATGTCCCGCAAAGTTCCTCATTTATGTAAGGTTGCACCATCGACCCAGAAATACCACATGGAGGATGTCCACAGAGCTGGTGGCGTGATGGGTATTCTGGGCGAATTAAATCGTGCTGGTTTAATTCACAGCGATACAAAAACAGTTTTGGGGTTAACCCTTGCCGAACAGTTAACAACTTACGACATCATGGACTCAACATCTGATGATATAAAGAGCTTCTTTAAAGCAGGTCCGGCCGGTATTCGGACAACTGAAGCGTTTTCACAGAATTGTCGTTGGGACACGCTCGATGATGACCGTGAGTCAGGATGTATCAGAACCAAAGAACACGCGTATAGTCAGGATGGAGGACTAGCTGTTCTGAAAGGAAATATCGCATTGGATGGCTGTATTGTTAAAACAGCAGGTGTCGATGAAAGTAATTTAAAATTCAGAGGACCGGCAATTGTTTTTGAAAGTCAGGAAGATGCGGTCTCTGGTATTTTAGATGGTCAGGTAAAATCCGGACATGTAGTAGTCATTCGATATGAGGGGCCAAAGGGTGGCCCGGGAATGCAGGAAATGCTTTACCCAACTTCGTATTTAAAATCTATGGGATTAGGTAAAGAGTGCGCCTTGCTCACTGACGGGCGCTTTTCCGGAGGCACTTCAGGTTTATCTATTGGGCATGCCTCCCCTGAAGCCGCCAATGGCGGTGCAATTGGCTTAGTAAAGGATGGAGATGTTATCACCATCAATATTCCGGAGAGAACGATTG
Organism: Vibrio quintilis; assembly: GCF_024529975.1. Classification (GTDB taxonomy): domain Bacteria; phylum Pseudomonadota; class Gammaproteobacteria; order Enterobacterales; family Vibrionaceae; genus Vibrio; species Vibrio quintilis. The sequence continues at coordinate 23,466 of NZ_AP024897.1, read as the reverse complement.
ATCTGGAAGTTTCTGAAGATGAACTAGCGACCCGCAGAACCCATCAAAGTGAGGCAGGATGGAAGCCAACCAGCCGTGATCGTAATGTATCTTTCGCTTTGAAGGCTTATGCAAGTATGGCAACCAGTGCAGACAAAGGAGCAGTTAGAGATAGATCTAAACTGGAAGATTAAGATGACCGAATTAAAAACTGGCGCAGATTATCTGCGCCAAATATTACGGGCACCTGTATATGATGTCGCAGTAGTTACACCACTTCAGGAAATGGAAAGGCTTTCAGCCCGTTTAGGAAATAGCGTCCAGATAAAAAGAGAAGACCGGCAGCCGGTTCACTCATTTAAGTTACGTGGCGCATATAACATGGTCTCCAAACTGACTGAAGAGCAAAAACAAGCAGGTGTTATAGCGGCTTCAGCAGGAAATCATGCTCAGGGAATGGCTCTATCCGGTACCAAATTAGGAATTAAAACCATTATTGTTATGCCTCAAACAACCCCGGACATAAAAGTTGATGCTGTCAGAGGGTTTGGTGGAGAGGTTGTTCTCCATGGTAATAACTTTGATGAAGCAAAAGCAGAAGCGGAACGTCTGGCTGAAGAACATGGCTATACATTTGTACCTCCATTTGACCATCCCCTTGTGATTTCAGGTCAGGGAACAATTGGTATAGAAATGCTGCAGCAAAATGGACATCTGGATTATATATTTGTCCCTGTTGGTGGTGGTGGTCTGGCTGCTGGTATTGCTGTTTTAGTTAAGCAACTACTTCCTGAAATAAAAGTAATTGCTGTAGAGCCTGAAGACTCTTCCTGCTTAAAAGCCGCACTGGATGCGGGAGAACCAGTGGTACTGGAGCAAGTCAGTTTATTTGCTGACGGTGTCGCTGTAAAACGCATTGGTGATGAAACATTCAGGTTATGTCAGGAATATATCGATGGTCATATATCAGTTTCCAGTGATGAAATTTGCGCTGCGGTAAAAGACATTTTTGAAGATACCCGGGCTATAGCAGAGCCAGCCGGAGCTTTGTCATTAGCCGGACTCAAAAAATATGCAGAACAAATGGCATTAAAAGATAAACAACTTGGGGCTGTATTATCTGGTGCAAATACTAATTTTCATGGGTTACGCTATGTATCTGAACGATGTGAGCTGGGTGAAAAAAGAGAAGGCCTGCTTGCAGTAACCATTCCTGAACAGAAAGGGGCATTTTTCGAATTCTGCCAGATTATTGGTGGACGAGCTGTTACAGAGTTTAATTACCGGTATAGCTCAGATCAGTTAGCAAATATATTCGTAGGTGTCCGGCTTGTTGGCGGGCAAGAAGAGCTAGCCCAAATCATTCAAGATCTTCGACAGGGCGGATATCCGGTTATTGATCTATCCGACGATGAAATGGCAAAGCTTCACATACGCTATATGATAGGTGGTAAACCATCAAAATCCCTGCAGGAACGCCTATACTCTTTTGAATTTCCGGAATACCCTGGGGCACTTTTAAACTTTCTCAGCACTCTGGGAACGCACTGGAATATAAGCCTGTTTAATTATAGAAATCATGGAGCAGACTACGGTCGGGTATTATGTGGTTTTGAACTAAGTGAAGATGATTTAACCAGATTCTCTGCACACTTGGTTGAGTTGGGGTATCAATATAAAGATGAGACTGATAACCCTGCTTATCAATTTTTTCTGTCTTAATAAAACATTCTTTAATCTTTTGAACTACAAAGCAGAGTAATATCAAGCTCTGCTTTTTCTTTCTCTTATACCAATTACATTAATTAAGTGGTATGAATTGGCTAACCGATGTTTTGATAATTATGAAGATATTGTTGATAGTGTTTGTGATGCTTGGAATCGTTTTTCAGAGCACAAAAGCAGAGTCGTATCACTCTGCTTTAGGAGCTGGACAAAACTGACCACTTAATTAATGTAAATGGTATAAGCTAGTTGATAAAATCAGAAATGAAAAAAGCCGTTGATATAACAACGGCTCTTTCTTATATGGCGGAGAGATAGGGATTTGAACCCTAGATACGCTATTAACGTATGCCGGTTTTCAAGACCGGTGCTTTCAACCACTCAGCCATCTCTCCACAGATTGTAATTAATAATATAAATATACTATTAACAAAAATATAAAGCCTGGCAGTGACCTACTCTCACATGGGGAAACCCCACACTACCATCGGCGCAATTGCGTTTCACTTCTGAGTTCGGCATGGATTCAGGTGGGTCCACAACGCTATGGCCGCCAGGCAAATTCTTTAATTCAGAAAACTGACTATTCTCTACACATTCAATCTGTTCTTCATTTGAGTCCATCAAAACCCCTTGGGTGTTGTATGGTTAAGCCTCACGGGCAATTAGTACAGGTTAGCTCAACGCCTCACAACGCTTACACACCCTGCCTATCAACGTCCTGGTCTCGGACAACCCTTCAGAGCACTTAAAGTGCCAGGGAGAACTCATCTCAGGGCTCGCTTCCCGCTTAGATGCTTTCAGCGGTTATCGATTCCGAACTTAGCTACCGGGCAATGCGTCTGGCGACACAACCCGAACACCAGAGGTTCGTCCACTCCGGTCCTCTCGTACTAGGAGCAGCCCCCTTCAATTCTCCAACGCCCACGGCAGATAGGGACCGAACTGTCTCACGACGTTCTAAACCCAGCTCGCGTACCACTTTAAATGGCGAACAGCCATACCCTTGGGACCGACTTCAGCCCCAGGATGTGATGAGCCGACATCGAGGTGCCAAACACCGCCGTCGATATGAACTCTTGGGCGGTATCAGCCTGTTATCCCCGGAGTACCTTTTATCCGTTGAGCGATGGCCCTTCCATTCAGAACCACCGGATCACTATGACCTGCTTTCGCACCTGCTCGAGCCGTCACTCTCGCAGTTAAGCGGGCTTATGCCATTGCACTAACCTCACGATGTCCAACCGTGATTAGCCCACCTTCGTGCTCCTCCGTTACTCTTTGGGAGGAGACCGCCCCAGTCAAACTACCCACCAGACACTGTCCTTGTCCCGGATGACGGGACTAAGTTAGAACATCAAACATACAAGGGTGGTATTTCAAGGTCGGCTCCATGCATACTGGCGTACACACTTCAAAGCCTCCCACCTATCCTACACATGTAGGCTCAATGTTCAGTGCCAAGCTGTAGTAAAGGTTCACGGGGTCTTTCCGTCTAGCCGCGGGTACACTGCATCTTCACAGCGATTTCAATTTCACTGAGTCTCGGGTGGAGACAGCGTGGCCATCATTACGCCATTCGTGCAGGTCGGAACTTACCCGACAAGGAATTTCGCTACCTTAGGACCGTTATAGTTACGGCCGCCGTTTACCGGGGCTTCGATCAAGAGCTTCGCCTAAGCTAACCCCATCAATTAACCTTCCGGCACCGGGCAGGCGTCACACCGTATACGTCATCTTACGATTTTGCACAGTGCTGTGTTTTTAATAAACAGTTGCAGCCACCTGGTATCTGCGACTCCCCTCAGCTCCATCCGCAAGGGACTTCACCATGAGGAGCGTACCTTCTCCCGAAGTTACGGTACCATTTTGCCTAGTTCCTTCACCCGAGTTCTCTCAAGCGCCTTGGTATTCTCTACCCGACCACCTGTGTCGGTTTGGGGTACGATTCCTTACAATCTGAAGCTTAGAGGCTTTTCCTGGAAGCATGGCATCAATGACTTCACTACCTTAGTAGCCCGACATCGTGTCTCGGCCTTAAAGAAATCCGGATTTACCTGAATTTCAAGCCTACGCACTTGAACCTGGACAACCGTCGCCAGGCCCATCTAGCCTTCTCCGTCCCCCCATCGCAATTGTAAGAAGTACGGGAATATTAACCCGTTTCCCATCGACTACGCTTTTCAGCCTCGCCTTAGGGGTCGACTTACCCTGCCCCGATTAACGTTGGACAGGAACCCTTGGTCTTCCGGCGTGGGGGTTTTTCACCCCCATTATCGTTACTCATGTCAGCATTCGCACTTCTGATACGTCCAGCATGCCTTACAGCACACCTTCAACCGCTTACAGAACGCTCCCCTACCCAATACATAAAATGCATTGCCGCAGCTTCGGTTTATTGCTTAGCCCCGTTACATCTTCCGCGCAGGCCGACTCGACTAGTGAGCTATTACGCTTTCTTTAAATGATGGCTGCTTCTAAGCCAACATCCTAGCTGTCTGAGCCTTCCCACATCGTTTCCCACTTAGCAATAATTTGGGACCTTAGCTGGCGGTCTGGGTTGTTTCCCTCTCCACGACGGACGTTAGCACCCGCCGTGTGTCTCCCGGATAGTACTTACTGGTATTCGGAGTTTGCAAAGGGTTGGTAAGTCGGGATGACCCCCTAGCCTTAACAGTGCTCTACCCCCAGTAGTATTCGTCCGAGGCGCTACCTAAATAGCTTTCGGGGAGAACCAGCTATCTCCGGGTTTGATTGGCCTTTCACCCCTAGCCACAAGTCATCCGCTAATTTTTCAACATTAGTCGGTTCGGTCCTCCAGTTGATGTTACTCAACCTTCAACCTGCCCATGGCTAGATCACCCGGTTTCGGGTCTATATCCAGAGACTGAACGCCCAGTTAAGACTCGCTTTCGCTACGGCTTCCCTATCCGGTTAACCTTGCCACTGAATATAAGTCGCTGACCCATTATACAAAAGGTACGCAGTCACCCCATTAAAGAGGCTCCTACTGCTTGTACGTATACGGTTTCAGGTTCTGTTTCACTCCCCTCACAGGGGTTCTTTTCGCCTTTCCCTCACGGTACTGGTTCACTATCGGTCAGTCAGGAGTATTTAGCCTTGGAGGATGGTCCCCCCATGTTCAGACAGGATATCACGTGTCCCGTCCTACTCGTTTTCACCTTATTTGCATCTTCGGTTACGGGGCTGTCACCCTGTATCGCGGCACTTTCCAGAGCCTTCACCTGACACATATAAAACTTAAGGGCTAATCCGGGGTCGCTCGCCGCTACTGCCGGAATCTCTGTTGATTTCTTTTCCTCGGGGTACTTAGATGTTTCAGTTCCCCCGGTTCGCCTCATTTACCTATGTATTCAGTAAATGATATCTGCTGATGCAGATGGGTTTCCCCATTCGGAAATCCCGGACTCATGTGGGTCTTACTCCCTCATCCGGGCTTATCGCAAGTTAGTACGTCCTTCATCGCCTCTGACTGCCAAGGCATCCACCGTATACGCTTAGTCACTTAACCATACAACCCCAAAGGGTCTTACGGTCAAACAACCAAGGTTGTCTGCAATTATTTAAACATGATGCAGACTTTGATTTTGCCGGACTCAAATTTTTTCTTCTGCCGAAGCAGAAGCCAAGAACACTTGAATGTGTGTTGGTGTATTCATTTCTGAATACTTTGAGAACTTTTACAAACAATCTAAAAGATTGTTTTGTCAGCTTTCCAAATTGTTAAAGAGCTTGATTTGTTATTACAAACCATTTTAAAACATACTCAAATCAATACGCTTTGAAATGGTATCCCGTAGGGGAGTCGAACCCCTGTTACCGCCGTGAAAGGGCGGTGTCCTAGGCCTCTAGACGAACGGGACACTTTCATATCTCTTTTCTAAACCAAATCAATCTGTGTGAGCACTCATCAACGTATCTTTATCGTTAAGGAGGTGATCCAGCGCCAGGTTCCCCTAGCGCTACCTTGTTACGACTTCACCCCAGTCATGAACCACAAAGTGGCAAGCGTCCTCCCGAAGGTTAAACTACCTGCTTCTTTTGCAGCCCACTCCCATGGTGTGACGGGCGGTGTGTACAAGGCCCGGGAACGTATTCACCGTAGCATTCTGATCTACGATTACTAGCGATTCCGACTTCATGGAGTCGAGTTGCAGACTCCAATCCGGACTACGACGGACTTTTTGGGATTCGCACACTCTCGCAAGTTAGCTGCCCTCTGTATCCGCCATTGTAGCACGTGTGTAGCCCTACTCGTAAGGGCCATGATGACTTGACGTCGTCCCCACCTTCCTCCGGTTTATCACCGGCAGTCTCCCTGAAGTTCCCACCCGAAGTGCTGGCAATCAAGGATAAGGGTTGCGCTCGTTGCGGGACTTAACCCAACATTTCACAACACGAGCTGACGACAGCCATGCAGCACCTGTCTCATAGTTCCCGAAGGCACACTCGAATCTCTTCAAGCTTCTATGGATGTCAAGAGTAGGTAAGGTTCTTCGCGTTGCATCGAATTAAACCACATGCTCCACCGCTTGTGCGGGCCCCCGTCAATTCATTTGAGTTTTAATCTTGCGACCGTACTCCCCAGGCGGTCTACTTAACGCGTTAGCTCCGAAAGCCACGGCTCAAGGCCACAACCTCCAAGTAGACATCGTTTACGGCGTGGACTACCAGGGTATCTAATCCTGTTTGCTCCCCACGCTTTCGCATCTGAGTGTCAGTATCTGTCCAGGGGGCCGCCTTCGCCACCGGTATTCCTTCAGATCTCTACGCATTTCACCGCTACACCTGAAATTCTACCCCCCTCTACAGTACTCTAGATGACCAGTTTCAAATGCTGTTCCGGGGTTAAGCCCCGGGCTTTCACATCTGACTTAATCATCCACCTGCATGCGCTTTACGCCCAGTAATTCCGATTAACGCTCGCACCCTCCGTATTACCGCGGCTGCTGGCACGGAGTTAGCCGGTGCTTCTTCTGTGGCTAACGTCAAAAGCAAAGCGTATTAAACTCTGCCCCTTCCTCACCACTGAAAGTACTTTACAACCCGAAGGCCTTCTTCATACACGCGGCATGGCTGCATCAGGCTTGCGCCCATTGTGCAATATTCCCCACTGCTGCCTCCCGTAGGAGTCTGGACCGTGTCTCAGTTCCAGTGTGGCTGATCATCCTCTCAGACCAGCTAGGGATCGTCGCCTTGGTGAGCTCTTACCTCACCAACAAGCTAATCCCACCTGGGCATATCCCGACGCGAGAGGCCCGAAGGTCCCCCTCTTTAGTCCGTAGACATTATGCGGTATTAGCCATCGTTTCCAATGGTTATCCCCCACATCAGGGCAATTTCCCAGGCATTACTCACCCGTCCGCCGCTCGACGCCAAGAAAGCAAGCTTTCTTTCGTTTCCGCCCGACTTGCATGTGTTAAGCCTGCCGCCAGCGTTCAATCTGAGCCATGATCAAACTCTTCAATTAAAGTTTTTTGAAGCCTAAGCTTCGGCTCAGTGATTACTGAATTGACTGTGCCGCTATTCATTCTGCAACTCAAAGCTGCTTCCTGATAGCTGTTGGTCACTCATTCTCACTGATAAATCTTTTATAAGATATCAATTAACGAGTACCCACACAGATTGATTGGTTTATATTGTTAAAGAGCTTTTCTTCTCAGCGTTGCTTCGAAGAGGCGGTCATTCTAGCGAGATAATTTTCAGTGTCAAACACTTTTTTAAATTTTTCTCTTTAGCCCTGACCGGACTCACATCGTTCAGGCAGTTGTTGTTGCCATCCCGTGTCAGTGGGGCGCATTATAGGGGAGTAATTATATCTGGCAAGCACTTTTTTCTACTTTTTATTAAATACTTAAATAAACACATCAGAAAGGCTATTTTATGCCCAAAAAAAACATATCATTTACAAATCAAAAACGAATTAGCAAAATTTGAGACCTTTTGCCAGTTTGTATATTCAACTTCTTTTGATGTATCGGTCTCACCGCCAGTCATTGACATAATAAGCCTAATCATCATCTTATCGATAAAACGGTATCTTGGATAACGTAAAGCTCCGGCAAAAACACCTATCATTTCAGGCGACCATTTTGACTTTTTGAGAAATGTCTGAACATATACACTACCTTCTGGCGTGTCTTTTAGTTGTTCTTCCTTTCGGGCAGTTAAATTCACACATATAAATGCAGCTTTCGAACAAGACAGCTCTTTTTGGTGGATATCAATAAATCGATATAATGAAGGATGAAAATGCCCGTATCGTATCGAAGCGGCAATAAGAATTTTATCGTATACCGATAGATCTACTTGAGGATTCAGATGTAAATCAACCAGATCACATTGATATTCAGTAAAACTCTGCATGATAAAATTAAGAATTTTCTTCGTTTGACCTTCCCGGGTTGAATATAAAAAAATAGCTCTTTTCATCATGATCTCAGTTTTTCCAAAATGTTGGTGTAAGTAAAATTAGCAAAGTAAAAACTTCTAACCGCCCAAATAACATAGAAACAACCAGAATCCATTTTGCGCCATCGTTAATATCAGCAAAATGGACAGACACCTCTCCCAGTCCTGGCCCTAAATTATTCAGAGTTGCGACAACAGCGGAAAAAGCACTCAGTTCATCCATCCCGGTAGCGATCAGAGCAAGCATACAAACAACAAACACCAGAGTATATGTTGAAAAGAATCCCCACACCGCATCAATCACACGGGGAGATAATGGGGTATCTCCCAGTTTTATCGGATAAATGGCTCTTGGGTGAACTAAACGCTTCATCTCCCGAACTCCCTGTAAGGTCAATAAAAGAACCCGAATAACTTTCAGTCCTCCGCCAGTAGATCCTGCACAACCACCAATGAAAGAAGAGAATAAAAGTAACACCGGCAAGAATAGTGGCCAGTCAGAAAACCCTGTCGTTGTAAAACCAGCCGTTGTGGATATAGAAACAGTTTGGAAAAGCGCCTGAAAAAAAGTGTCTACTGAGGACTTGTCTGATTGATGTATGAATAAAATAAGAAAGCAGATCAAAAAAAGTAGGCTTTGAATGAAAAGAAATGCCCTGAATTCACGATCTTTCCAATAGTACTTTGGGTGAATGCCTTCATAGGAGAAGGCAGCATAGTGTAGCGTAAAGTTACATGATGATATTAATAAAAAAATCACCGTAATCGTATCAATCACATAACTGTTAAAGTATCCCATACTTTCATCATGTGTAGAAAAACCACCAATAGCAATCGTTGAAAAACTATGGCAGATAGCATCAAATAATGACATCCCGGCCAACCAGAATGACAATGCACAGAACACAGTAATACTGAGGTATATGTACCAAAGTGCTTTTGCCGTTTCCGCAATTCGGGGAGTAACCTTTGTATCTTTTACCGGCCCGGGAATTTCCGCCCTGTAGAGCTGCATTCCACCAATTCCCAACACAGGTAAAATTGCGACAGCCAGAACAATGATTCCCATGCCACCAAACCACTGCAGAAATTGCCGATAAAACAAGATCGCCTTTGGTAAATGATCCAGTCCGACAATAACAGTCGCTCCTGTAGTCGTTAAAGCAGAAAATGATTCAAAAAATGAATCCGTCAAAGATATTGCCGGCGCATCTGAAATGATGAAAGGGATAGCACCTGCGCTACCAATAACTATCCAGAAAAGAACAACAATCAGAAAACCATCACGGGATTTTAATTCATGCTTAGACTGACGGTTTGGGAACCAAATGACAGCCCCACATATAAGTAAGATAAAAAACGTCGTCAGAAAAGCCACACCGGCACCATCACGATATATGAGAGCTACCAGAGCAGGTGCCAGCATGGATACACTAAAAAAAGCTAACAATATCCCGACAATACGGGTAATTGAACGAAATTGCATACTTATATAGTTTTAAGGTAAACCTCAAATTTCCTGTAAATTATTCAATAGTTCAACAACAACTCTGGCTCTCGATTTATTGATAATAGCTTGTTTAAACTCTTCTAAATGAAGAACTTCAATTTCAATAAGTAAAATAACGTTATGTAAATACTGTGCATCCACTTCCTTTGCCTGGAAGTTTTCGATCACCGGCCTGACAACTGAAAGCAACTCATAATCCAGAGTTACTTTCACTGCAGTAGTCACTTTCTTTTCAACAACCTGAATTTGTTTCAATGCCTGCTGAACACCGCCACCATACGCTTTGACTAATCCTCCGGTTCCCAGCTTGATCCCACCAGAATACCGGACAACGACAGCTGTAATTTCTCCAATTCCGGATCCCGAAAGCTGGGATAATATAGGCTTTCCTGCAGTTCCTGATGGTTCACCATCATCACTAAATCCCCACAACATTGAATTTTCAGGCACCCCGGCAACAAAAGCCCAACAATGATGCCTGGCTCCCGGATGTAACGCTCTAATCTGACAAATATACTGCTTTGCTAAATCAGTTCCAGGCGTATGATGAAGATAAGTCAAAAACCTGCTTTTTTTGATTTCTTCTTCATATTGAACAGAATCTGAAGGAATCAAGTAAGGTTGAATATGAATCATATAACAAAAAATATTCTATTATGCAGAAGGTGCGTATAACGATCTGAAGTGAACATTCCAACTCATTCCTGCAACTTAAATAACTGAAAACCGCATTATATACCCAAGCAACCTGAAGATGCATGATTCAGCGTGCAGCCGAAAGGTGCAGTTCAAGGAAAGAGAATGCAGGAATGTGCCCACCTTTCAAATTCTCTTGACGCAGAAATGTGCCTTTCAGCTCACGCCCTGCGGGTGAGTTTGTCTGGCTCTGATACGGCGTGACTGATTTTCAACGTAGAATGACTATGTTTTCGAATCAGTGCCTTGTCTCAGAGCCAGACAAATCTCACTGAACCCTGCATCTTCAGGTTGCTTGGGTATAGTGTCAGCATATAAAAACACTGACACAAAATATAGACTATTTTTTCGTCGGCCTTTCCCAGTGACTAACTCTGCGTTCTTTTGCCCGGGTTATCACCAGCTCGCCTTCAGAAACATTCCTGGTCAATGTTGTACCAGCACCAATAGTGGCACCATCAGCAATGACCACTGGTGCAACTAACTGGCTATCAGAACCGATAAAAACATCATCTCCAATTGTTGTCTGGAATTTATTTGCACCATCATAATTACAGGTAATCGTACCAGCGCCAATATTCACCCGGTCCCCGATGACAGAATCACCAAGGTAAGTCAGATGATTTGCTTTAGACCCACACCCTAATCGGGATTTTTTCATTTCAACAAAATTGCCTACATGAGCATCATCCAGCATTTCAGCACCAGGCCTTAAGCGAGTAAAAGGTCCGACTGTACATGATTCACCAACAATTGCCCCTTCAATCACACTATAGGGCCGAACCAGTGAATTATCATCAATTTCACAATCTTTCAGAATACAACCGGCACCAATGACGACATTATTTCCAATAGAAACACAACCCTCAATAATAACATTTACATCAATATCAACATCTGTCCCGCATTGTAGTTCACCTCTGAGGTCAAACCGCTCAGGATCACGAAGCATCACACCTTGCTCAAGCAGCTTTTCTGCCTGATTTTTTTGATACATGCGCTCGAGTTTTGCGAGTTGTACTCTGTTATTCACCCCTTCAACTTCAATACTATCCTGTGGATGAACAGCCGTAACTTCTTTTCCTTCACTGTGAGCCATCGCAATAATATCTGTCAGGTAAAACTCTCCCTGGGCATTATCATTATTTAGCAGAGATAACCAACGTTTCAGATCTTTTCCGGAAGCAACTAAAACCCCCGTATTTATCTCTTTGATTGACTTTTGTACGTCTGAAGCATCCTTTTGCTCCACAATTGCAGTAACACCACCATTCTCACGAACAATGCGTCCGTATCCATCAGGGTTGTCTAAAACAACTGTTAAGAGAGCAATACCAGATTCAGGATATGAATCTAACAACTTTCCAATCGTTTCTTCAGAAATCAGCGGAACATCACCATACAGGACAACAACTTTTTCATTCTCTTCAAAAATATCAGCAGCCTGATTAACAGCATGTCCGGTACCTAATTGTTCTGACTGATAAACCCAGTTAACAGACTCTTCGGATAAAGTCTGCTTCATTAAATCTCCACCATGCCCGTAAACCAAATGAACCTTATTGACTCCAAGTCCCTGACATGTATCAATCACATGCTTGACCATTGGTTTTCCGGCGAGCGTATGAAGAACCTTTGGTTTTTGGGAGTACATGCGAGAACCTTTCCCGGCGGCTAATATGACTGCACTAAATTTCATTCTAGTTACCTGTTGATGAGATGATATAAAAACACCATAAAACCTATTTTATACAGTAATCGCTGAGGTGTTAAAGAAATCCTGATAATGGATAAAGATATCAATTCGAAAAAAAAGCGGCCTTTATCAGGCCGCTTCTAAATTTTAACATCGCAAATTTTAGCGACGCTGTTTTACCAGCTCGATAACCCGGAGCTGAGCAATCGCTTTCGCAAGCTCGCTTTCCGCTTGAGCAAAATCCATATCGCCGTGCTGATTCTTAATATTTTCTTCAGCCCTGCGCTTGGCTTCTTCTGCCTTTGCTGCGTCCAGATCTTCACCACGTATGGCTGTATCAGCGAGTACAGTCGATGTACTCGGCTGAACTTCAACCATGCCACCAGAAACATAAATGATTTCTTCGTGGCCGTGTTGCTTCACAATACGCACCATACCGGGCTTAATCGCAGTCAGTAGTGGAGCGTGACCATGGTAAATACCAAGTTCACCCTCACTACCTGTCACCTGAAATGTTTCTACCATACCGGAGAATATCTTCTTCTCAGCACTCACAACATCCAGGTGAAAGGGAATTGACGCCATATAGCCTCCTAATCAGCCCTAAAGCTTTTTCGCATTCTCAATTGCTTCGTCAATCGTACCGCAGTACATAAACGCTTGCTCTGGAATGTCGTCATACTCACCTGACAGTAAGCCTTTGAATCCTCTTAAAGTTTCTTTAAGAGTTACATAACAGCCTGGCTGACCTGTAAATACTTCCGCTACGTGATAAGGCTGAGTCAGGAAACGTTCGATCTTACGAGCACGTGCTACAACCAACTTATCGTCTTCAGATAATTCATCCATCCCCAGGATGGCAATAATATCTTTCAACTCTTTATAGCGTTGAAGTGTAGACTGAACGCCACGGGCAACATCATAGTGCTCCTGACCAACAACAAGCGGATCAAGCTGACGGGAAGTTGAATCCAGCGGGTCAATCGCAGGGTAAAGACCCATTGCAGCGATGTTACGACTTAGTACAACTGTTGCATCCAAGTGAGCAAATGTTGTTGCTGGAGATGGATCCGTCAAGTCATCCGCAGGTACATATACAGCCTGAACCGAAGTAATCGAACCATGCTTTGTTGAAGTAATACGTTCTTGCAGCACACCCATTTCTTCAGCAAGTGTCGGCTGATAACCAACCGCAGAAGGCATCCGTCCTAACAAAGCAGATACTTCTGTACCAGCAAGGGTATATCGATAAATGTTATCGATAAACAATAGAACATCACGGCCTTCATCACGGAATTTTTCAGCCATTGTCAAACCAGTCAAAGCAACGCGCAAACGGTTACCCGGTGGCTCGTTCATCTGACCATAAACCATGGCTACTTTAGACTCTTCAGGATGTTCAATGTTTACAACCCCAGCTTCCTGCATCTCGTAATAGAAATCGTTCCCTTCACGGGTACGCTCACCTACACCAGCAAATACAGACAAACCTGAGTGTTTAATTGCAATGTTATTGATAAGCTCCATCATATTAACGGTCTTACCAACACCTGCACCACCAAACAAGCCAATTTTACCGCCTTTAGCAAACGGACAAATCAGGTCAATAACCTTAACACCCGTTTCTAAAAGTTCAGTCGCATTAGACTGCTCTTCATAGCTTGGCGCTTCACGGTGAATCGCATACAGTTCTTCTGCACCAACTTCACCACGTTCATCAATCGCGTCTCCAAGGACGTTCATGATACGACCAAGTGTTTTTGTACCTACTGGTACTGAGATTGGAGCGCCAGTATTATCAACTACCATTCCACGACGTAAACCATCCGAGCTACCCATGACGATACAGCGCACAACGCCACCGCCTAACTGTTGCTGTACTTCAAGTACCAGACGCTCTTTCGCATCTGCAACATTCAGAGCATCGTATACACTTGGTACTTCACTCTGTGGGAACTCCACGTCGACTACTGCACCAATGATCTGTACGATCTTACCTGTAGTCATCGTTAATCCTCTAAACTATTTCGTTTTACCAATGCTTAAACAGCAGCCGCACCTGAAACAATCTCAGATAGTTCTTGTGTAATCGCAGCCTGACGGGCTTTGTTATACACAAGCTCAAGATCTTCAATCAGATTCCCGGCATTATCTGTTGCAGCTTTCATAGCGACCATTCGCGCAGCCTGCTCACAAGCCAGATTCTCTACAACCCCCTGATAAACCTGAGACTCAACATAACGTTTTAGCAACGTATCTAGTAAAGGCTTAGGTTCAGGCTCATAAAGATAGTCCCATGAGTGCTGACGTTTAGACATTTCTTCGCTTTCCAGCTTCGGCAAAGGTAACAATTGATCGATCGTTGGTTCCTGTACCATGGTGTTCACAAAACGGTTAAACACGACATAGAGGCGATCCAACTCACCTTCATCATATTTCTTCAGCATCACGCTAACAGAACCAATCAGGTCTTCCAATGCTGGGTTATCACCCAACCCTGAAACCTGAGCAGATACTTTAGCGCCACTGCCATTAAAAAATGCTGTTGCTTTTGAGCCTATGACAGCCACATCCACTTCAACACTTCTTTCTGACCAGCTTTTCATGTCCTGCATAGATTTCTTGAATAAATTAATATTCAAACCACCGCAAAGACCCCGATCAGTAGAAATAATGATATAACCAACACGTTTCGCATCACGCTCATCCAGATAAGGATGACGATATTCCAGATTAGCGTTCGCGACATGACCGATCACTTTACGTATCGTTTCTGCATAGGGACGGGAAGCTTCCATCGCGTCCTGACTGCGACGCATCTTAGAAGCTGCTACCATCTCCATTGCTTTCGTAATCTTCTGAGTGCTCTTCACACTTCCGATTTTATTACGTATCTCTTTCGCGCCGGCCATCGTTACTCTCCATTAGCTGGTGGTATTCACATCACCACCGACCTGTTTACCAAGTTTGGTTTGCTTTGAACTCATCGACCAGCTTTTTCAGCTTCGCTTCGATGTCATCGTTATAAGCACCAGTCTGGTTAATCTCAGCGACTAAATCAGCATATTGATTGTGAGCAAACGACAGTAGGGCAGCTTCGAAATCAAGCAATTTATTTAACTCAATATCTTCAAGATAACCACGTTCAGCAGCAAAGATAACCAATGACTGATCAAATACAGACATAGGTGCATATTGCTTCTGCTTCATCAACTCAGTTACTTTCTGACCATGATCAAGCTGTTTCTTAGTCGCATCATCCAGATCAGAAGAGAATTGAGCAAACGCCGCTAATTCACGATATTGTGCCAGTGCAGTACGAATACCACCAGATAGTTTCTTCATGATCTTCGTTTGAGCTGAACCACCAACACGGGATACAGAAATACCCGGGTCAACCGCAGGACGAACACCTGCATTAAACAGTTCAGTTTGAAGGAAGATCTGACCATCAGTAATAGAGATTACATTCGTTGGTACGAAAGCAGAAACATCACCAGCCTGAGTTTCGATAATAGGAAGAGCTGTCAGAGAACCTGTTTTCCCTTTCACTTCACCATTAGTGAAATGCTCAACATACTCTTCACTTACACGAGCAGCACGCTCAAGTAAACGTGAGTGTAAGTAGAAAACATCACCAGGGAAAGCTTCACGACCAGGAGGACGCTTCAGCAACAAAGAGATTTGACGATAAGCAACAGCTTGTTTAGAGAGATCATCGTAAACAATCAATGCATCTTCACCACGATCTCTGAAATATTCACCCATCGCACATCCGGCATAAGGAGCCAGATATTGTAAAGCTGCGGACTCAGATGCGGAAGCAACAACAACAATTGTATTTGCTAATGCGCCATGCTCTTCAAGTTTACGAACCACGTTTGCAATTGTTGATGCCTTTTGGCCAATTGCAACGTAGATAGAGAAAATACCTGAATCTTTCTGGTTAATAATGGCATCAATTGCCATTGCTGTTTTGCCAGTCTGACGGTCACCGATGATCAATTCACGCTGACCACGACCAATAGGAATCATCGAGTCGACAGACTTATAACCAGTCTGTACTGGTTGATCAACCGATTTACGATCGATTACACCAGGTGCTATAACTTCTACAGGAGAAGACAATTTAGCATCAATCGAACCTTTACCATCAATTGGCTCACCTAGTGTATTCACTACGCGACCCAGTAGCTCTGGCCCTACAGGTACTTCAAGAATACGACCAGTACCTGTAACTTTGGTGCCTTCCTTCAGGTCGGCATATGGCCCCATAACAACAGCACCTACCGAGTCTCGCTCAAGGTTAAGTGCTAATGCATAACGGCCACCCGGTAATTCAATCATTTCACCTTGCATCACGTCCGTCAGGCCATGAATGCGGATAATACCATCGCTTACCGATACGATAGTACCTTCATTGCGAGCTTCACTAACAACGTTAAATGATTCTATTCGCTGTTTAATTAGATCGCTAATTTCCGTGGAATTAAGTTGCATGCTCCAATCCCCATTAAGACTGTAGGACATCGCTCAGTCGGGACAATCGTCCAGACATTGAATTATCGATGACTAAGTCTCCGGCTCGAATTATAACCCCACCGAGTAGGGCCTCATCTATACTGCAATTCAGCTGAACTTTGCGCTCAAGTCGCTGTTCCAGTTTGTTACTGATTTCTGTTTTTTGCTGTTCAGAAAGCTCAGTTGCAGAAACAACTTCAACTTCAACTTGCTTTTCGTGCTCAACTTTAAGCTCAAAAAACAAATCACAGACATCAGAAAGAGCTTTTAATCGCCCATTCTCAGCCATCACCTTAATCAGGTTTTGACCGAATTCATCAAACTGTTCACCACAAACGGCAATAAATAATTCTGCCATTTTTTCGGCAGCCATAGAGCTATTTAACAGCTCCTTCATATGCTCGTTTTGGGTAACCTCAGCAGCAAAAGTAAGCATCTCTCCCCATTGGTCGAGTTGCCCTTTTTCCACCGCAAAGTCAAACGCTGCTTTAGCATAGGGGCGTGCGACAGTTGCCAAATCAGACATATTCGCCCCCCCAGCTATAGTTTTGCAGTAATATTATCGAGAATATCTTTATGCGCTTCTTTATCGATTGAACGCTCAAGAATTTTCTCTGCACCAGTCACAGCTAATACTGCCACCTGTTTACGTAAGTCATCACGAGCTCTGTTACGTAATGATTCAATCTCGGCTTCAGCCTGAGCGATAATTTTTTCACGCTCACCTTCAGCTTCAACACGAGCTTCATCAATAATTTGTAACTTACGCTTATTTGCTTGTTCGATGACTTCAGCAGCGGCACGTTTAGCTTCTTTGATGCGTTCAGAAGCATTCGCTTTCGCTAAATCAAGATCTTTTTCAGCACGTTCGGCTGCAGACAAACCATCAGCAATTTTTTTCTGACGTTCTTCAATAGCTGTCATCAATGGTGGCCATACAAATTTCATGCAGAACCAAACAAAAAGAGCGAAAGCTATCGCTTGACCGAACAGAGTTGCGTTTATATTCACCGCAGACTCCTCATATGTTTGCAAATAGGAAAATACACTAACTAATCACAGTGCAATTATACTAGCCAGCAACCGCAAACATGACGTATAGACCAAGACCAACAGAGATCATAGGAATTGCGTCAACAAGACCCATTACGATAAAGAACTGAGTACGGATAAGTGGGATAAGATCAGGCTGACGAGCAGCACCTTCAAGGTACTTACCACCCAGCATACCGATACCGATTGCTGCACCAATTGCTGCTAGGCCCATCATGATCGCCGCTGCAAGATACAGCAGATCCATGTTCAAGTTTTCCATTATTGACTCCAAGTTATACTATTGAGTTTTATGATAAATAAGTTTGAATTAGTGTTCTTCTGATGCTTGAGATAAATAAACTATCGTCAATACCATGAAGATAAATGCTTGTAATGTGATGATCAATATATGGAAAATAGCCCAAGGAACGGACAATAACCATTGAGACCACCAGGGTAATAACCCGGCAATCAAAATAAAGATCAACTCACCAGCATACATATTTCCGAACAAACGAAGACCCAGTGATACCGGCTTCGAAACCAAAGTGACACCTTCCAAAATCAAATTGATTGGAATAAATGCCCAATGATTAAAAGGTTGTAGTGTTAACTCTTTTGCAAATCCGATTGGTCCTTTAATTTTAAAACTGTAATACAGAATCAAAGCAAAGACACCTAACGCCATTGATAGCGTTATGTTCACATCTGCAGAAGGAACAACACGTAGATAATGAATTCCTATCAAGCCTGCTGCATGAGGAAGGAAATCTACCGGGATCAAGTCCATTAAGTTCATCAGGAACACCCATCCGAAAATGGTTATCGCCAATGGAGCAATTAACGCACTTTTTCCGCTGAATACATCTTTTACCGTTCCATCAACAAATTCGACGAGCATTTCGACGAAGCATTGCAACTTCCCGGGGACATCACTTGAAGCATTTTTTGCAACACGGGAAAACAGCCAAAGCATACCAGCCCCTAAAAGCACTGATATAACCATGGAGTCAATGTTAATACTCCAAAAGCCGTCTCCTGAACTCAAAAAAGTCAGGTGGTGAGCGATATATTCTTGAGTGGTTTGAGTGGTTTCACCTGAACCAGACATTGAATATCCTATCTATTCACGGTTGATTGAAAAAAATGACGTTACGAACTGAACGACACTACCAAGACAATAAAAAGCAACAAACACACCCGCACTAATGTC
The DNA here is from genome assembly GCF_024529975.1 of Vibrio quintilis. GTDB lineage: Bacteria > Pseudomonadota > Gammaproteobacteria > Enterobacterales > Vibrionaceae > Vibrio > Vibrio quintilis. The sequence continues at coordinate 4,659 of NZ_AP024897.1, read as the reverse complement.
AACTTTCTTAAAAATAAACACTAATACGCCTGCGGTCATAATCAACTTATAGACATTGCTAATAAACGCACGGCCAACATCTGAAAATTCATTCCCAGTATCACGGCCAGAATGCATATATAAATTGGCTAATAATGTAGGTACACAGTACGCAAGCCCCCCGAGAAAAGTAGACAATCCACTTTTCTCACCCAGCGCATAGTTCACGATAGCGGCAGATATGCTAAAAAAGGTTATCTGCCAAAGAAATGACAACATATACCATTTGTTTAACATAATTTACCATCCGTTAACTATAGGCCGATTATACATTCGACCCTATCTTTTACAATAAAGCCGAACCTACAATTCCTTAAAATATGTCACAAAAAGCAATACCATAGCGCATAAAAAACATCAGCGCTTTACTTTACGGCTTCCTGTGAATCTACCTGATGTGTTAACGACTGCAAAATCTCTTCCAGCTTCTGATTTTCATCAACACGAATCGTAATCGTTCCTTTCCCTTTATCAGAAAGAGCAACAGAAACTTTTGCTTGTAACATTTCACCCAATCTTTCAGACAAATTCAATGCCTGATTCGTTACAACAGGTTTCTGAATTTTCTCAGCTTCTGGTTCCAGGGCTTTCTTAACTAACTGCTCAGTTTGACGAACAGTTAAATGTTTTTTTGCTACTTCATGAGCAATCAGAGCCTGCTTTTCACCTTCAAGAACAAGCAGAGCCCGGGCATGCCCCATATCCAGTTTACGCTCTTCAACAAGCAACTTCACCGCATCATCAAGCTGATTTAAACGCAATAAATTACTGACAGTAGCCCGGGATTTACCAATAACATCCGCAACCTGCTGATGAGTTAATTCAAACTCATCCTGTAGCCGTTCCAGAGCCTGAGCTTCTTCGATGGCATTCAAATCTTCACGTTGAATATTTTCTATCAGGGCCATTGCAATCGCTGCCCGATCTTCAACTTTTTTGACCAAACACGGTACAAGCTTCAACCCGGCAAGTCTTGCTGCTCTCCAGCGTCTTTCACCTGCAATAATTTCATACATGCCTTGCCCGACAGGACGAACGATGATGGGCTGTATAATTCCCTGAGACTGAATGGATGCTGAAAGTTCTTCCAAAGCTTCAGGAGAAACATCTTTACGAGGTTGATAGGTTCCTGGTTTTAAATGAGTTATCGATATATCGGTAAGCTCACCATCTGAAGAAAGAGATTGGCTATGAGTCGCAACCTGTTGCTTTTCTCTGGCCAGAGAGCTGGTTGACAATAAAGCATCCAACCCTTTTCCTAAACCACGTTTAGACATAAAAACGAATCCTATGTATTAATACTTAAGCGAAAACTTCATCACGACGTAACATTTCCCCGGCTAAAGCCAGATATGCTTTCGCGCCCACAGAATACTTATCATAATACATAGCAGGTTTACCATGACTAGGCGCCTCAGCAAGGCGAACATTACGTGGAATAACAGTTCGGTATACTTTATCACCAAAATGCTTCTTGAGCTGATCTGATACCTCATTAGACAAGCGATTACGAGGATCAAACATCGTTCTTAGCAAACCTTCTATCTTCAGATTGTTGTTAACAACTGCAGCCAGCTTACTAATGGTATCCATTAGTGCTGTCAGTCCCTCAAGTGCAAAATATTCACATTGCATCGGCACTAAAACAGAATCAGCGGCAGCCATCGCATTGATTGTAAGAAGGTTTAAAGAGGGAGGACAATCGATAAAGATGAAATCATAGTTATCACGAACCGACGATAACACGTTTTTTAAACGAACTTCACGGGCAAAAACTTCCATGAGTTTTATTTCTGCAGCGGTCACATCAGCATTTGCAGCAATCAAATCATAATGACCGGTCGTTTTCTGGCAAACAACATCTTCAAAAGGAACTTCTTCAACTAATAAATCATAAGCCGTGTAATCAACCTGATATTTATCGACACCACTTGCCATTGTGGCATTTCCCTGTGGATCCAGATCAATGACTAAAACCTTGCGTTTTGTTGCTGCCATTGATGCAGCTAAATTCACACAAGTTGTTGTTTTCCCAACCCCGCCTTTCTGATTGGCGATTGCTACAATTTTACTCACGATCTGCCTCGCTGTTTATTTCTTGCGCGATAAGATTACAAGATGACGCTCACCTTCTAACTCAGGAACAACTAAAGATTTGACATCTGTCACAGAATATTCTTCAGGAAGCTGATTTATCTCATCGTGCGGTACTTGTCCTTTTAAAGCCAGAAAAACACCATTCTGCTGATCCGGAAGATGCTGGCACCAATCTATCATATCTAAAACAGAAGCGAATGCACGGCTTAGAACACCATCAAACTTATTTTGTGGGTGAAATGCCTCAACTCTGCTTTGTACAGGCTCAACATTATCAATTTTCAGCTCATAAATGACCTGCTTAATGAAACGAATCCGCTTTCCAAGACTATCGAGTAATGTAAAATTTTTCTCAGGATTCATAATTGCTAAGGGAATTCCCGGCAATCCAGGGCCGGTTCCGACATCAATAAACCTTTCACCACTTAAGTGAGGACTCACAACAATACTATCTAAGATATGTTTAACCAGCATCTCTTCAGGATGACGAACAGAAGTCAGATTATAAGCTTTGTTCCATTTGTTTAATAAAGCAACATAACCGGTTAATTGCTCCCTTTGATGTTCACTGACCTCTAAGTCAGTCTGCGCTATCAGTTGATCTAAACGAGCTCTCAAAGTCGTCATCTAAGCGGCTTCTCCCTTTTTGAGTAAACCATTTTTCTTGAGATAAACCAGTAAAATAGAAATGGCCGCAGGTGTTATGCCTGAAATTCTGGAAGCAATACCAATTGTTTCAGGCTTGGCTGTATTCAACTTGAGGATCACTTCATTCGACAAACCTTTCACATCTTTATAATCCAGATCTAATGGTAGTTTTGTATGTTCATGACGCAATGATTTTTGAATTTCATCTTGCTGTCTTTGAATGTACCCCTCATATTTCACCTGGATTTCAACCTGCTCAGTCGCTTGTTGATCCTCTGATGCCGGCGCATACTGAGACAACGAAGTCAGTTTTTGGTATGTCATTTCAGGTCTGCGTAGCAGATCCTCTCCGTTCGCCTCGCGGGATACAGGTGTTTTCAGCATGGTATTCAGTTCATCAATCCCGACAGACTGCGGATTGACCCAAATATCTTTCAGACGCTGGCGCTCAGTTTCCATATTTTCGATTTTTTGATTGAACCGCTTCCAACGCGTCTCATCAACAAGCCCCAATTCATAACCTTTTTCGGTTAAACGCAAATCAGCATTATCTTCACGAAGCAGCAACCGGTATTCAGCACGGGAAGTAAACATACGATAGGGCTCTTTCGTCCCTAATGTAGAAAGATCGTCGATCAAAACGCCCATATATGCCTGATCCCGTCTCGGGCTCCAGCCTTCTTTGTCCTGTGCATACAAACTCGCATTCAGTCCGGCGACTAACCCCTGGGCTGCAGCTTCTTCATATCCGGTTGTTCCGTTAATTTGTCCGGCAAAAAACAATCCCTGAATACATTTATTTTCATAGGTTTGTTTCAGATCTCTCGGATCAAAAAAGTCATATTCAATCGCATAACCAGGCCGGACAATATGCGCATTTTTAAATCCATTCATTGAACGGACGATCTCTACCTGAACATCAAAAGGCAAACTGGTTGAGATACCATTTGGATATAATTCTGCTGTCGTCAGCCCTTCCGGCTCAATAAAGATCTGATGGCTGTCTTTATCAGCAAACCGCATTACCTTATCTTCGATCGAAGGACAATAACGCGGTCCAATTCCTTCAATGACACCTGCATACATCGGGCTCCGGTCCAGATTATCACGAATAACCTGATGGGTTTTACTATTGGTGTAAGTGATATAACAGGGAATCTGGCGGGGATGTTGTTCTCTGTTACCCAAGAAAGAAAACACAGGCGTAGGATCATCGCCGTGCTGAACAGCGAGCTCAGAGAAATCAACTGTCGTTGCATCGATCCTCGGAGGAGTTCCAGTTTTTAACCGATCAACTCTCAGCGGAAGTTCCCGGAGTCTTTTTGCCAAAGCAATTGAAGAAGGATCCCCCGCCCGGCCACCAGAGTAATTTTCCATACCGATATGGATCTTGCCACCCAGAAAAGTTCCGACAGTCAATACTACTGATTTGGCCCGGAATTTCAGTCCCATCTGAGTAATCACACCAGTGACTTTATCCTGCTCGACCAGTAAATCATCAACAGATTGCTGAAACAATGTAAGGTTCGGTGTTTTCTCCAGAGAACTCCTGACGAAAGACTTATAAAGCGCACGATCTGCCTGAGCCCGTGTCGCCCGGACAGCCGGACCTTTTGATGCATTTAATGTCCTGAACTGAATACCCGCATGATCAATTGCCTGAGCCATCAGGCCACCTAATGCATCAACCTCTTTCACTAAATGGCCTTTTCCTATTCCGCCAATAGCCGGATTACAGGACATCTGGCCCAGGGTATCAATATTATGTGTCAGTAATAAGGTTTTTTGTCCTGTTCTGGCAGAGGCTAAAGCGGCTTCCGTTCCTGCGTGACCGCCACCAACGACAATGACGTCAAAATTTTCGTGATAAAGCAT